>DATEZA010000302.1:0-32451 GCA_035255945.1 Thermoanaerobaculia bacterium
TTCAACTGACCACACTTGCACTCCCAGTTGCCGATGGAGAACTTGACGAAATCGAGCGAGCAGGTCTCCCGGAAATCGCTGAAGGGAAAGACGCTGGTGAAGACCGACTGCAGGCCGGTGTCTTCACGCTCTTCGGGTAGGAGGTTCATCTGCAGGAAGCGTTCATACGACTTGCGCTGCACGTCGATGAGATTCGGCAACGCCATGTAGCTCCGGATTTTGGAGAAGTCATGGCGAACCGGCTCCTGTTTAGGCATCGAACCGTTCATTACGTGGACTCCTTGCGTTGTGGTGTGCGCTACAACAGGCAGGGCCACGCGCAGGCTTACGCAGCGTGGTGACTTGCAGGAGGTCGGGACTGACGAGAGGGCCGCTCCCCCCCTCTCTACCCGAAGATTGAAGCAGAACGCAGAACGCAGAATTAAGAATGAAGAATCGAGGTGGCGCTGCGCGCACGTCCCTTTTCTAAATTCTTCATTCTGAATTCTGCGTTCTGCATTCGCTGTTACAGAAAGCAAATCCGGGCAGGGCAATTCCACCCTGCCCGGACCATGGTTGACACCGATTACTTGATCGTGACCTTGGCGCCGGCGTCTTCGAAGACCTTCTTGATCTTCTCGGACTCTTCCTTCGAGACGTTTTCCTTCACGGTCTGCGGAGCGCCCTCGACGAGGTCCTTCGCTTCCTTCAGGCCGAGCGAGGTGACCTCGCGGACCGCCTTGATGACGTTGATCTTCTTCTCACCGACCTCGCTGAGGACGACGGTGAACTCGGTCTGGGCCTCAACCGGAGCAGCCGCAGCCGCAGGACCGGCGGCAACCGCAGCCGGCGCGGCGGCAGCAGCCGACACACCGAAGCGATCTTCGAGAGCCTTGACGAGGTTGGAAAGATCGAGGACCGACATCGTCTCGATCTGCTTCACGAAATCTTCAGTCGAAATAGCCATTTCAGCCTCCAAATGTATTCGTTATCTGTTCAATCTCTGGCGAGCGTGAGCCCGCGCCATCTTTATTCAGTCTTCTGTTTGGCAACCTGATCGAGGACCACCGCGAGGTTGCGGATGTTCGCCGCGAGAACGGTGACCAGTCCGCGAATCGGGTGCAGCATCAGGTAGAGGAGCTTCGCAATGAGCTCTTCGCGCGACGGAAGATTCGCGATGTTCTGAATCTCACTCGCCGGCACGATCTGCCCGTTGAGCAGCGCACCCTTGAACTGAACCGTCGGAACGTCCTTGGCGAACTTCGTCAGCGCCTTCGCCAGTCCAACCGCGTCGGTCGTGTTGTACGCGACGGCGGTCATGCCGGAGAACTGGTCCTTGATCTGGGTCAGCGGCGAGTCCTTCACCGCGATCAGAGCGAGGGTGTTCTTGACGACGATATAGCTCGATCCGGACTCACGAACCTGCTTGCGCAGCTCGGTGACCTGCGGAACGGTGATGCCTTTGAAATCGATCAGGAACGCATTGGTCGCCTGCCCGATGCCCTCGGAGAATTCGGAGATCACTGCCGCTTTTTCTTCGCGATTCATGTTCCCTCCTTACTCCGCCTTCACCTCGGCCACGGTCGAGTCGATGCTGATCGACGGACTCATGGTCGAAGAGATGTAGATGGTGCGGACGTACTTGCCTTTCGCCGCAGCCGGCTTCGCCTTGCGCACCGCATTGATGATGCTCGATGCGTTGTCAATGAGCTGGTCCGCGCTGAATGAGATCTTGCCAACCGGTACGTGAATGATCGACGTCTTGTCGACGCGGAACTCCACCTTACCGGCCTTGATCTCCTGGAGTGCTTTGGCGACGTCGAACGTGACGGTGCCGGTCTTCGGGTTCGGCATCAGTCCGCGAGGACCGAGAACCTTTCCAAGCTTACCGACGGACCGCATCATGTCGGGCGTCGCGATGACGGCGTCATAGTCGACCCAGCCACCCTGGATCTTCTCGACCATTTCGTCGCCGCCGACGAAATCAGCGCCGGCCTCAGTAGCCTCACGCTGTTTGTCGCCTTGAGCGATCACGAGCACACGCTTGGTCTGACCGGTGCCGTGCGGGAGCACGGTCGTGCCACGGACCATCTGATCGGCGTGCTTGGGATCGACACCGAGAAGCATCGAAAGCTCGACCGTCTCGTTGAACTTGGCGTACGCGATCTGCTTCAGCAGTGCGAACGCTTCGTCCAACTGGTACGGCCGCTCCTCGACCTTCTCGGCCGCTGCACGATACTTCTTGCCGTGTTTGGCCATTTCACCTCCGTAGTCGTAACGGCAGGCGTTGCTTCCTGCCTCCTACGTTTTTGATTGCTTCAGCTACGCGCTGAGGCGCCTTTGTTACTGGTTGGGTTGCTTGGTTGCTGAGTTGCTGGGTCACACCACCCAGCAACCAAGTAACCCAGCAACTCAGCAACCGCTTCTATTCGACTTCGAGACCCATCGAGCGCGCGGTGCCCTCGACGGTCTTGATCGCCGCCTCGACCGATGCCGCATTGAGATCCGGCATCTTCGTGCGCGCGATCTCCTCGACCTGCTGCTTCGTGACCTTGCCGACCTTGTTCTTGTTCGGCACGCCGGAGCCCTTCGGGATGCCCGCGGCGCGGAGCAGCAGGACCGCGGCGGGAGGGGTTTTGGTGATGAATGTGAAGGAGCGGTCGGAGAAGACGGTAATGACCACCGGAATGATCAGTCCCTGCTGTCCCTGCGTCCTGGCGTTGAAGGTCTTGCAGAACTCCATGATGTTTACGCCGTGCTGGCCGAGGGCCGGACCGACGGGAGGAGCGGGAGTTGCGGCACCCGCGGGAATCTGGAGCTTGATGTAACCAGTGATCTTTTTAGCCATGATTTAACGTCCTGTTATCTCGTTACCGTTTCTGTGCCGCGGAGCCGCCACCCTGCTCTTCACTGGGATCGAATCTGTTGACCTGCAGGAAGTCGAGCTCCACGGGCGTCGAGCGTCCGAAGATCGTGACCATCACCTTGAGGGTGTTGCGGTCGAGGTTCACTTCCTCCACCACGCCGGTGAAGTTGGTGAACGGACCGTCGATGATGCGCACGTGCTCGCCGTGCTCGTAAACGTGCTTCGGCTTCGGCTTTTCCTTGGTCGTGACGACCTGCGTCAGGATCGAGTCGACTTCTTCCTGCGTCAGCGGCGTCGGCTTCTTGCCGGTGCCGACGAAGCCGGTGACCTTCGGTGTGTTCTTGACGAGGTGCCAGGCTTCATCCGACATCTCCATCTCGACGAGGATGTAGCCGGGGAAGAACTTGCGCTGTACTTCGCGCTTCTTACCGCCCTTCATCTCCACGAGCGTTTCGGTGGGGATCTTGATCTCGCCGAACTTCCCGCGCATGCCGAGGGCGTCGACGCGTTGGTTGAGTGTCTCCTTCACCCGCTCCTCGAATCCGGAGTAGGTGTGGACGATGTACCACTGCTTCTGGCCGGCTTCAACCATGACTTAGATGCCCGCTCCGAACCTGGTGAAGAGAAAGTCAATCGCTTTGTAGAAGACGATGTCACAGCCCCAGAGGAACACGGCGAAGATGAGGGTGGCGACGATCACGACGACGGTCGTGTTCAACACTTCCTGGCGGCCCGGCCAGGTCACTTTCTTCATCTCGGTGGTGGTGTCGCGCCAGAACTCCTTGACGCTTCCGACCCACTCTTTGGGCTTTGCTACCAGTCCATTTTCTTCAGCCATGTACTCTCCAGGTGGTATCGACAAGGGTCAGGGTCCGGCGCAGCCCTTCCGCGCTCCGTGCGCGTGTGGCTACCGGCCCCTGACCGCTGGCGACTGAGTTGGGTTGGCAGGCCAAGAGGGGCTCGAACCCCCAACCTGCGGTTTTGGAGACCGCTGCTCTACCAATTGAGCTATTGGCCTGTGTCGGACATCCACGAACCGCCGCAAGTAGCTGACAAAGCTACGGCTAACCCCGTTATTCCCTACTTCGTTTCGCGGTGCGGCGTGTGCTTCCGGTCGTGACGGCAGAACTTCTTGAGCTCGAGCTTCTCCGTCATCGTCTTCCGGTTCTTCGTCGTCGTGTAGTTCCGACGTTTGCACTCGGTGCACTGCAACGTGATGATTTCGCGTCCTGCGCGCGCCATGATGAAACTCCTGATCTGCGATCGAAATCGGTGGAGCCCTCGACGAGATTTGAACTCGTGACCCCGTCCTTACCAAGGACGTGCTCTACCCCTGAGCTACGAGGGCATATGAAATCAGAAGGCAGAAAGCAGAAGTCAGAAATGACCCCCGCAAAACTGCTTTCAACCTCTCAACGAACGTCTGCTTTTGATCTGGAGCGGGAGACGGGGTTCGAACCCGCGACCAACAGCTTGGAAGGCTGTGACTCTACCAACTGAGTTACTCCCGCCCGTCGTTAAGCCTAAAACCTGAAACCTGAAAAAAAGCTGCCTTCTTCAGGTTTCAGATTTCATTCTTCTAGTTTCAATGGTGGAGAGTGGAGGATTCGAACCTCCGTAGGGCAAGGCCCGGCAGATTTACAGTCTGCTGCTTTTGACCGCTCAGCCAACTCTCCGATGGGTGACTGCATCTGGAGCTGGCGACGGGACTCGAACCCGCGACCTGCTGATTACAAATCAGCTGCTCTACCAACTGAGCTATGCCAGCACCACACTTCGAAATGTCAAAGACACATCCAGCTAAGACCGACTGAGCAGAGGACGAGCTTAGGCGGCGCGCCGAAGGGACTGCGGGTTATAGCAGAGAGCCAAACGGTTCGCAAGAGGAATGTTATTCCGATGACGGGGTACCCTCACAGGCCGTGAAAGAGGCCCGAAAAGAGCTCGCCAAAGCCGCTCTTCTGCCCCCTTCGGTGACCCTCTTTTTCGCCGATATCCTGCTCGCCGGACTCAACCTCTACATCCGCGTTCATTGCGACTGCTGCCGCCGCACTTCGTAGAAAAGCACCGCAGCCGCCGTCGCCACATTGAACGAGTCGACGTGCCCCTGCATCGGGATGGTGACCACGCGATCGCAGTGCTGGAGCACATTGCGGCGCACGCCTTTTCCTTCATTGCCGAGGACGATTGCGACGTTGCCCCGGAAATCGATCTTGTCGGGACGGTCGCCGTCCGCTGCCGCGGCGTACACCCAGAAATCCTTCTTCTGCAGCGATTCGATCGCTCGCGCCAGATTCGTGACGCGCGCGACCGGCACCCATTCCGACGCTCCTGCCGACGCCTTGACCGCCGCGGGCGTGAGGCCGACGCTTTCATGCTCGGGAGTGACGACGAGATCGACGCCGAAGCCATCGGCGACGCGAAGAATCGTCCCGAAGTTCTGCGGATCGGTGATGCCGTCGAGGATCACGACGAAGCTCGCCTTCTCGATCGCATCATCGAAATCGACGTAGCCGCTCTCTGCCATATCGGCGGCGACGCCGTTGTGTACGCCGCGCCCCGCCATGCGATCGACCTGCTCGGTACTGACAATTCGCACGGAGACATCCGCCTGCTTCGCTTCCCCGATCAGGCGCTGATGCCGCGCCGACTGCTCGCGCGCAACGGCGATGAACTGAATGCGATCGGGGTGCGATCGGATCGCTTCGAGCACCGGATTGATGCCGTAGATGATCACGCTCGCGCAAGCCTCCGCGGCAGCGATGGTCCTTCGTAGATGAAGCTCGTGTAGATCTGCACGAGGTCCGCGCCGGCTTCCCGCTTCGCGCGTACATCACCGGGCGTGAACACGCCGCCGACGCCGATCAGCGGAAACTCCGGACCGGCGCGCTTCCGCACCGCCGCAAGGACATTTGTCGACTTCTCCATCAGCGGCTCTCCCGACAAACCGCCTGCTTCGCTCGTTGAGAACGGCCGATCGACCGTCGTGTTCGTGCAGATCATGCCGCGTGCCCGCCGCACGCAGACATCGCAGATCTCGCCGAGCATCGCGTCATCGACATCGGGCGCGATCTTCACGAGCGCAGGACCGACTGCGTCGAGAATCCGCTCGAGGTGCTCCGGCCGTTGCAGCTCGCGCAGCGACGGCGTGTTCGGCGACGAAAGATTCACGACCACCGCATCCGCATGCGGCGCGAGCTTCTCCGCGCACGCGGCGTACGCGTCGGGCGCGCCCTCGAGCGGCACGTCGCGATTCTTGCCGATGTTCACGAACGTCGGCACGCGCCGATCCCAAGCGCGCAACCGCGCTGCGACTGCATCGGCGCCTTCGTTGTTGAAGCCCATCCGGTTGATGATCGCCTGATATCGGGGATAGCGGAACATCCGTGGCTTCGGATTGCCCGGCTGCGGATGCAGCGTGACCGTGCCGACTTCGATGAAGCCGAATCCGAGTGCGGCGAGGAACGGCATCATCACCGCGTTCTTGTCGAAGCCGGCGGCGATGCCGATGCGATTCGGGAACGTCATGCCGAGGAGCGTGACCGGGTTGCGCGTTTCGCAAAGCGACGTGATTGCGCGCAGCACGATCGGAATCTGCTGCAGCCGGAGCATCTGCTCGACCGCGAACTCGTGCGCCGATTCGGCGTCGAGGCGGAAGAGCAGCTCGCGAATCAGGCGATACATCGCTCGACTCGTTGCAACGGCGACAACACGGTCGGATCCGACTCGCTCGCATGCTGCAGCAGCGGGATCATGCGCACGAGCTCCGGCCCGTGATCGACGCCGGTAAGCGCAACTCGCAGCGGCATGAAGAGCGCCTTGCCCTTCAATCCCGTGGAGGTCTTCAATCGCTCGACGAATGCCTTGTAGCTCGCTTCATCGACCGGCGTGCTCGTCCGCAGCTCGCTCGCGAGCGCTTCGGCAAACGGCCGCTCGACCGCACCCGGCGTGAACTCGCGCACGAATCGAAGCGCCTCCGCGAACTGCGTCAGTCGCGTGACGCTCGTCTTCACCAGCTCGATTCCTTCTTCGAGCCACGGCGTATCGAAGAACGGCCGCACGCGCGGGAGCAGCTCCGCAGTGCTCATCGCGTGGATGTATTGCCCATTCAGCCACTCGAGCTTCTGGTGATCGAACACGGCATCTGCCGGATTGACGCGATCGAGCGAGAAGTGCTCGATCGAATACTGCGGCGCGAAGATCTCGCGCCCGTCCGGTGCCGACCACCCGAGCAACGTCAAGTAGTTGACCATCGCCTCGGGCAAAAACCCGTCGTCCGCGTATTGCGACACCGAAGTCGCTCCGTGCCGCTTCGAGAGCTTGCTGCGATCCGGCCCGAGGATCAGCGAGACGTGCGCAAACTGCGGACTGTCCCAAGCCATAGCGCGATAGATCAGCACCTGGCGATGCGTGTTCGTCAGATGCTCGACTGCACGAATGACGTGCGTGATCTCCATCTCGTGATCGTCGGCGACGACCGAGAAGTTGTACGTCGGCAAACCGTCCGACCGCACGAGGATGAAATCGCCGAGCGACTCGCGCTTCCAGGTCACTTCGCCGCGAATCACATCGTCGATCGTGACATCGCCGTCATCCGGAACGTGAAAGCGGATCGCGAACGGCGTCCACATGTTCAGCTTCGCCGAGATCTCCTGCGCCGAAAGGCGATAGCACGTGAGGTCGTAATGCGGCGGACGCCCCTCCGCCTCGGCCTTTGCCTTCTTCGCCTGCAGCAATTCGTCGGGACAGAAGCAGCGATACGCCTTGCCCGATTCGAGCAATTGCCGCGTGATCGAGTTGTAGAGGTCCGTGCGCTCCGATTGCCGATACGGCGTGTGTGGTCCATCGAAGTCGGGACCTTCGTCCCACTTCAGCCCGAGCCACTGCAGATCCTCGAGCACCATCGTCTCGGATTCGCGCGTGGAGCGCGCCTGGTCGGTGTCTTCGACGCGGATGATGAACCTGCCGCCGTGCCGCTTCGCGAACAGCCAGTTGAAAATCGCGGTGCGCGCGCCGCCGACGTGCAGATGTCCGGTCGGTGACGGAGCGAATCGAACGCGAACAGTCATCGGTCGCGCAGTTTATCGCGTGGAGTGCGGCGGCCATGCCGCCGCTCTATCAACCGCGGCCATGCCGCGGTTGCACGACGGCATGGCCGTCGTGGGGAACATCAGCGGCGGCGTGGCCGCCGCACTCCGGATCACAACGCTCCCTCGATGGGCGAGCCGCCGGCATCGCTGGTGATCGCGACGATCGCCAGCGCGCAGATCCCTTCGCCGCGGCCGATGAACCCGAGGTGATCGGTGGTCGTTGCCTTGACGTTGACGTGACCCGGCGGGAGATCGAGCAGTTTCGCGATGTTGTCGCGCATCGACTCGCGGAATGGTGCGAGCTTCGGCTTCTGCGCAATGATCGTCACATCGATGTTCGCGATTTCCGACTCCATCTCGCGCACCAGGCGCTTGGCTTCACGCACGAAGATCGCGGAATCGGCTCCCGACCAGCGCGGATCGTCCGACGGAAAGTACTGGCCGATGTCGCCCGCGCCGACCGCGCCGAGGAGCGCGTCGGCGATGGCGTGGAGGACGGCGTCGGCATCGGAATGACCGGCGAGGCCGCCGCTATCGCTGATGCGAACGCCGCCGAGGATCAGCGGACGGGATTCGTCGAACGGATGAACGTCAACACCTTGACCAACTCGGATCATGAGAACCTCGCGTGTGCCCGATCGAGATCCTCGGGCCGCGTGATCTTGAAATTGCCGGGATCGCCCTGTACGACGCGCACGGTGAATCCGAAACGCGCGGCGAGTCCCGCTTCGTCCGTTCCTTCGACGCCTTCCGCAGCCGCACGCTCGAGCACTTCGCGCAACAGCTGCGGACGAAAGCATTGCGGCGTCTGTGCTGCGACGAGATCGCGTCGATCGAGCGTTGCCGCGACCGTTCCGTTGGCCACGCCGTGAATCGTGTCGGTCACCGGAATCGCCAGCAACGACGCACCTTCGCGGTGCGCCGCGTCGGCCGCCGCGTGAAAGGCATCCATCGAGAAAAACGGCCGCACGGCGTCGTGGACCGCGACGACATCAAACTCTGAACCTTCGACTGCGAGTAGTCCGCGGCGCACCGATTCCTGCCTTGTTTCGCCACCGACGACGACTTGCACGCGATCGCCGCTCAGCTCCTGTTGCATGTGCGGAAGCCAGTCGCTCGAGACCGGCACGACGACGCGCGCGACCTGTTCGTCGGCGAGAAAGCGGTCGACGACGTGCTGCAGGATCGTGCGATCGCCGAACTTGCGGAACTGCTTCGGCACGTCGCCGCCGATGCGTGTTCCGGAACCGGCGGCGGGAATGATGACGAGAATCGACATGACGGGAAGACAGGCTGAGAGCCTGTCCTACACGGCCATGATGTCCTGTTCTTTGTGCTTGAGGATGTTGCCGACTTCGTCGATGTGCTTGTCGGTCATCTTCTGGATCTCGTCGAGTGCGCGCTTTTCGTCGTCCTCGGAGATCTGGTGGTCCTTCAGCATCTTTTTCAGCTTGTCATTGCCGTCGCGGCGAACCTGACGGATCGCGGTGCGCGCCTCCTCGGCAGCTGCATGGGCCTTCTTCACCAGCTCTTTGCGCCGCTCTTCGGTCAACTGCGGGACCGGGATGCGGACGACCTTGCCGTCGTTCGCGGGATTCAGTCCGAGGTCTGCGTTGCGGATCGCTTTCTCGATTGCGCCGACCATCGTCTTGTCCCACGGCTCCGCGACGATCAGCGATGCCTCGGGAACTTTGATGCTGGCGACTTGCGCGATCGGCGTCGGCGTGCCGTAGTAGTCGACGGTCACGGTGTCGAGCATGGCCGCATTGGCGCGGCCGGTGCGGAGCGATTTGAACTCGCGGTGCAGTGCGTCGATGGCGCCATGCATGCGGTGCTGCATGTCTTTGGTGACCTCGTTCATCATGTGTTTACCTCAAATCTCGTCGGTGACGATCGAGCCGATGTCTTCCCCGATGAGAGCGCGTTTGATGTTTCCCTTCTCGCGAAGAGAAAAGATGTAGATAGGAATGGCGCTGCTGCGGGCGAGATCGATGGCCGAGGCATCCATGACTTCGAGGCGCTCGGCGAGCACGCGCTGATAGGTTGCACGCTCGATCCGTTTCGCGTTCGGATCTTTGTGAGGATCGGACGTGTAGATGCCGTCGACTTTCGTTGCTTTGAAAATGATCTCGCACTTCAATTCGCTCGCGCGGAGGGCAGCGGCGGAATCGGTCGTGAAGAACGGATTACCGGTGCCGGCGGCGCAGATTACGACCCGTTTCTTCTCGAGATGACGCATCGCGCGGCGACGGATGAACGGCTCCGCGAACTCAGACATGGCGATGGCGGAGGTCACGCGCGTGTGAGTGCCGCGTTTCTCGAGCGCGTCCTGGAGTGCGATGCCGTTGATGACGGTCGCCAGCATGCCCATGTGATCGCCGGCGACGCGGTCGATGCCTTCCGTGGCGCCACTCACGCCGCGGAAGATGTTGCCGCCACCGATGACGATGGCGATCTCGATTCCCATGTTGTGGACTTCGGCGACCTCGTCGGCAATGCGGGCGAGCGTTCCGGGATCGATGCCGTACTGCCGGTCGCCCATGAGAGCTTCGCCGGAGAGTTTGAGAAGAACTCGGGTGTATTTCGCTCCCATCGAGGCGGGAGTTTATAACAGGGTGCTTCGAGGGTTACCGGCAGGCAGATGCCGGTTACGCGTTTTGATTTCGCGATCACTCGTTCTCATTTCGAAATCAGACTTCGTGATCCGAAATAGAGAGCGTGTCTATTTCGGATCACAAAATGCAACTCGAAAATTGCAGAACGTGATCCGCAATACAGAGCGAGTGATCCGCAATACGCCGCGCGTGATCTGAAATAGACGGCGCGTGATCCGAAATAGACCGCGCGTGATCCCAAATAGACGAGGCGTGATCCGAAATAGACAGCGTGTGATCCGAAGATCACCGCGTCACATTTTAAAAAGAAAAAGGCCGCCGAATTGCTCCGGCGGCCACATTTCGAATTCAGTTCGTTACTTCTGATATGACATGACTTCGGCGACAAAGTCATCGCTCTTCTTCTCGATGCCTTCGCCGAGCTTGTAGCGATCGAAGCGGGTCACGACGTAGCTGCAGCCGTGCTCCTTCCCCTGCTTCGCGAGGTGCTGCGACACCGTCGACTTGTCGTCGCGGATGTACGGCTGCTCGAGCAGGCAGGTCTCGCCGTAGAACTTTTCCATCTTGCCGCTGACCATCTTCTCGACGATGTTCTCCGGCTTGCCCGACTTGAGCGCCGCATCGCGTGCGATCTCGCGCTCCGTGTCGAGGTCCTTCTGCGTCACGTCCTCACGACGGAGGAAGCGCGGCTCCGTGGCGGCGATGTGCATCGCGACTTCGCGCGCGACATCGGCGCCCTTCGCGTCGCTGCCGACCAGCTCCACGATCACGCCGATCTTGCCGCCGCCGTGCACGTAGGTACCGATCGCCGCATCCGCCGGGACTTGGTAGCGGACGAAGCGGCGGATCGTGATGTTCTCCTTGATCGAGCCGATCATCTCCGCCGTCTTCTGGGCGACGGTCTCCTCGGAGCCCGGCCACTTCTCGGCGTTGAGCTCGTCGACCGTCGTCGCCTTGCTCTTCGCAATCGCTTTGGCGACCTCGGTTGCGAATGCACGGAAGTTCTCGTTGCGGCCGACGAAATCGGTCTCGCAATTCACTTCGACCATCACGCCGACGTTGCCGTCGACGAGCGTCTCGACCGCGCCTTCGGCGGTGACGCGTCCGGCCTTCTTGCCGGCGGCCGCGAGTCCCTTCTTGCGAAGGATCTTCGTTGCTTCTTCCACGTTGCCCTCGGCCTCGGTGAGCGCCGCCTTGGTGTCCATCATGCCGGCGCCGGTGGCGTCGCGCAGCGCTTTGACCATTGCTGCGGTGATCTGTGTCATCGATTGCTCCTATGCGAAAAACAGACGAAGGACAGACGCTTTCGCGCCTGTCCTCCGCAATCAAAGTTTCAGTCGGGTTCGGATTCGATCGCTACCCGCGATATCGGACCGGCTAGGCGGTCGTCACCGCTTCGGGTGCCGCTGTTTCAGCCGACGGAACCATCGTTTCTGCGGCAGCAGGCTCGCCCTTGTCTTCGGTACCGATGTACCGCTCTTCGGCGACGTTGTAACCCTCGAGCACCGCGTCGGCGATCTTCTGCGTGAACAGACGGATCGCGCGAATGGCGTCGTCGTTGCCCGGGATGACGTAGTTGATGTCCTCCGGGTCGCAGTTCGTGTCGACGATGGCCACCA
This sequence comes from Thermoanaerobaculia bacterium, assembly GCA_035255945.1. Classification (GTDB taxonomy): domain Bacteria; phylum Acidobacteriota; class Thermoanaerobaculia; order Gp7-AA8; family Gp7-AA8; genus JAJPHC01. The sequence continues at coordinate 12,170 of DATEZA010000302.1, forward strand.
CCGGGATGTTGAGCTTCTTCGCCTCTTTGACCGCGATGTACTCCTTCTTCGGGTCGATGACGAAGAGCGCGTCCGGCAGGCCGTCCATCTCGCGAATGCCGATCAGGTTCTTCTGAAGCTTTTCACGCTCGCGATCGAGAGCGGCGCGCTCCTTCTTCGACATCTCCTTCTCGGTGTCGCCGAGAACGGCCTCGATTTCCTTGAGACGCTCGATCGATTTGCGGACGGTCGTGAAATTCGTGAGCGTGCCGCCGAGCCAGCGGTTGTTCACGTAGAACATGCCGCAGCGATTGGCCTCTTCGAGAATCGCGTCCTGCGCCTGGCGTTTGGTGCCGACGAAGAGGATGCGCTTCCCGCCCGAGGCGAGATCCGAAATGAATGCGGAAGCTTCCTTAAAGAGCTTCAGCGTCTTCTGCAGGTCAATGATGTAGATCCCGTTGCGCTTGCCGAAGATGTACTTCTTCATCTTCGGGTTCCAGCGCTTGGTCTGATGACCGAAGTGGACGCCAGCCTCCAAAAGCTCTTTCATCGTAATAGAGACTGCCAAGTGACCTCCTGTAATCCGAAATTGAGAATTGAAAATGAAAAGGACAGGGGCTTGCGGCCACTGTCCTTGGGTTGTAACGCGATTTAGAGAAAACCGAGCATCGGGACTAGCGCTTGGAGAACTGGAACCGGGCGCGGGCGCCCTTCTGTCCGTACTTCTTGCGCTCCTTCATGCGCGGATCGCGCGTGAGGAGACCGGCCTTCTTGAGCCGCTTGCGCAGCTCGGTGTTGTAGACCTGAAGGGCGCGCGAGATGCCGTGGCGGATCGCTCCGGCCTGGCCGCTCGGACCGCCGCCGTCCACCGTCACGACGATGTCGAACTTGTCGTTCGTCTCCGTCAGTGACAGCGGCTGCTTGATGATCATCTTCAGCACTTCGTTGGCGAAGTAGTCATCGAGGCTGCGCCTGTTGACCGTGATCGCACCGCTGCCCGGGCGAATGTGCACGCGAGCCGTCGATGTCTTCCGTCTTCCCGTTCCGTAGTATTCAACCAATGCCAAGACCGTCCTCCTGAATGACTACGCCAGCTTCAGCGCTTCGGGCTGCTGCGCCGCATGAGGATGCGCAGTCCCGCGATAAACCTTCAGTTTCTTCAGCATCTTCCGGCCCATGCGGTTCTTCGGAAGCATGCCCCACACCGCTTCTTCGATCATCTGTTCCGGCTTTTCGGCGCGGATGAAACGGGCCTCGGTCGACTTCAGGCCGCCCGGATAGAGGGAGTGATGACGGTAAATCTTGTCCGTCTCCTTCTTGCCGGTCAGCTTGATCTTCTCGGCATTGATCACGATGACGTGATCGCCGGTGTCGAGAAACGGCGTATACGTCGGCTTCGCCTTGCCGGAAATGATGGTGGCGATGGTGGTCGACAGACGGCCGAGGACCTGTCCTTCGGCGTCGATCACGAACCAGCGCGGCTCGATGTCACCCTTCTTCGGAAAATACGTACGCATGACTCTCCCTGAAACAATCGCTTGATGACATCTTCGGAAGTAACTCCGCGCCAGGAAGAACAGCCCGGGGCCGCAGAGTCTTCAAAGACGACTACACACCTTTCCCGGAGGAAAGGGGTGAAACGGTAACACTGCCGAACAGACCGTGTCAATCGCTTCATTCCCAAAGCGATGGCTTCGTGATAGAAGCCGTCGCCGATGATGGCACAGCTCATCGATGGGAAAGCGGTTGCTGGGAACGTCGAGGCGGAAGTTCGCGATGAAATCGCGCGGATCGGCTTCAGCCCCGGCCTCGTGGCCGTTCGCGTGGGGAACGATCCGGCTTCCGAGATTTATGTCCGCAACAAGGCCCGAAAAGCACGCGAGCTCGGCCTTCGCGGCGACGAGCTGATCTTCCCGGAAACGATGTCCGAGGCTGAGCTGCTCACGGAAGTGGCGCGACTCAACGCCGATCAGTCCGTCGACGGAATCCTCGTCCAGCTTCCGCTGCCGAAGCACATCGCCGCGAAAAAAGTGATCGATGCGATCGAGCCGGCGAAGGATGTCGACGGCTTCCATCCTTTCAACGCCGGCCTGCTTCACCTCGGCCGGCCGACGCTGATGCCGTGCACGCCGGCAGGATGCATCCGCCTCATCGAATCGACCGGCGTAGCGATCGAAGGGGCGCACGCCGTGGTCGTCGGACGCAGCGACATCGTCGGGAAACCGATGGCCGCAATGCTCCTCCAGCGCAACGCGACCGTCACCGTCTGCCACTCCCGCACCCACGACCTCGGCGCGATCACGCGTCAGGCCGACATCCTCGTCGCGGCGATCGGGCGGGCGATCATGATCACGGGCGACATGGTGAAGCCGGGCGCTGTCGTGATCGATGTCGGGATGAATCGCGTTGATGCGTCCTTCGCCGATCGCATTGCACACGATGCCGACAAAACGCGCTTGCTCGAGAAAAACGGAAGCGTGCTGCTGGGCGATGTGGACTTTGCACGCGCGAAAGAGGTCGCGAGCTGGATCACGCCGGTGCCGGGCGGCGTCGGTCCGATGACGATCGCGATGCTGATGAAGAACACGGTGACCGCGGCCGTCGCGCGGAGACGCACGTGATCCTGCGAGCTGGACTGACCGGCGGCATCGCCAGCGGCAAGTCGACGATCGCGCGGATGTTCGGCGAGCTCGGATGCACGGTGCTCGACGCCGATGCGCTCGTCGCCGAGCTTTATCGGCCCGGCAACGCCGGACATCGTGCGCTGGTGCAGACGTACGGAGCGGAGATCCTCCGTCCGGACGGAGAGGTGGATCGCCAGAAGCTCGCCGACCTCGCGTTCGAGGATGAATCGTCCGCGCAGAAGCTCAATGCGCTGATTCATCCGATCGTGATGGCGGAAGCGGACCGGCGCGCGCCGAGCGACGGGATCTTCATCGTCGAAGCGACGCTCCTCCTCGAAGCGGGCGGCAAAGAACGCTACGACAAAGTGATCGTCATCGATGTCGACGAGACAACGCAGATCGCACGCGGCGTCGCTCGCGGGATGACACGCGAGGAAGTCGAGCGGCGCACCCGGCACCAGATGCCGCGCGGCGAGCGGCTCGCGGCGGCCGACTACGTGATCGAAAACAGCGGCGATCGCGAGCAGGCGCAGCGCGAGGTGCGTCGTGTGTACGACGCGTTGCGCGAGGAGCTCGGGCGGAGTTCGCGCGCATAAAAACGGCGGGCCAGACTTCGGCCCGCCGGTACTACGCAAAACAACTGCGCTTACGGTTTCTTCTTTTCGGTCGTGGTGGTCGACGACGTCGTGGTCGTGCTCGAGCCGGTCGTACCCGTCATGCCGGTCATACCCGTCATGCCGGTCATGCCCGTCGAGCCCATCGTGCCGGCCGTGTCGGTCGCCATCGTGCTGGTGCCGGTGTCGGTGGACACGGTGCTCGTCGCGGCGGTGTCGGTCGAAGACGTGGTCACGGCGGTATCAGTGCCGGCGGTGTCATTGGTGGTCTCGTTCTTCTTGCACGAAACAGCGAACAGCGCGAGAGCTGCAATGGTCAGAAGGACCAGTAACGATTTCTTCATCTTGTCTCCTCTTGATGAGTGTTTTTCGGTGAAGTTGATTTGATGCTCTGTCGTGGTCGCTTCTGGATTGCCTGCCCTCACCTCCTTCCCGTTGGATGATTTCCCGCTCGGGAAAATAACCGTTGGATTGTTCGGGGGCGGGGGCATCCGCGAGGGCGAACACGACCCCACAGGGGGCTCAGCAACACGAATGCCAAAACATAAAACGCCCCGCCGAAACGGGGCGTTCGAACCGAATTTCGGGTTTCCCGGAAGCTTACTTCTTGTGGCCGGTCGAACCGGTGGCGCCGGTCGAAGCCGGAGCAGCCGTGTCGGTCGGCATCGCGCCCGTCGCGCCAGTCATGCCGGTCATACCCGTCATGCCGGTGGCGCCGGTGGCGGACATCGCGCCGGTGTCGGTCATCGAACCGGTGGTGCCGGTGGCTGCGGTGTCAGTCGAGGTTGTGCCGGTGGAGGCGCTGACTGCCGTGTCGGTCGCGGCCGTGTCATTCGCCGGCTCTTCCTTCTTGCAGCTGACGGCGAACAGGGCGACGGCGAACAGGGCGATCAGGGTCAGGTAAATGGACTTCTTCATTCGTTGATTCTCCTTCAATGTTTTCAGATCGAATCGATCTGATCCTGGTATTCGATTTGGATTACGGGACGCGAGTCCTGTCCGGGTGCCGCGATCACCTCACTTTGCAGATGGAGCTCGAAAACCTGATCGGTATTCGTTAATTGGCGTCGTTGGGGATGTGAGCGGATCAGCCCGGCTCACCGGGCGGTATATAGTAGGGATGCGTATGCTCTTGTCAAGTGCGCCCGATCGCGAGGCCCCTGCTGCCGGCGCGGTCACCCGCACCGTCGGCTCCTTCGACGGTACCCAGATTTCCTACGATTTGTACGAAGCTCCGTCGCGTACGACGATGGTCGTGGTGCCCGGTTTCTGGCGTTTCCGACGGCATCCGTCGATGACCCAGCTCGCGACATGGCTCCAGACGGAAGGCTTCCGGACAGCCGTCGTCGATCCGCGCGGACACGGCGACAGCGAAGGGACGTACGGCTTCAATCTGCACGAGCATCACGACATCGCGGCCGTCGTCGACGACATCCACGCCGAGTCGATCGCGCTGGTCGGACTCTCGTACGGCGGCGCGATCGCGATTACCGCCGCGGCACGCCACGACTTCCGCACCTGCGCGATCGCGCTGATCTCGCCGGTCGCAGACTTCGCGATGATCATGCCGCGCATCAATCCGTTCACGATCCACCGGCACATCGCGTTCTCGCAGGCGTTGCACCGACCTCGATTCGACTGGCACCTCAAGAGGAGCCCGAAACTGAGCGCGCTCGAAGATGTCAGCGAGGTTCACGCGCCGCTCTGTTTCATCCACGTGAAGAACGACTGGCTGATCGGGCACAAGCACTCGACCGCACTCTTCGAGCACGCAAACGAGCCGAAGGAACTGCACATCATCGACATCCCGGGCAACTACCACGCGGACCGGATCTTCTCGGTCGCCGGCGAACAGATCGAGCCGATCATGCGCAACTTCCTCGGCCGGTACTGCGCCAAATGAAAAAGCCGCGCGTTGCGCGCGGCTTCTCGTCCAGACACTGTCTCGAAAGTTTACGGAAGCGGAAACGGTGGCACGTAGCTCGGCTTCACGGGCGGGACCTGCACGATCTCGATCACCTGAAGCTCGGGCACGAACTCACCCTGCGGCGGGCGCGGAGCCGTTTCGGGCTTCCGTTCGCTGCTGCCCTCATCCGTCCACTCTTCTCCGTCAAAGACCCACATGCGAGCTTCCTTTCCACTGCTGCCGGCATCTCCGGCGCGTGATGATACGTATCAAGTGGTTTGCCAGTTGCCACCGAACCGGTGTCGAAATAGAAACCACTTGTAATCAATGAGTTACGCGAACGTGCGGATGAGGTGGTCAGCGGCCGTTGTCCGCTTTCACGCTCACGATTGTCCCAGATACTGGGCGAGCTGACGGTAGGCATCGCCACGATGGGAAACGGCGTCCTTCTCGTCATCCGACAACTCTGCGAACGTCTTTGCGGACCCGTTCGGTTTGAACCAGGCGTCCCAGCCGAACCCTTGCTTGCCGCGCGGCTCGACGAGGATTTCGCCCCGGCACTGGCCGGTGAAGACTTTCCCCTCGCCGCCATCCCAGTACGCCACACAGCACTGCGCGAGTGCCGCGCGGTTGTTGAGTGCGTACGCGACGGCCGCGAGTCCTTTGCCTCCTGCGGCTTCGAGCAGCCACTTCACGTACGGACCGGGGAAGTTGCCGAGCTCGTCGAATCCGAGCGACACATCCTCGACGATCAATCGTGCGTAGCCCTTCGTGCGCGCGGCCTCGAGCTTATAGCGGCTGATTTCCTCGACGGTCGACGCCTGGATCTCGGGCAGCGGCAGCGACACGCGCAGCAGCGGAATGCCGAGGATTCGCTCGGCTTCGATTCCTTTATTTGGATTCGACGAGACGAGGATCAGCGTCACAACTCGCGCTGCCACTCATCGCGGAAGGCGCGCAACGATCGCGCGAGTCGCGTCTTCAGCTTTTCGGGTGCTGGCTGCTGTGGTGTAAGGCGCTTGAGGACAAAGCTCCGGATGCGGTACTGAGCCTTCGTCCGCTGATCGCAATCGGGGCAAAGGTCGAGGTGAGACTTGAAATCGCGCTGGTTGGGTTCAGCTAGCGAGCCATCGAAGAAGAAGTAAACGGTACGTCTGACATCGTCACAAAGCATCACTGCTTCCCTTCTGGAGTTTTTGGGTGACGACTCATTTTCCGGTGATGTGAACGACCTGTCACGGACCCAAATTTCGCTTTTCCTTTTTGCAATCGCGCGGCCAAAAAGAAAAGGCCGCCGGAAAACCGGCGGCCTGATGGATTGCAGTGGTTCGAGGATTACTCGAGTACGACAGGAGTCTCTTCCTCTTCTTCGTCTTCGACCTCGAAGTTGTCGAACTCTTCTTCCTCTTCGTCGTTGAAGAGCACTTCTTCTTCGTTCTCTTCCGGTTCGCCGATTTCGGTCTCGCCTTCCTCGTCGTCCTTCTTCTTGCGCGGCTTCGCCTCGTCCTTGCGCGAGCGCATCTTCGCCGGCTCTTCACCGCTCCGGATGTAGCCGTACTTGCGCGCGTACTCGAGCAGCGTCCGCTCCAGCATCTTGCGGCCGCGGTAGAGACGCGACATCACGGTTCCGACCGGGCAGTCGAGGATCTCGGCGATCTCCTTGTACGAGAAGCCTTCGATGTCGGCGAGCAGCACCACCATCTTGTAGTCGTGCGGCAGCGAGTCGAGGGCGCGCTTGACGTCTTCGTCCATCATGTCCTGGAAGATCTCGCTCTCCGGATCCTTGATCAGATCCGGCGCGTTCTTCTGGATCACGCGCTCGTACGACTCTTCGATCTCCGAGAAGTCGATCTTGTGAGGGGTGAGCTTCTTCTTCCGGTAGTTGTTGATGAACGTGTTCTTCATGATCTTGAAGAGCCACGCCTTGAAGTTCGTACCCTCTTCGAACTTGTCGTAGTACTTGTACGCCTTGAGATACGTCTCCTGCACGAGGTCCTCGGCGTCTTCCGAGTTCCGCGTCATGCGGTAGGCGGTGTTGTAGAGCGAGTCCACGTAAGGCATCGCTGCCTTTTCGAAGTCCCACCCCTGTTCGTGCTCGTAAACCTCGGCGCTCTTCATGGTCTCTCCCGTTGATCTAACCAAAACTTCATACTCCGTGCCGCTACGCTGATTAGATGCGGCGAGGGATCGGATTGTTACCGTCCCGCCCCGCAGCGACCGGGACACGTGGGTCCAAGTCCTTGCTGCGGAGCTAGTTACAAGGTCAATACTCGATCAAGCCTCGCCGCGTCTCAGCACTCGCGGCCGCTGACAGCACGATCTCCGATGCGTCACCGGCACCGGACACGTCCGTCCTCGATGGGGTTTGATCTCACATGAGAAACTACGGTTCGCTGGAGGGAACTGCTGGCGAGTTGTCGGTAAACAAACAGTGAACAGCCTGAATTCCCACGGCCGACAATAGCACCGAACCGGTGCGCTTTGCAAGGGTTTTATTCCCGATACATCGAAAGAAGTGTTTCGTAAGCCCTCGTGATCTCGATGAAGCGGGCCGCCGCACCTGCCTGCGCATCCGCCGATTGCTCGTGATACCGATCGGGATGATGCTGCGCGACCAGCCTCCGATACGCAGCGATGATGATCTGCCGCGACGCCGACGAGTCCTCGATCCCTAAAACGCGAAGCAATTCCCCCGGTTCCCGCTCGTCCCGCGCGAACAGCGACAACCGCCCCGCCGCACGATCCGCCTCGGCCGGACGCGCGTCCTTCGCATGGTCGATGTACTCGAAGCCGTACTGCACGCGCAGCCGCGCGAGCGCATCGGTCTGAAATCCGAGCCCGAAACTGAGATCGAGCAGCGCCGCGTACTGCCGCAGCGGCACCGGCGTTCCACGCGAGGCGATCAGTTGCACCGCCGTCTCGAGCAGGCCTTCGCGCTCCGACCGCGACGCAACCTGCGCAAACGCCTCGCCCCAGTTCCCGACATCCACTCCCGCCGTCACCGGCGAGCCGATCCCCGCCTTCCGCCGGATGTCGCGCAACGCGGCGTCGGGCTGCGTCCCTCCGGCCAGCAGGATCTGGAACAGGATGGAGCCGGCGATCCGCTCGCGATCGCTCCGCCCGTGCATCTCCGCTGCCTGTCCGCCGTTTTCGTGGTGCTTCGTCGCCACACCGATCGCCACCATCACACCGACCGCGACGCCGCAGCCGACGACGATCATGAAGATGACGGCGACGAGCTCCACGTCGTAATGTTACGCAAACAGCGTGCGCTTCTTTTTCGGCTGGGGCTTCCTCCTTCAGATCGCCGCCCTGATTCACTGGGCGCGGCGGCGGCCGGACACGTTCTGGATCTGGATCATCATCATCGGCGGACCGATCGGCTCGATCGCCTACTTCGTCGTGGAGGGCGATTTCTCCGGCGTGCGCAATTCGTTCAAAGCGCCGTCACGCCGCCGCCGCATCGCGATGCTCCGCGCGATCGTGCGCGAGAACCCGTCCGCCGGAAATTACGAAGAGCTCGGCGAGCTGCTGCTCGAAGAGAAGAAGTGGAGCGAGGCAAGGACCGCGTTCGATCACGCGCTGCAGTCGCGAACGGATTCAGTGCACACGTTCTACTTCCGCGGCGTCGCCGAATTCGAGCTCGGACAGTTCGACGCAGCGATCCTCGATCTGCAGCGCGTCGTCAGCGTCGAGCCGAAGCACGACTACTCGCGCGCGATGTGCCTGCTCGCACAATCGCTTGCACGCACGGGGCAAAAAGACGAAGCAACGCAGCTGTTCGACAAACTCGTCGCGTCCTCCACCGCGTCCGAGTCACTCACCGCGGCTGCGGAGTTCTACCTCGATCAGGGCCGCACGGCGGAAGCACGCGAGATCGTCGATTCGATCCTCGTGCGTCGCGCAACGATGCCCGCCTACCAGAAGCGCCGCGATGCGAAATGGCTGCGCAAAGCTAGGCAATTAGCGAGTCGATCCCGGCAATCCTAGCGATCAATCGCGCTTCATTGAGTGCAGGCACCGAGCCGTGGATGTCGATCTCGTCGTCGACGCTGACCCAGCTCCGGCACCCGAGGTATTCCGGCTTCTGAGCAATGGTCGTCGGATGCGCGAGCGCGAACGTGCGCACCGCGATGACGTACAGCGCCTGATCGGGACGGAACTTGTACCGCGCATCGAGCGTCTCGCGCGGCATCACGACATGCGGCTGCAACCGATACAGCGTTTCGAGTGTATTGACGCGCCACGTCTTCGCCACTTCGCACCAGTGCGTGATCGTCACGTCGCGCGGCTCGGCCGCATCGGCCTGATGAAAAAACGTCGGATAGAGGTAGAAGCGATCGGCCTCCACTCCAAAGTGCGGATCGGCGATGCCGCCTTTGCGGATCAGGATGATCTGCTCGCCGCGTCCGAGGGCTTCGATGACGTTCGCCCACTCCTTCAGCGCGGCGTGATTAGGAAGTTTGTTCATAGCGAACGGAGTTGACCGGCCCTTCCCAGATCGTCACCGCCTTCACGATCGCATTTTCGTCATCGACTGCGGACTGCAGCTCGCGCGCGAACCACTCCGCGACGTTTTCCGCCGACGGATTGATGCGATCGAATGGCGGGACATCGTTGATGCAGCCGTAGTCGAGCTTCCTGGCCAGGACTTCGAGCTTGCGTTTCGCGCTGACGAAATCGACGGCGATCGCATCCTGATCGACGCCGCCTCCGCGGGCGATCAAATCCGCCTCGACTTTGTACGAGTGTCCGTGCAGCGGCTCCGAAATTCCGCGGTACTCGCGCAGAAAATGCGCTGCTTCGAATCGCGCTTCGACGCGAACGGTGAAGGTCATCGTTTCTCCGCGAAGATGCGCTGAATCATCTGCTCGCTCATCCCCAGTTCGCGGCATTCCTCCGCCGTCGACTGGCTCCTCAACAGCTCCTCGGCGCGGGCATCGTCCCAGCAATCCTGCGGGCTGCTCCCCTCCGCCAGCTCGATGAGCGTGCGCAACGTGGCGCGGCGGCGGTCGTCATCCGGCATCGGCCCGGAAGTGTACAATGCGCGCCGATTTCGATGCCGCTGCCCAAAAGCGTAATTTGTTCGGCTTGCAAGAAGAGCTATCCCGAGGGCTGGAAGCGCTGCCCTTATTGCGGCCATGACGAGCTCCGCGCGAAGCAGGAGTCGCAGTCGCGCAAGTTCATGCAGCGGAAAATGCAGGAGTTCGAACAGCGGACGGGCAAGAAACGGCGCGAAGACGAAAAGTCTCGTCCGCCGCGCGAGCGCGATCAGCGTGAGCGTCCGGCGCGCGGTGAGCGGCCGCAACGTTCGCAACAACAACGTCCGCAAAGAGCGCAACAGCAACAACCGCAGCAGGCGCAGGCGCCGCAAGGTGAACAACGCGCACCGGGACGGCGGAGACGTCGTCGCCGCGGAGGCAGCGGCGGCGAAAAGCCGACGCAGCCGCAGCAACAGCAACAACAGCCGCGTTCGATGCCTCCTCCGCGTCCGCAGCAGCGGCCGCCGCAGAACAATGAGCCGCGTCCCGAGGGCGAGGGTGGCGGTGGCAAGCGCCGTCGCTTCCGGCGTCGTCGCCGGGGTGGCGGCGGTGGCGAGAAGCCGCCGTCTACGCCGTAGCGCAACCGCGGCATGGCCGCGGTTGATCAGAGCGGCGGCATGGCCGCCGCACTCCGGCGATTGAGCGGAGCGCGGCCGTCTCGGCCGCAGTCGATGGCCGTCTCGGCCGGCGACTAAGTCGTCGAGCGAGAAGCCGCCGCAATCATGATGAGTGCGACGGCCATGCCGTAGCGCAACCGCGGCATGGCCGCGGTTGATCAGAGCGGCGGCATGGCCGCCGCACTCCGGCGATTGAGTGGAGCGCGGCCGTCTCGGCCGGCGACTAGTCGTCGAGCGAGACGCTCGCCGACTGCGGGCGGAACGCCCGCGCTCCGCGCAGATAGCGCGCCGAGCATTCCGGGAATCCTTCGCAGCGAATGCAGTAGCCATCGTTGTCGTCCGGCTTGTAATCGATCGGCAGACAGACGTTCACGCCTTCGACGCGCTCCCGATCGCACTGCTCGATCAGCCGGTCGATGTCCGCAATCGATCCCGCCGCGAGCACTTTCTTGATCGCCGCGAATCGCACGCCGTTGTGCATCGCCTTCGTGTCGGGCTTCGGCGCGTCGACGATCTCGCGATGCACGTGACGCACGACGCGGAACCAGACATACGACGCGATCACGCCGCCGAGTGTCGCCGCGTTCGCGCGCGTGCCGCGCATGACGCCGATCAGCAGCCAGCCGATCGACAGGAACGACAGCAGCACGTACATCCGCTGCTGCGGCCGGATGGAGGCATAGACGTACAGAAGCGTGAACGGCGCAAAGAGCGAGCCGAGCACGCCGATGTTCAGCCACGCGGCGACTGCCGCCGTGCCGAGACTCGACAGCGCGAAGAGCGCGAGAAAGTTCCACGTCCCGAGCTCTTCTTCGATCGCCGATCCGAGGAGCGAGAGCAGCAGCAACGTGAAGAAGAGCGCGAGCGGCCGCGGGAAATACGGCACGCCTTGTCCGCCCTGCGAGAACTGGAACGAGAAGAGCCGCCAGAGTTGTCCGGCGGCTACGGAGCTGCGATCGAACGAGAAGAGGACGGCGAACTTGCGCGGGTCCTGATGCTCGAGAACGAAGAAGCTGATCTCCAGGAACAGCAGCACGAAAACGCTGTGCAGATTCGCACGCCGCTCGAGGGAGGCTTCCATCTCACTGTGCCGTCACGTTATCCAGCCGTTCGAATTTCAGTTGATCGCCGTTCGCCATGTGATGCTTCGCCGCGACACCCGCTCCGAGCTCGAGCACGTACTTCGCCTTCACGCCGGGCGGATAGCTCGGACATGGATCGGCCTGACACGGCGGCACATCCGGCGTGATGTGCACGACCTTCTTCGCTTCGTCGATCCAGATCATGTCGAGCGGAATGACCGTGTTCTTCATCCAGAACGCGTACTCGCCGCTCTGCGGAAAGAGAAAGATCATTCCGCGATCCTCCGCCAGGTGATCGCGATACATCAGCCCCTGCGCGCGCATGTCGTCGTTCGCCGCGACTTCGACGTTCACCGCAAAACCGTCCGCGAGCACGATGCGAGGCATCGCTTCATTCTGAGCCGCCCCGGTGGAGGAGGTGCGAGCCGATTGCGAATCGCACTGAAACGCACAGAGCATGATGACGGCCAGCAACAACGTCATCGGCGCGCCCCCACGCGCCCGGGTGCCTCGACTACGCTCGGCATGACGAAACAGCAATGCACTACTCCGCTTCAACGACGCCCTCCTGTCTGCTGTCCCGCGGGATGAGATCGTATTTCTTCGCGTAGTAGCGGAACGATCGGAACGACATCCGCAGCAGCTCGGCGGCCTGCGTCTGCACGCCGCCGGTGCGCTCCAGCGCCTTGAGCATGAAGATCTTCCCGATCGCCTCCAGGTGGTCCTCCAGCGAGATCCCGTCGGCCGGCAAATCGAACGTCACGTCGGGAATCGTGCCGCCGAGGAGGACGTGCTCGGGGAGTGACTTGGTGGTGAGGACGTCGCTCATCTCCAGCGCGATCATCCGTTCGACGACGTTCTCCAGCTCGCGCACATTGCCCGGCCAGTGGTACTTCTCGATCGCCCGCATCGCATCGGCGGAGATCTTCTTCTGCGTGACGGAGATCCCGCTGCAGTACTTGGTGATGAAGTGCTCGACGAGCAGCGGGATGTCTTCGCGCCGCTGCCGCAGCGGCGGAAGCGTGATGGGGATGACGTTGACGCGATAGAAGAGATCTTCGCGGAACGTCCCCTTCTGGATCGAATCGTTGAGATCGCGATTGGTCGCCGCGATCACGCGCACGTCGACCGCATTCTCGACCGTCGAGCCGACGCGCCGCACGACCCGGTCCTGCAGCACGCGCAGCAGCTTGATCTGCATCGCGGTCGAGGTCTCGCCGATCTCGTCGAGGAAGATCGTGCCGCGATCCGCTTCGTGAAAGAGTCCGCGCTTTTCGCGGATCGCGCCGGTGAAGGCGCCGCGCTCGTGTCCGAAGAGCTCCGACTCGAGCAGCGTCTCCGGCAGCGCACCGCAGTTGATCGAAACGAACTTGCCGCGGCGCCCGGAGTTGTAATGAATCGCCCGTGCGATCAGCTCCTTGCCGGTGCCCGACTCGCCGGAGATCAGCACGGTCGACGTCGTCTTCGCGATCCGCTGCACGATGGAGAAGATCTCCTGCATCTTCGGGCTCTTGCCGATGATGTTGGCGAACGTGAAGCGCTCCTCGAGCGCGGTGCGGAGATGCAGGTTCTCGTCTTCGAGCTCTTTCCGCTCCGACGCTTTGCGGACGATGATCTTGAGCTCTTCGACATCGAACGGCTTGGCGATGTAGTCGACCGCGCCCGCTTTCAATGCCTCGACGGCCGACTTGGTCGAGGTGTAGGCGGTGATCATGATGAAGGCGATCGACGGATTCGCCGCTTTGACGTCTTTGAGGTAATCGATGCCGGAGCCGTCGGGGAGCATGAGGTCGCAGAGGACGACATCGGGCTCTTTTTTCACGACGGCCGCGCGTGCTTCGGCGAGGGAGGCGGCGGCTTCGACGCGCCACCCTTCCGCTTCGAACACGATGGTGAGGAAGTCGCGAAGAGATGCCTCGTCGTCGACGATGAGGAGGTCCACGGCGCTGATTATATTTCGCGGAGAATGCGCTCGAGGCCGGCGCAGTGACGGCGCTCGAGCCAGTCAGGAACTTCGTAGCCTTTTGCGATGAGCTTGACGACGGCGGCGGCCCTGGTGATTCGGGGGCGTAAGGTCGCAGGGCGGGGGTCGCAGGGCGCAGGAGCTTGCAGCGTTGCGCGCACTTCGCGTTTCTTGCGCGCGATCACGTCGATGATGCCGCGATCCTCGGGGATGAAGTAGATCGCCTGCACGGTCTCTCGTTGCTGGCCGATGCGGAACGCGCGGCCATTGCGCTGCTCGAGCTTCATCGGATTCCACGGCAGGTCGTAGTGGATGACGACGCCGGCGTGCTGCAGGTTGAGGCCCTCGCTCGCGACATCGGTCATCACGAGCACGTCGGCTCTTTTCAAAGATTTGCGGAGCTCGCGGGCGGTGGCGCGGAACTGGGTAAAGATGAGCGTGGGCTCGTTCGTCAACAGGTTGACCAGTTGCTCGCGCTTGTCTGAAGTCTGAAGTCGAATGGCATCGAGTCTTCGGATCTCATCGCGAATCGCATTCGCATCGAGCTCACCCGGCTGCACCCACAAGTCCCAGAACAGCACCTGCTGGAAGATCTCCTCGTCTTCTTCGTAGCCGAACGCGCGACGGTAATCGCGCTTCGTCAGCGCGCGGCCCGACTCGAGCACGCGCTCGTAAAAGCGGCGCTGCCTGCGGATCGATTCGCGGAAGGCGGCTTCGCTCGATTCGAGTCTTCTTCGCAGAAAGCGCCGGATCAGCGGTGCCCCTTCGACGAGCGGAAACTGCAGGCACTCCAGATCGACCTCCGGTACGCGATGCCGCACGACGCGGCGCTGCAGCGTGCCGAACGCGAGCTCCGGCGGCAGCACGCTCCGATCGCGGCGGATCACCAGCTCCTGCACGATGCGCGCGACGTTGCGCGCCGCGAACGCGAGATCGATCGACGGCACACCGCAATCCATCAGCAGGTCGTCGCGCGCGATGAGACCGATCAGCGCCTCGAGATCGCGCGCGGAATTGCAGACCGGCGTCGCCGTGACGAGCATCAGCTTCGTGGCGATGGTGTGCCGCGCGAGCGCGTCGTAGCGCTGCGTCGCGGGATTGCGGAACGCATGCGCCTCATCGACGATCACCAGCTCCGCGCGCGTCGGCGTGATCGTGCCGTGCGTGACGATCTCCGCATCGACATCGAACATCCGCAGCGTGTCCCGCCACTGCGCGACGAGTGACGCAGGCACGATGAATTGCGTCGTGAGTTCGCGCGCGATCTCCGCGGCGACGAACGATTTGCCGAGACCGACGTCGTCGGCGAGGATGACTCCGCCGCGGCGGGCGAGGATCTCTCTCGCCCGCACAGCGGCTTGAAGTTGATGCTCGGCGAGAATCATCGGCGTCCCGCCCGGCGACCAGCTTCGCGTTGATCCTCGGCGAGAATCATCGGAGCGCGGCCGTCCCGGCCGCAGTCGTCGGGCGTCCCGCCCGGCGACCAGCCTCGGCGCTGCGGACGAGGATCTCTCTCGCCCGCGCGACGGCTTGAAACTGATGCTCGGCGAGAATCATCGGCGTCTCGCCCGGCGGCCAGCCTCGGCGATCGGGCGAGACGCCCGCTCGCTGCGGACAGGATGTCCGCGCTCCACATCAGCAGACATCGCGCTCCAGGCGGCGATCGACGTAGCGCCGCAGTACATCGAGCTCGTCCGTCGTGACACCGTACAGCGACGAGACGACATCATCGACCTCGTGCTCCGCGCGCCGCCCCGCCCGCACCAGCCGCGCCCAAGCTTCGCTGTCCTGTGGCACGCGCGGCAGCGGAATGCGCGCAACGGTGCGGCCGAAGTAGCGGAAGTGCGCGTCCTTCGCACGCTCCGCGATGCAGAGCAGGAGCGCATCGGCGACAGTCGAGTTGAGCAGCGCAGCGATCGCGTACGCCTCGTTCAACGACGCCGTGTCGATCGAATAAAGCGTCTGATTCGGCACCAGCGGCACTGCCCGTCCATCAACATTCACCGCCTCGGGCAGCACCGCCGCCGACATCCCTCGCGACAGGTCCTTCCACACTACCTTGATCCCCGCGTGCTCCGGCTTCACGTACGCGAGGCGGAACGCGACCGGGTCGACGCCGCGCACCTCCGCCAGCTCTTCGAGCCATCGCGGCGGCGTCTTCCAGCCATCCGCCGGCGGCCAGAGCATGAACACGGAATCGCTCGCCGTCCAGCGCCGCACATCGCGTCCGCGCACGCATCTCGCCACCGCCGACAGCGGCACCTCAACCCCCTCGGGCGTAATCAGTTTTCCGCGCGTGACGCGATCGGCCTGCAGAAAAAACGTGCCGTTCGCGCCGGTCTTCACGCCCATGATCGGCGTGCGTCCGATGACCTCCGCGAACGACGCGTGCTGCACCCGCAAGCGCTTCAGAATCGCCGCGGCGTCGGGCGGAACGAGCGCCCATTCCGAGCTCGCATCGCCGACCGGCAGCTCGCGCTGCGGCATCGAGAACTGCTGCCCGCACGAGGTGATCGCGACACCGTTCGGCGCGCGCAACGGCCGGACGGTGAGCCCGAGCGGGAACGTGTCGGCGTCAAACCAGTGTCCGCCGCTCCAGTCATCGATCGCGACAATCGACGCGCGCTCCCACACGAAACGCCGCAGCCCGGATGCATAACCGGCGTTGACGATCTTTGCCGGCATCAGCATCGCGACGACACCGTCGCGCGCAGCGAGCGACATCGCGCGCTCGAAGAACGCCACGGAGAGATCGGGCTGATGGAACGCCGCCCCTCCACCGCGACGAAAGAGCGAGTAGCGATCGGCGAACATCTTCTTCGCGGCGGGATCGATCCGGCTGTTGCGCACCCACGGCGGATTGCCCGCCACGACCGCGAAGCCGCCTTGCGCGATGACATGCGCGAAGTGCACGTCGAACGAGAAGAATCCGAGCTCGCCGTCCTCCACTTTTTCGAGCGTCTTACGCGTGCTCGCGATCCGCTCCTGCAACTCGCGGCAACGCTCCGAATGTGGCGCGCGGCGGCCGAAGAGATCGGGATCGGGGACCGCGAGCAACTGCATTTCGCGCTCGTCGGCATCGATCGCTCTCGCCAGCAACTCGCTCGCGAGATGGCGATCGTTCTCGCGCACGAGCCGCGCGAGCGCGGGCCGCTCATCGCGATTCGCATTGCGATAACGCGCCACGAGGTCCGCCTGCGCGACGACCGAATTGCGCCAGTCGCGATAGATGCTGGCGCGGGCATCGCCGAGGAAGTCGGTCGGACTGAGCAGCGAATTGCCCTGCAGGATGTTGCGGTCGAGATTCGGCAGCGGCGTAACGTCTTCGATCGATGCATGCGTCGCCGACACGATCGCCAGCCACAAACGCAATTCGCACAGCCGCACCGCCTCCGGCTTCAGGTCGACGCCGAACAGCGATCGCTCGACGATGCGCCGCCGCAGATCGGGCGGCACCTCTTCCTCCGCGCGCTCCGCGAGCTCGCGCGTGAGGCGCTCGATGGTGTGCAGCGCGGAGAGCAGAAACGCGCCGGAGCCGCACGCCGGATCGAGCACGGTGATGGTCTCGAGCTTGCGCAGCGCGGCGTTCGGATCGCGCATGTTGCCGACCCACTCCGCGATGCCGCGACTGGTCAGCGCGTCGACGATCTCGCGCGGCGTGTAGAAGCTGCCGCTCGCGGTGCGCTCGTCGCCGGCCATCAGCGATTCGAAGACGCGGCCGAGCATCTCCGGATCGACGTGCGTGCCGGCGGCGTCGCCTTCATCGACGGAGAAGTCGAAGCGCTCGAACACGTCGGCGATGACGCTCTTCAGCAGCGCGTCCGGCAGCTTCAACTCGCGCCGCTGCTCGTACGCGGACGGCTCGAACAGACCGCCGTTGAGGTACGGGATGCGTCCGAGCTTCCGCGCCGCGTCGTCGCGTTGCTCGACCGGCGTGTTGAGACAGCCGAAGAAGAGCGCGCCGAGGTTGTGGGAGTTGATGCGATCGAAGAGGAAGCGGCGCTCTTCGTTGAGCCAGCCCTTCACCTGCACGAAGGACAGAAACAGCAGCCGCGACATGACCAGCAACGCCTCGGCATCGCGCACGTCCTGCGGCCCGTCGAGCACTTCGCTGATGTCGCGCACGGCGTCGCGAAAGCGCTCGAAGAAACGGCGGGTGATCGATTCGCGATCGAGCGCGATGTCGAAGATGCGCGGGAGGTCGTCGCCGTACTGGAGCAGATTCAGCCGGTCGACCGCATGGACGGACGGCTGCGCGAGATCGACATCGAGCCGCCGCAGCGTGCGTCCCGCGAGATCATAAATGGAGAGCTTTTCATCAGCACTCTTTACGAGCACTGATTTCGTGAGCACATTGTATTCGCGATAACTGCGCAGAAATGCGCCGATCGATTCCTGCCCGGCGTCAGACTGCAGCACGAACAGATCGAAGCGCCGCGTACGCGCCGCGAGATGCAGCGTCGAGCTCCCGTTCCAGTCCAGCTGAATCCCCGCCCCGCGCCACTCCTCGGCATCGACGACGATCGGCGCAACGACCGGATATCCGAGCTCGTGGAGGAGGGTGAAGACTCCACTCAGCCCCCGAAGACCGTTCAGCCTGGAGGCGGTGATCATTGCGTCACCTCCGGCCCGGTTGTTGGGTTGTTCGGTTGTTGGGTTGTTAATCGGGTGCCGAACAACTCAACAACCCAAAAACTCAACAACCCCGTTGATACACTCCCGCCCGGATGCCGATCCGCTGGGCCTACCTCAAGCGCGTTCTCGCCGGAGCGATCTTCGGCCTGTACATGGCCCACCTGCTCTACTTTCTCAATCCGCAGGTCGACATCACGCCCGGCCGCCTGGCCACCGTCACGATCATCTACGGCCTGATCTGCGGCTTTCTGTTCGGCACGGCGCTTTGGGGCCTGCGCCTGCTCCGCGTCCGCATCTTCGGCAAACCGGAAGGGCCGCAGTACCGCGCGCACGGCTTCGGCTTCGTCGTGCTCGCCGCGTTCATCTCCTCCTTCATTTACTGGACGCACCTCGTGCCGGTGCGCATCTACCTGCCGATCGGCGCGGTGCGCATTCTGAACAAGGCGACGAACCTCATCACGCTGACGGCGTTCATCCTCCTCGCACTCTGGCTCCTCGAGCGCAACGCCGACCGCCGCACATCGCGGCTGATCTTCGTCGGCGGATTCATCGTGATCGCCGTGACGTCGTTCCTCCTCTACCAGCGCCGCGACAGCTATCGCACGGAGAAACGCACCGCGGTCGTGGCGAACATCGGCGAAGTCGCCGGACAACGCCCGGTGATCCTCGTCGCCATTCGCAATCTGCCGTACGACTGGATCGTGACGATGCAGGGGGAAGGCGGATTGCCGTTCCTCCAGCAGACACGCGACCGCGCCTACTTCACGCGCCTCGAGCCGTTCCCGACGACCAGTCCCAAATCGCTCTGGGCCTCGCTCGCCACCGGCAAGCTGCCGTACCGCCACGGCGTGACAGGACGCTTCTCGTATCGCACGCCGCTGAACGGTCCCGACGATCGATTTCTCCTGCTGCCGAACGGCGTCGGCTTCCGCGTGTGGGGACTGATTCCGCCCGTGCAGCGCATCTCCGCCGCGCTTCCGTCCGGCGACGCGCTTCCGATCTGGTCGATGTTCGAACGCCTGCAGTTCCACTCCTCGGTGACCGGCTGGCCGTCGACCAAATCGACGGTCGTCACGACGGAGCCGCCGGAGCTCGCGGCGCTCGCGCCTCGCTTCGCCGCCAGCGGCCCCGCGCGCAACGCGGTGATCGCCGCGCTGCGACACGATCTGCAGGTCGCCGAGACCGCCCGGCAACAGATCGCGTCGCGGCACTACGAGCTCGACGTGGTCGCGCTCGAAGGTTTCCAGCAGGCGCAGCTCGCACTGCACATCGGCACGAACGAGCTGCCGCCGAAAACGTCGATGCGCGGCGAGATCGCGCGGGCGTACGCCGAACAACTCGACCGCATCTCCGGCCAGCTCGCGCACGACTTTCCCGATCACCTGCTGGTGGTCGTGTCGCCGTCCGGCCCTGTCCCACCGATGTCCGCCGCGACCGCATGGGCGCTCGTCCGCGATCTGCTGACGAACGATGATCCCGGCGCCGACGACGGCTTCGTCGTGATCACCGGCCCCGACGTCGCCCACAAGGAAAATCCCGCCTCGGCCTACGCAGTCGACGTAGTGCCGACCGTGCTCTTCTCCGCCGGACTCCCGGTCGGCCGCGACATGGACGGCCGCGTCCTGATCGACGCGTTCAGCGAAGAGTTCATCCGCCGCAGCACCCTGTCCGTGATCCAGACATACGAGGCGCAACGGATCATCATGCGACGCGGTGGGGCGTAGGAGACGACCAGGAGGCCTCCGGCGGGCGGGCACGGCCCGCTGCGTTTGTCTTCGCGCAAACCGCCCTTCGTCCGAGACGCGTGAGTTCAGGCTAGG
>DATEZA010000303.1:0-10287 GCA_035255945.1 Thermoanaerobaculia bacterium
TCCTGCTGCAGCGGCCGGAAAGAGTCATAACCCCAGTGTTTCGAGATGACCTCGAGGAGGCGGGCGGACACCCGTTGATGTTACCTCGGAGTGCGGCAGCCATGCCGCCGCGCCGTGGCATGGCCGCCGCACTCCGATACAATCGCTTGACCGATGTACCCGATCGTCGCCACCGGCCGTCACGCGCGCGCACTGCGCGCGATCGCCGACCTCCTCACACGGCTCAAGCTCGCGAACGCGTTCGTCGGTTCCGTCGCGCGCGCGGCGTGGCTGGGCGGCGAAGTTGCACCGGGCTCGATCGACGTCGTTGCGGTCATGGGCCCGCAGCAGAAAAATCAGATCGCGATGATGGCGAGCAATCGCGGATGGCGCGTCGACCGCGACGAGATCGAGCAGAGCGAAGAGCTCGATCTCATCCCGCTGAACTTCGTCGACGACGAGGGCGAAGTACGCGTGCACGTGCTCGTCGGGAGCAACGCGCTGTACGGACGGATGGTCGCCGCCGCGCGCGAGACGACATTCGAAGAACTGACGATCCGCGTGCCGGCAGCGGAGGATCTCGCGATGCTGCTCGCACTGGCGGGTGACGAGGCGGCGCTGCAATCGCTCACCAATGACGCCGCGTTCGATCGCCGCGGCTACAACGAGAAGCTGATCTCGATCGGCTTGCCGGAGCTGGTGGTCGCCGAATGAAGTGGATCGCGAAACAGCAGGCGTTCGACGAGATGATCGATCGCATCGTGACGCAGCCGGTGATCGCGGTGGACACCGAGGCTGATTCGCTGCATTCGTATTTCGACAAAGTGTGCTTGATTCAGATCTCGGCGGACGGCGAGGATTTCGTCATCGATCCGCTGGCGAAGATCGACATCGCGCGCTTCGGCCAGGTCCTTTCGAATCCCGACATCCGCAAGATTTTTCACGGCGGCGATTACGACCTGCGCATTCTCAATCGCGACTTCGGCTTCACCATCACGAACATGGTCGACACGATGATCTGCGCGCAGCTCCTCGGGTACGAAGCGTTCGGACTCGCCGCGCTGCTCGATCGCCATTTCGGCGTGAAGCTCAACAAGGCACATCAACGTGCGGACTGGTCGATGCGTCCGCTGCCGCCCGACATGCTCGATTACGCCGCGCTCGACACACGCCATCTCGTGCGGCTGTACGAAGTGCTGCGCGCGGAGCTCGAAACGCGCGGGCGGTGGGAGTGGGCGGTCGAAGAATTTGGGAGGCTGGAGAACGTGCGCTACCGCGAGTCGGACGATGACGAGCCTTTCCGGCGACTGAAAGGGATCGGCAGTTTCGACCGCCGCTCGCTGGCGATCGTGCGGAGTTTGTACGCCTGGCGCGATCAACTCGCGCGCGCAGCGGACCGTCCGCCGTTCAAGATCATCGGCAACGACGCGATCATCGAGATCGCGAAGACGAAGCCGAAGTCGCCCGGCGAATTGTCGAAGGTGAAGGTGCTGTCGCAGTACCACTTCCGCCGCTTCGGCGACGAGATCATGCGACTGATCAACCACGCGTTGGAGCTGCCGGACGACGCGCTGCCACAGCGTACGGAGTCGCGGCCGTTCTTCCGGGACAAGGTGCTCGAGGCGCGTGTCGACCGATTGAAGAAAGTGCGCGATCAGCTGGCGAAGGAGCTGGGGATCGATGTGTCGGTCGTCGCGCCGCGGCACGTGCTCACCGCGGTCGCGACGCTGGAGCCGCGCGAGCTGCGCGATCTCGATCAGATTCCGGCCATGAGGGAGTGGCAGAAGCGCCTCCTCGGCGACAAGCTGATCGCGGCCCTCAATACGCGCCCTTCCGCAAATTGATCCCGTACTCGAGGTACGCCTTCAACGCGCTGAGCCTTGAACTTCAGCTCCATGACTGTCCTCCTGCGTTCGACAATATGTGTCAAGGGCCGGCGAAGAGCGCGTGTTCAAGGCTTTAGCAGACGGGCGGCGTCGAAAGATGCTCGATCTGCTGAAGGACGCGCCGATGACCACCGGCGATCTCTGCGCCGAGTTTCCGCAACTCAATCGCTGCACGGTGACTGATCGTCGTCAAACGCGAAGGCCGCCTCCGCTGGAACTACATCGATCCCTTGCCCATCAAGGCGATCCACGACCGCTGACGTTATGGAGTGCGGCGGCCATGCCGCCGCTCTTGGCGCCGAGGCCATGCCTCGGCGTCGCGACGGCATGGCCGTCGCGCGATGAAGCAGCGGCGGCATGGCCGCCGCACTCCGCGCTGTACAATCCCCGCGCAATGGAACGGTCCTCTGAATACAAAGTCATCGTCATCGGATCCGGCCCGGCCGGATGCACCGCCGCCCTCTATCTCGCTCGCGCGAATTTCGTTCCGCTCGTCCTCGAAGGCATCCAGCCGGGCGGGCAGCTCACCATCACCACCGACGTCGAAAATTACCCCGGCTTCCCCGAGGGCATCCTCGGGCCGAAGCTGATGGACCTGATGCGGCAGCAGGCGGAGCGCTTCGGCGCCGTCTTCAAGATGGAGAACGTCGAGAAGGTGCAACTGACCGAGCACCCGTTCGTCGTGACTACCGATTCGCGCGAATACGAAGCGCAGGCGGTGATCATCGCCTCGGGCGCATCGGCCAAACAGCTCGGCATCCCGACCGAAAAAGCGCTGCAGGGCTTCGGCGTCTCGTACTGCGCGACGTGCGACGGATTCTTCTTCAAGAACAAGGAGATCGTCGTGGTCGGCGGGGGCGACTCGGCGATGGAGGAAGCGACCTTCCTCACCAAGTTCGCGAGCAAAGTCACGATCATCCATCGCCGCGAGGAGATGCGCGCCTCGAAGATCATGCAGGACCGCGCGCTCGGCAATTCGAAGATCGAGTTCGTCTTCAACTCGACCGTCGACGAGATCATCGGTACGAAAGAAGGCGGCGTCACCGCGCTCAAGGTGCGCAATCTCGTCACCAATGACGTGACGGAGCTCAAGACGCAGGGACTCTTCGTCGCGATCGGACACACGCCGAATACCTCGCCGTACGTCGGCCAGCTCGAGCTCGACGACAAGGGCTATCTCTGCCTGCCGCATGCGCATTCGACGAAGACGAACATCGAAGGCGTCTTCGCGTGCGGCGACGTCGTCGATCACATCTATCGTCAGGCGATCACCGCAGCGGGAACCGGATGCATGGCGGCACTCGATTGCGAGCGCTGGCTCACGCACGAGCGCATCACCGAGCGCTGGGACCTGCCGCAGGGCGAAGAAGATCGCGTCGAGTGATGCTTGCGGCGATCGTCTTCGCGCTGAACGTCGAGCTCGCGCGCGCAGCCGCGAAGCAGGTCGGCGTGACGACGATCTACGATCCCTCGTACGTGCAGCTGCGCTATCCGGGAGGTGATCTGCCGAAAGAGCGCGGCGTCTGCGCCGATGTGATCATCCGCGCGATGCGCGGCATCGGCGTCGATCTCCAGCGCGAAGTACACGAAGACATGCGCAAGCACTTCGACGCGTATCCGCAGGTGTGGGGACTGCGCGGTCCCGACGCGAACATCGATCATCGCCGCGTGCCGAATCTGATGGCGTACTTTCGCCGCCGTGGCAAGACCGCGAGCGCGGACTTTCAGGCGGGCGACATCGTCGCCTGGCGGCTGCCGGGCGGCTACTACCATATCGGCATCATCGGCGACGATGGCAGGCTCGTGATTCACAACATCGGACGGGGCGCGCAGAAGGAAGACATCCTGCACGCCTTTCCGATCATCGGGCACTACAGGTGGTAGAAGTCAGATAGCGGACAGCGGGAGAACGAGCCTCGGTTTTGCTGTCCGCTGTCTGCTGTCCGGCGGGCACCGGTGATCGAGCGGGACGCTCGATCACTGCGGCCGAGGACGGCCGCGCTCCTAGAAGGCGTTGAGGATGTACTCGAGCGGATTGACCGGATTGTTGTTCAGCCGCACCTCATAGTGCAGATGAGGTCCGGTCGAGCGGCCGGTCGAGCCGACGTAACCGATCACGTCGCCGCGCTTCACGTGCTGGCCGGGCTTGACCGCGTAGCCGGAGAGGTGTCCGTAACGCGTCGAGTAGCCGTAGCCGTGCGAGATGTAGATGACGTTGCCGTAGCCGTTGGCCCACTCCGCCTTGACCACGATGCCGTCCGCCGGAGCGCGCACGCCCTGGCCGACGGTCGAGGAGATATCGACCGCGTTATGCGTGCCCTGCTCGCCGGTGAATGGATCGGAACGGCCGCCGAAGCCGTCCGTGAGGATGCCGCGGACCGGGGCGATCGACGGCGTGGAGGAGAGGAGCTGAGCCTGCGCGATGATGCGCTGTTCGAGGACCGAAAGATCGCGCTCCAGGTGCTTCGAGCGGAAGCTCATCTTGTCGACATCGTCACGATACGGATTGGTCGAATTTTCGTCGTTACGCGCGCCGCCGACGCCGCCGAGGTTCTGCTCGTCGAGTGTCGTGATGCCGGCAATGATGGCGAGCTTGCGGGTGCGGTCTTCCACGGTGTGGAGCTGTCCGCGCAGCGACTCGACCGACTTGCTGAACTGTTCGTTCGCGCTCTGCAGCTCGCGGTTTTCGTGCTGCAGTTTCGAGAGCTCGTGCGTCTGGGACAGGGAGGTGAAGTACTGGACCGAGAAGAAGGCCGACAGGCAGAGGGACGAGGTGACCAGCGAGAGAACCGAGAAGAGCAGGCGATGGGACACTTTCAACTTACGGAATTTGGCCCGCGCGTGCGGGACAAAGATGATTGTTGAATACCGCTTGTCCATTTGCTGGCTCCTGAGTAACCGAACTGAAAGTGATGAAACCGACCGGGGGCTGGTGGATGGGTATTCTATGGATCGAGAGGGGCGAGTCAATGAAAAATCGGCGTGAAACACACCAATTTCGGCAATCCATCGGATAATCGTAACTCCTCGATTTGCAAGCACTTCCGGGGCAAATTTATGGGGATACCCCATATTCGGTTGCGATCGCGTGACGTTTCCGTTCGTGAGTGCTAATAAGTTTTGGAGATGGGGTGTGGGGAGATTATTTTGGATTGGGAGCACCAAAAATTTGAATTAGGGGGCGGCGGCAAGCCGCCGCAATCCGGGGGCGGCAGCAAGCTGCCGCACTCCGCTACAATCCGTCCACTTATGCGCGCTGACTGGAACGAATACTTCATGGGAATCGCCCATCAGGCAGCCACCCGCTCGACCTGTTCCCGCAAGCACGTCGGCGCGGTCATCGTCCGCGACCGCACCGTCCTCTCCACCGGTTACAACGGCTCACTCCGCGGGCTCCCGCACTGCGAGGACATCGGCTGCATCATGGAAGACGGGCACTGCATCACGACCGTGCACGCCGAGGCGAACGCGATCCTGCAGGCGGCGAAGAACGGCGTCTCGATCGCCGACTCGGAGCTCTACACCACCGCCTCGCCGTGCTGGAACTGCTTCAAGCTGATCGCGAACGCCGGCATCCGCCGGATCTACTACGGCGAGTTCTACCGCGACGAGCGCTCGCGCCAGGTGGCCAGCGAGATCGGCATCGAGCTCGTCGATCTCGGGATGCCCGAGAAGGCGGCGGCGCAGTAAGCTCACGCCGTGCTGATTCTCGCCGCCGACTCCTCGCTCCCGATTCTCTCCGTCGCCCTGCTCGCCGACCGCACCCTCCTCGGCGCAATCGCGTTGGAAGGAAAGGGCTCCCGTAACGAGAAGCTTCTGCCGGCGATCGACTGGCTGCTCGCGGAGTCCGGCATCGATCGCAAAGAGATCGAGCTGTTCGCGACGACGCGCGGTCCCGGTTCGTTCACCGGCGTCCGCATCGGCCTGGCCACGATCCAGGGACTCGCCCTCGCCCTCGGCCGCCCCGTCTGTGCGATGTCGACGCACGAGGCGATCGCCCTCGGCGACCCCGATCCCGGCCGCATCGCGATCATCGACGATGCCGGCCGCGGCGAGTTCTACCTGTCGGTCTTCCATCGACACGCCGAGGTCGTTGCGCCGCGACTGGCAACCGCCGAACAGAAGGCGGAGCTCATCGCGAACTGCGGACTGGTGATCCCGGTCGAAGAGTTCGTGCAGCACGGCAACGTCGCGGTCGGATGCGCGCGACGCGCGCGCGAGCTCGCGGAGATGCCCGACGCGGATCGATACAGGGACATCACGCCGATCTACGTCCGTCTCGCCGAGGCCGAGGTGAAGCTGCAGCAGAAGCTGGGGGCGTCGTGAGCGCGCGCGTGCAGCTTCCTGACATCTCGATTCAGTTCGCGACCGCGCGCGACATCGCCGCCGTGCACAAGCTCGAAGAATCGTCGTTCCCCGCGCCGTGGCGGAAAGAATTTTTCGAGAGCGAGCTGTATGCGAGCGGGCGATTCAATCTCGTCGCGCGGCGCGGCAACGTCGTGATCGGCTACCTCTTCGCGATGTGGTTCTTCGACGAGATGCACGTCAACAAGATCGCCGTGGAAGTGGCGGAGCGCCGGCAGGGAATCGCGCAGGCGCTGATGGAGCGCTGCATCGAGTTCGCTCGCTCGCACAGCATCAAGACGCTCTCGCTCGAAGTGCGCAAGTCGAATCACGGCGCGCAGGAGTTCTACCGGCAGCTCGACTTCGCGTCGTCATATCTGCGGCCGCGCTACTACCCCGACGGCGAAGCCGCCGTGGTCATGACCAAGGTGTTGTAGGAGCGCGGGCATCCCTGCCCGCAGTCGCCGGGCGTCTCGCCCGGCAACCGATCGGTACGCGGGCGAGGACGCCCGCGCACTGCGGACGAGACGTCCGCGCTCCTCGCGATCCATCGCACGCGATACACCGGCTTCGGCTCGATCTGCTCGATGAACGCCTTCGCCACGTCATCCGCGGTGACCGACAACGACGCATGCCTCGCCTGATGCGCCGTCGCAACCGGATCCCACGCTTCGCTTCGCAGCGCAGCGGCGAGCGGATCGGGCGACACCCACCGTCCCTCCAGCGCGGCCAGCGCCTCCGACGGCGACGTCACCTCGGCGCGCACGATCGCGCTGTCGATGCGCTTGAATCCTTCGATCGATGAATACTGCGACGGCAGCGTGACGGTGATGACGCCGGGGAACGGATCGTTCACGCGATCGGCGAGATTGACGAAGCGCTCCTGCGCGTCCTTCTCCGGCGCGGTGTCGAGCACCTGCGTCATCGCATGCCGCAGATCGACGATCAGATCCTTCTCCTCCGATTCGGCGGCCACGATGATCTCGTCCGAATCCGCGAAGATCTGCGAAAACGCCGACTCCGCGCGCTGCGGATGCGCATCGAGATAGTCGTAGAGATGCCGCGTGGCTCGCACGTAATTCACGAACGCACCGGCCGCGACGTGCACGCGCTCGTGAAACTCGGTGCGCTCCTCGCGTGTCGCGCGCGAGCTCGTCGCCGGATAGATCACCAGTTCGTTGATCCCGTCCTGATTCGTCAGGCGGATGGTCATGTCCACATCGGAGAAGAACTTCTGCAGGTCTTCGTTCGCGATCAGCGCGGAGTGCTCGACCGTCGCAATTTCGCCATGCGCCTTCTCGTACGTGATCCGTTCCGACGACGGACCGACGTGATCGAATCGATGCTTCCAGTTGTCCTCGAACGGCGAGACGGTGGTGATCGTGACGCTGCCATGTTCGTTGAACGCGAGCGTGACTTTCTCGCGCGTGTCGGCGCACGCCACTGCCAGCAGCGCCACTGCGAGTCCGATGAATCGTCGCATCACTCCTCCCGGATCGCAGCGATCGGATCGAGCCGCGATGCCACCCGTGCGGGATACCACGTCGCGACTATCGACAGAACGATGGCGATCACATTCACTCCTATGACGTCCATCGGGTCGATTCGGAACGGCAGCGTGCGCAGAAAGTACGCGCCGCTCGGCAGCGGGATGAGGTGGTAGTGATCGGCCAGGTACGACACGCCGAGGCCGACGATGTTGCCGAGCGCAGTGCCCGTGATGCCGATGAAGAGCCCGACCTGCAGGAAGACCGACATGATCGTCCTGTTCGTCGCGCCGAGCGTGCGCAACACGCCGACGGACGGCCGCTTTTCGAGCACGAGCATCGCCATCGACGACACGAGGTTCAGCGCGGCGACGAAGATGATCAGCGAGATCGTGGCGAACATGACGATCTTCTCCAGCCGCAGCGCGAGGAAGAGCGGACGGTTGATCTCCTTCCACGTCTTCACCTGCACGCCGGGGAACTTCGCCGCGACTCTCGGTTGAATCTCCTCGGCGCGATCCGCGCTGCCGTACATCTCGATGGAGGTCGGCTTGTCGTCCGTCCCGAAGAAATGCGAGGCCTCGCTCATTTCGAGGTACGCCTCGGCGCCGCGATCGTCGGACGGCGATGCTACGAATCGTACGATCCGATATTTTTTCCAGACCGGCACCGGCCCGAACGGCGTGAGCCGCGTGCGCGGCGCGACGAGCGTAATGAATTCGCCCATGTCGAGACCGAGTGCTGCGGCGGTGTCGCGCGTGACGAAAATCCACGGCTCGTTCGAATCGATCGGATGCGACGATCGCTGAGTGAACCGATCGACGGGCGGCTCGCTGCCGCGCTCGTACGAGCGGATGCGCAGCGGACGTCCGCGGCGCTCTTCGTCGTTCGCGCCCCACGCAATGCCGCTGACCACCGGATGCACCGTCGTCATGCCGAGGCGTTTCCCCTCGGCGTCGATGTCGGCGAATTGCTCGATGGTGTTGCGGCCGATCGGCTCGATCAGCAGCTGCGGACTCGATGCGATCAGCTGCTCTTTGATGTGTCCCTGCAGACCGGAGAGAAGCGCGATCGAGATCAGCAGCGCGGCGACGCCGAGGGCCAGTCCGAAGATCGAGATCATCGAGAGAAACGCCATGTGGCGCTCCTTGCGGGCGGCCCAGAGATAGCGGCGGGCGATCTGGGATTCGATCATTCAGTTGCTTGGTTGCTGAGTTGCTGAGTTGCTTGGTTGCTGAGTTGCTGGGTGGGTGTGACCGAGCAACCCAGCAACCCAGCAACTCAGCAACCTACGATCTCGGTCTCATCAACGGAAACAGAATGACATCTCTGATCGTCGGCGAATCCGTGAACACCATCACCAGCCGATCGATGCCGATGCCTTCGCCGCCGGTCGGCGGCAGGCCGTACTCGAGCGCGGTCACGTAATCCTCGTCCATCTGCATCGCTTCTTCGTCGCCGCGCTCGCGCTCTTCGAGCTGCTGGCGGAAACGGCGGTCCTGTTCATCCGGATCGTTCAGCTCCGAGAATGCATTGGCGATTTCCATGCCGCCGATGAAGAGCTCGAAGCGCTCCACGTAATTCGGATCGTCTTTGCGCTGCTTCGAAAGCGGCGAGATCTCGGTCGGGAAGTCGGTAATGAACGTCGGCTGGATGAGCTGCTTTTCGGCCACCGCTTCGAACAGTTCGGCGAGCAGCTTGCCGTCGCCGAGTGCTTCCACTTCCTTCGGATCTTCGTGCTCGCCGTGCTTCTTCACCAGCGCGACGAGCGTGTTGCGATCCGAGAGCGTGCCGGCATCGACCTGGCCGAAGTGCGCGATCGCTTCCTTCATCGAGTAGCGCGCGAACGGCTTCGCGAAGCTGATCTCGTTGCCGCGATACGTGACCGTCTCTCGCTGCAGCACATCGCGCGCGATCCCGCTCAGCAGCTCCTCGGTCAGCGCGATGAGGTCGTTGTAATCGGCGTACGCCCAGTAGAACTCGAGCATCGTGAACTCGGGATTCCAGCGGTAGCCGATCCCTTCGTTGCGGAAGTTGCGATTGATCTCGTAGACCTTCGACAGCCCGCCGACGATGAGCCGCTTGAGGTACAGCTCCGGCGCGATGCGCATGAAGAGGTCCATGTCGAGCGCGTTGTGATGTGTGACGAACGGCCGCGCCGCGGCGCCGCTGGCGATCGGCTGCATCATCGGCGTCTCGACCTCGATGAAACCGTGATCGTCGAAGTATTTGCGGATGTAGCTGATGATCTTCGCGCGCGTCTCGAACGTCGCCTTCACGTCGTCGTTCACGATCAGATCGACGTAGCGCTGGCGGTAACGCTGTTCGAGATCGGTCAGGCCGTGCCATTTGCTCGGCAGCGGCCGCAGCGCCTTGACCAGGAAGTCGATGTGCTCCGCTTTGACCGACAGCTCGTTCGTCTTCGTCCGAAAGATGACGCCCTCGGCGGAGATCCAATCGCCCGCGTCGAGATTCTGGTAGAGCGACCACTCGCGCTCGGACAGCGTGTCTTTGCGGCAGTAGAGCTGAATGCGCGCGCTCTTTTCGGACACCACGAGAAAGGCCGTCTTGCCGAACTCGCGGACGGTCAT
>DATEZA010000304.1:0-13292 GCA_035255945.1 Thermoanaerobaculia bacterium
CACGATGACCAGATCGTCCGTCGCGCTCTCGGTGAGGTTCTGCACGAACGACTTGTCGATCTTCAATTCATCGACCGGCAACCGTTTGAGATGTGCGAGCGACGAGTAGCCGGTCCCGAAATCGTCGATGGCCAGCGCCACACCGCGACGCTTGAGATCGCGCAGCACTTTCAGCGCGTACGCCGCATCCTTCATGACCGCGCTCTCCGTGATCTCCAACACCAGTCTCGACGGCGGCAGCCCAGCCTCGGACAACAATCCGCTGATGAGCGTCGGCAGTTCCGCATCGAGCAGATCGAGCGCGGAGAGATTCACGGCCACCGCGAGATCGAGTCCCTCGCGTTGCCACGCCGCGCATTGCCGGATCGCTTTGCGGATCGCCCACTTCGTGATCAGTCCGATGTTGCCGGCCTGCTCCGCGAGCGGGATGAACTCGTCCGGCCGCATCACGCCGTGCACCGCGTGCTTCCATCGCACCAGCGCTTCCGCATGCACCACGCGCTCGGTGACTACATCGATCTTCGGCTGGAAGTAGAGCTCGAGCTCGTCGCGCGCGATGGCCTGCCGCAGCTCCATCATCAGCGTGAGGCGGCGCAGGCTGTGCTCGTCGCGTCCCGCTTCGTAAATGGCGAAGCCGGTGTGGTTTTTCTTCGCGTCGTACATCGCGATGTCGGCGCGCTTCATCAACGCGTCGGCATCGTCGGCGTGCACCGGAAAGAGCGCGATGCCGAGTGAGGCCGCGACTTCGATCGTGACATCGCCGAGGACGAACGGGGCGTCGAAGGCGGTGCGGACGCGGGCCGCGACTTCGGTTGCGTGCTTCTGCGTCGGCGCGGTGAACTTCACCGCGAACTCGTCGCCGCCGAGCCGCGCGACGGTGTCGCTCTCGCGCAGCGTGCGCTCCAGGCGGCGGCCGATCTCGATCAGCAGCTGATCGCCGAAGTTGTGGCCGAGCGTGTCGTTGATCTCCTTGAAACGGTCGACGTCCATCATGATCATGCCGACCGATTCACCGCTCCGTTTCGAGAACGCGATCGCCTGCGAAACGCGATCGAAAAAGAGCGTGCGATTCGGCAGGCCGGTCAGGCCGTCGTGCGTCGCCTGGTAGATGATCTGGTCCTCGCGCGCGCCGATCGCGTACCGCATCTGATTCAGCGCGGTGGCGAGATGCCCGATCTCGTCCGCCTGCGTGACCTTCACCGGCGTCGAGTAATCGCCGTGCCCGATCTTCCCCGCGGCATCGGCGAGCGCGCGCAGCGGCTGCGAGACGGTGCGCGCGAAGAACACCGCGGCGACGACCGCCGCGATCAGCAGGATGAACGACAGTCCGAAGATCTTCAGCTCGAGCGTGACGAACGGCTGGCGCGCTTCCTCGAGCGGCAGCTGCAACAGCGCGGTGACGCGCGAGCCGTCGTTCGTTCTCAGCGGATGCAGCAGTGTGGCGTAGGTCGCGCTATCCGGCTCCGGCGGCTCGGCCGCGCCGCTGGTCAGCACGACCTCGGTCGACGCGAGCCGGCGCACGTCGGAGATCACGCGCTCGTCGATCTCGAAGCCGGCGCAGACCCACGCGATCGGCCGCGGCGCGAGCACCGGCACGATCACGAATTGATACGGGCGCTCGCGAAACGTCACCGTGCCCGACGATTCGCCGCGATCTTGCGCGGTCTCCAGCAGCGACGCGAACGGGAACGGCTTGCCGACCAGCCGGCCGCCGACCGTGTCCGCCGTGACTTTGCCGTCCAGTCCGATCAGCACGACCGCATCGGCGGCGATGCGCGAGCCGTGATTGGAGAGCACGCTGGTGGTGGTCGGCAGATCGGCGGAGGCGATCGCCTCGCGGAAGGCGAAGTCGAGCGCGAGCACGCGCAGCGAATCCTGCAGCTGCCGCGCGCGGGTGGCGAGCGTCTGATCGAGCACGCGCGCGCCGATGCCCAGCTCTTTGTCGATGCTGCGGCGGATCGTCTGCTGCCCGGCGAGATGCACCGAGATCAGCGTGCCCGCCTGCAGCAGGACGAGGACCGCGATGAGCAACAGCAGCAGCTTCGTCTGGAAGCTACGAATGGCCATTCCTGTGCGTTACGAACGACAGATCGATGCGTTCATTTGCGCCGACGTTGACCGTGTCCGGCTGCGGCTCCTCGCGCATCTCCGGATACCAGACGTGCACGACGTACTTGCCCGGCTCGATATCGCGCAGCGTGACTTTGCCGTCGCCGCCGACGCGCTCGAAGTACGGCGTGTCGACGACCACGATGAAGGCGCTCATCTGGTCGTGGATGTTGCAGCCGAGGGTGACGACGCCGGCTTTGTCGAACACGACGGGATTGGCGGGAGTTCCTTTGTAGAGCGGGAGCTGGAACGGTTTCGCCGGCGAGAACGAATAGACGTGATGACGGATGTCGTCGGAATTCGGAAATCGGACCGCGGTGCCGGTCTGCACCGGCAGCACGTGCGGGATGAACATCCGGTTCTTCTGATCCATGACTGCCGTCTTTCGGGCAAGCGGGAGTGCCCGCCCTTCCGGAACTGCGTAAACGACGGCATCCCGAACGACGGAACCACGGGGATCCTGCACGCGCACATCGATCGTGCCGGCGAGGATCGGCATGGACAGAGAGAGAGTCATCAGGGCAACGAGGGGACGCATTGCTGGTGTCAACGCATGCAACTGTACAACCACTTCCCGGGGTGGACAGCAGACAGCAGACAGCGGACAGCGGGCGGGGGACAGCGGGCGGGGGATGCCTCGACTTCGCTCGGCATGACACGCGCCCGGCCTCCCGCTGTCCGCTATCTGCTGTCTGCTGTCCGCTGTCTGCTGTCCGCTGTCCGGCCATACACTTCCCCCATCGCATGAAATCGCTCACGCGCGCCGTCCCGATCGCGCTCGTGCTCCTGCTCTACGCGTTCTACGGCAGCGACGGCACGTTCGAGTTCCGCCGCATCAGCGGACGCGCGGAGTACGACCGCGAGCGGGGCCGATTCGGACTCGGCTATTACCCGAGTCTCGCCGAGGGCTTTCTGCACGGACAACTGTCGATGTACGAAAAGGTCCCGCCGAAGCTCGCGGCCCTCGGCAATCCGTGGGAGCCGGAAGAGCGCGGCAAAGCCGACGCGTGGGCGCTCTGGGATGCGAGCTATCTCAACGGCCGCTACTACCTTTACTTCTCCGCGGTGCCGGTAGTGCTGCTCTACATTCCGTACAAGCTGCTCGCGCACGGCTATCCGAATGAAGGATTCGCCGCGGCGTTCTTCGCGGCCTGGGCCTTCATCGCGAGCGTGATGTTCGTCCGCCGCGCGCTCGCCGATCGCACGACGCGCGTTCCGATGTGGTTCTGGATCGTTTTCCTCGGCATCGGCAATCTCGTTCCGTACCTGCTCGTGTTCGCCCGCACGTACGAAGTGGCGACGATCTGCGGCGCCGCGATGAACGCGATGTGGGCGTACGAGCTGCCGCGATTTCTGCAGGCGCCGTCGCCGCGCCGCGCGTTCTGGATGGGACTCTGGCTCGCCATGGCGATCGCCGCGCGGCCGAACATCGGCGTGCTGCTCGTGCCCGCGGCGATCGCATTCATGCTGGTGGCGAAACCGGTCCGCATGCGTGCCGCGATCGCGGCGCTGATCCCGCTGGCCGTCGTGGCTATCGTGCTGCTCGCCTACAACTACGCGCGCTTCAACGATCCGTTCGAGTTCGGCATCCGCTACCAGATCACCGTCACGTCGATGTTCGACAAGAAAGTCTGCAGCCTCTGCGCACCGCGTGACATCGCGCGCTGGGCGAACAATCTCGGACAGTACCTGTTCGTGCCGGTCGGCATCTGGAGCCAGTTCCCGTTCGCGATCCTGTATCGCGCCAACCTCGATCCGGCGACGATGTTCCCGTCCGACTTCGAGCCGACCGCGGGCATCTTTTCGCTGATTCCAATCACGCTTATCGGTACGTTCGCCGCGCTGATGCTCGCCGCGCTTGCGCCAGTGTCATCCCGAGCGCAGTCGAGGGATCCCCTGCCGAAGCACGAGAATCGCTCGTCGGATGGGGATTCCTCGACCGTGTTCGCGGCTCGGAATGACACAGGCTTGCGTGCTGCGATGCTGGTCATGCTCGGCGCGTGGCTGGTGATGATGGGCCTCTGCGCCTGCTGGGCCGTCGACGGCCGCTACACGATCGATTTCGCCTTGCTGATGACGACGTCGTCCGTGATCTGCATCGAAGCGGCGCTCGCGCGCATCGCGCCATCGCTGCGCCGTCCCGCGATCGCCACCGCACTCCTCATCATCCTCGGCAGCTATTCGATGTTCCTCGGTCTCGCCCTCGGCATCGACGGCAAGAACGGTGCGTTCCGCAAGGTCAATCCGGACACCTATCACCTGCTGGCGAAACCATTCGGCACGCCTCGTGAGTAACTGCTATCTTCATCGATATGCGGCGTTTGTTTCTGATCGCCTTCATCGCATTCGCGAGCGCCGCATCCGCGTCGGATTCGTTGCAGTGGAGCGGCTTCGCGCTGCTGCGCGCATCGAACGAATCGCGCATTCCGCTCGAGGACGACAAGCTCGCGGCGCAGCTGCAGCTCGGGCTCGACTGGCGTCCGTCGCTCACGCTCGGCGCCCACGTGCATCTCGTCGCGCGGAATGAAGCGGACGGCAGCCGGCGCGGACACTTCGGTGTGACCGAGGCGTTCCTCGAGCAGAACGTTCATCGAGGCGAGGACCGGCTGCACATCATGGAAGGCGCGTTCTTCCTGCCGACGACGCGCGAGAACGTCGATGCGTTGTGGGAGTCGCCGTACACGATCACGCCCTCCGCGCTGAACAGCTGGCTCGGTGAAGAGTTTCGTCCGATCGGCGTCGATGTCGCGTACACGCTTCGACATTCGCTGACGTTCGGCGCGACCGCGTTCCGAGGCAACGACACGTTCGGTGCACTTCCCGCGGCGCGCGGCTGGATGATGCGCGATCACTGGGCGCTCCTCGGCGAGCATCTTCCGGTCGACGGCACGTATTTCACGAGCGTCTCCGCCGAGACGGACCATCGCCTCGGCTGGTCGACGCGCGCGCGCTGGAACAGCGACAACTTCGTCGCGCAGCTCACGCACATCGACAATCGTTCGGATGCCGAGGAGCACGGCGAGCTCGATAACTGGGAGACGCGCTTCGACATCGCCGGCGCCGAGTACACGCTGAATGACTGGACCCTCGCCGCCGAAAGTGGCTGGGGCCCGACGACGGTCCGCTTCCCCGGCGGCCAGTTCACGGCGAACCTCCTCTCTGAATACGCGCTGCTCTCCCGCCGCTTCGCGAACGGCCGCGCGACGATCCGCGCGGACAAGTTCAATCACCACCACGCGATCACGCTCGCGTACTTTTTCTCGCCACCCGGGAAATTGCGGACGGGCGTGGAGGTGGTGAAGGTGGGGAGTGAGAAAAGGGTGTCGGTGGAGATGCGGTACAGCTTCGCGGGGAAGTGAAGAGCGAAGCGTTCGGCGAATGTAGGATCTATTGATGCCACAGGACTCAAACAGCACACAGCAGCCGCCGGGTGCCGGCATCGATCGCACGGTGATCCGCGAGCTGCTCAAACTCACGCCCGAGGAACGGCTGCGACTCTTGGTGGAAGAAGTGCGCAACCTTCAGGAATTCGATCGCGTGACGAAAGCGCGATGACATTCGATCCGATACGGGCAATCCGCGTCCTGATCGAGGAGAACGTTCAACCGCGCAACCGCGCTTCGCCGCCTCGAAGCTCGTTTGCGCGGCGTTCCGTACGAAGTGGCCTTTCCAGATCGACGAGCGCACGTTGAAATTCGGTGACTCATTCACCTTCAGCACCAACGCCGGTCCATTCGATTGCCTCCGCACCCCATCCGGCACGAAAGGATTTGCCGGCTTCGAAAAGAGGCGTCCTCCGTGGCGCCGCGTATTCGAAATCTGGCCAGGCGCTTTGCATGGTCGCTGATGCGTCGATTGTTGCCGTCGCATCGGCGAATCGATCGTCGATCGCAAACTTTCTGGAGTGCGGCGGCCATGCCGCCGCTCTTTCCCGCGACGGCCATGCCGTCGCGCAGCACGCCGGCATGGCCGGCGCGCACAAATCAGCGGCGGCATGGCCGCCGCACTCCAGATACTTAGCCGCCTTACAATTTCCCCTTCCCATGCAAATTTCGCCCGGTTCCCACCTCGGCCGGATTCGTATCGACACCCTCCTCGGGACCGGCGGCATGGGCGAGGTTTACCGCGGGTGGGATGAGCGGCTGGAGCGGCCGGTCGCGGTAAAGATTCTGCACGGCGACAAGCGGCTCACGCCCTCGCTCCGCGGACGCATCCTGCGCGAAGCGAAAGTCCTCTCGCGGCTCGATCATCCGAACATCTGCCGCATCTACGACGTGATCGAGCGCGACGACGCCGACTATCTCGTGCTGGAGCTCGTCGACGGCCACGACCTCCGCGTCGCGATGATCCAGGGACTGACGCACGCGGAATCGCTCCGCATCGCGCTGCAAATCGCACGCGTGCTCGTCGACGCACATGCACACGGAATTGTGCACCGCGATCTGAAGCCCGAGAACCTGATGATCACCAATGCAGGCGACGTCAAAGTGCTCGACTTCGGCATCGCGCGGCTCGTCGACATGGACACGCACGACGTGAAAGCCGACGCGCTCGACCTGCACGCGATCCATAACGCCGACACGCTCGTCGGCACCGCCCCCGGCACCGTCGCCGGCACGCTGCACTACATGTCGCCGGAGCAGGCGCGCGGCGAGCCGCTCACATCGGCGAGCGATCTCTACTCGTTCGGCATCGTGCTCGCGGAGATGCTGACGAGCGAGAGTCCGTACGGCGAGATGGTCTCGTCCTCCGATCTCGTGCGGAAGGTCGCCAGCGCCGACGTCGGGATCCGCTACCTCGGCGACGCTGCCCTCACCGATCTCGTACGCGCGCTGACCGATGTCGATCCGGCGCTGCGTCCGCGCGCAACAGAAGCCGCGCGCATCCTCGAGAAAATCGTCACGCGGCCGCAGCGGATGCGTCGCGCGGCGTGGATGAGCGCAGGCGCGCTGCTGCTCGCGATCGTCGTCGCCGCCGGCACGCTGTTGACGCAACGACCGCGCGTGCTCGCGCCGAAACGCGCCGGCCGCATCGCGCTCCTCCCCTTCCGCAACGACACGAACGTGCGGGGCAACGAATGGATCGAGATCGGCATGATGGAGCTCGTCGCGCAAAGCCTCGGCGGCGTAAAGAAAGTGGAGATCGTGCCGCCCGAGGACGTGCTGCGCGCGATGCGCAACCTGTCGCTGAAACGGGGAACGGAGCTCGCGCAACCGCAACGCGTGCGCTTGCTCAACGCCCTCGGCGCCGACGCGCTGATCGATGCAACCGTGACACGCGCGAACAGCATGTACGTCGTCCGCTACATCGCGCGATCGCGTGACGCGGCGGACGATCCGCGCGAAGTCGCGGCGCCCGTGCTCACCGACGCCGCGAGCGCGCTCAGCACGCGGCTGGCGGCGCAGATCGATCCGTCCGCGCATTCCATCGACATCCGGGAGCGCTACTCGTCCGACGAATACGCGAACGTCACGTACGCCATCGGACGGCAGGAGCTCGCCACGAACGGGCCGAAGGTCGCGACGCAGTTCTTCGCCATCTGCCTCGTGCGCGATCCGTCGTTTCAGCGCGCAAAGGTCGAGCTCGCGATGTGCCGCAACCTCGCGGGCGAGACGGCGGAGGCGAACGCGCTCGCCGGGCAGGTCATCGGCGTCGCGCGGCGCCGGAATGATCTGCCGCTGCTCGTCGACATGCTCGTGCGCCGCGCGACGTGGTGGATCGAGCGCTCCGATTACGCGCGCGCCGAGCTGGATGCGTCCGAGGTGTTGAAGACGGCGATGCAGATTGGCGATCGCGTTGACGAAGCGCGCGCGCTGAACGTCCTCGGCGCCGCGGCGTGGCGGCAGAACCGATTAGATGAAGCTGAATTCAGGTTCAGGTCTGCGCTCGACATGTTCGTGCAGGTGCGCTCGCCGCGCGATCAGGCGCGGGTGCACAACAATATGGGCATCCTCGCCGCGCGCCGCGGAAACAACGCGGCGGCCGCGCAGTCGTACGCGAAGGCGGTCGGCATCTTCGATCGCATCGGCGATCGCGTCGCGCTCTCGTCGGTGCTCGGCAATCTTTCGCTGACGATGCAGCGGCAGGGCGATCTCGCGGGCGCGGAGTCGACGGCGCGGCGGCAACTCGCACTGACGCGCGAGCTCGGCAACAAAGAGGATGAGGTCTACGCGCTGACGAACCTCGGGGCGATCGTCTACGAGGCGGGACGCGACGACGAGGCGGTGAACGTGACCGCCGATGCGCAGAAGCTCGCGGCGGAGATCGGCAATCGACGTCTTGAAGTGCAGACGACGATCAATCTGGCCGAGGCGCATGTGCGGCGAGGCGAGCTGACGGAGGCGCGGGCGTTGCTCGATGCTGCGCGCAGGATCGCGGCCGAGCTGCACGATCCGGAGCTCAGCGCGCATGCGGATCTCGTCGAGGCGTACTGGCTCAGTCGATCGAATCGGATGCCGGAAGCGAAGGCGCTACTCGATCGTGCGACGCCGATCGCGCCGTC
This sequence comes from Thermoanaerobaculia bacterium, assembly GCA_035255945.1. Classification (GTDB taxonomy): domain Bacteria; phylum Acidobacteriota; class Thermoanaerobaculia; order Gp7-AA8; family Gp7-AA8; genus JAJPHC01. The sequence goes on from DATEZA010000304.1 coordinate 8,612, forward strand.
CGAGGCCGCGAAGATGCGGGCTACGATCGCGACGTCTTCATCATCACCCAAACGATGACCACGGCCATCAGGATGGCGAAGAAGAGCGAATGCATCGCCACGCTCGCCAGCCGCACCGCCGCGCGGAGCACGAAGCCGGCGAAGAAAATCGCGATGATCGCGGCGATGAGGAGCTTGGTTTGTGAACGCACGGACGGGCAATCATCGCATGTTGCGCGGCCCTCATCCGCCCTTCGGGCAGTGTGGCGCCGGCGACCTCGCCGGCGTCCGTCGCCGCCGGGGTCGGCGGCGCCACACTGGCCGGAGGCCGGATGAGGGCGTCGTCAAGAGAGCGCGATCGATCTCATCGACAACGTAGCGTACTGAAACCCTTCATAGATCGTCTGAAGTCGATCGTCCGGGTGGGCGGCACCGAGCGCGACCAAAAGCGGCTCAAAGTGCTCCGGTGTCGGCACCGCGAGCTTCGCGCCGGGCGCGCGCTCATAGTTTGCGATCGCATCGAAATCGCGCGATGCAAGCCGCTCCGCAATCCATCCATCGAACTGCGCGGCCCAGTCGAGCGGCTGCGCATTCTTGTTCGCGAGGTCGAGAATGCGCAGGTTGTGCACGATGCCTCCACTGCCGGCGATCGCGATGCCGCGCTCGCGAAGCGGTGCGAGCTTGCGGCCGATCTCCATCGGATCTCCGTCGAACGGCAAAGCGATTTCGACGATCGGTGTTCGTGCCTCGGGCAGCAGATGGAGGAACGGCACCCACACGCCGTGATCCCATCCGCGCTGCGTTTCCAGCGGCGCATCGAGCAGCGATGCGATCTCGCGCGCGAGCTCCGGATCGCCCGGCGCGTCGTAGCGCATCGAATAGAGCGCCGGCGCGAATCCGCCAAAGTCGTAGACCGGCTCCGGATGCGCGACCGCATTCACGCGCGGCACGCGTGCCTGCCAGTGCGCGGAGACGAGCGCGATTGCGCGAACGTCGCGCAACGATTCGCCGAACGCACGCGCGGCACGCGTGAAGTCGTCCTGCTCCAGCGCGAGCGACGGGGCGCCGTGTGCAACGAAAAAGCTCGGAGCACGCATGCGCGCATCGTAAGGCCAATCCGATGCCAGCGCGGGCGCGTAGAATCGACGAACACAACGAAGGAGGATTGCCTGATGAAGTTCCGCCCCGCGTTAGCTCTGCTCTCGCTGACACTCACCACCACTCTCTTCGCCGCCGATGCACCGATGCCCAAGCCCTCCCCCGAGCTGAAGCAGCTCGCTCCCTTCGTCGGCACGTTCCAGTGCAAGGGCACCGAGACGTTCGGCGGCCCGACGATCCACTACACCGGCACCGTAACCGCCAGCTGGACCCTCGGCGGCTACTGGCTCGACGTCCGCGTCCGCCAGAACAAGTCGAAGGAAAATCCCGCGCCCTTCAACGGCAACTCCTACATCGGCTACGACGAAGGCGACAAGAAATTCGAGATGTTCTGGGCCGACAGCACCGGCGGCTTTCAGACCGCCGAGTTCACCGGCTGGGTCGGTGACAAGCTGACCTGGACCGGTCCCGCGCACATGGGCCCCATGACCGCGCCCGGCCGCGACACGTTCACGAAGAGCGGCAAGAACAAGATGAGCCACACGTTCGAGCTCGAGCAGAACGGTAAGTGGGTTGAAGTGATGAACGAAACCTGCACGAAGTAGACTTGCGCGCCTATGCGCAAGATACTGACCCTCCTTTCCGTCGTCGTGCTGAGCGCCTGCAGCACCAGCACGACGACGACCGCTCCCGACCCGATGAATGCCGCCTCCGAACGCTACGTGAAGCTCGTCCTCGCACTCGGCGAGCACGACACCGATTACGTCGACGCGTACTACGGCCCGCCCGAATGGCGCGATGAAGTGAAGGCGGCGAAGCGCTCCGTCGATGCGATTCACGACGACGCGGTCGCGCTCGACAAAGAGCTGCGCGCACTTCCGAAACCCTCGGACGAAATGCTCGCCCTGCGACGCGAATACCTGGCCCGGCAGACCGAGGCGCTGATCGCGCGTGCGGAAATGCTGAAGGGCCGCAAGATGACGTTCGATGAGGAGTCGAAGGCGCTCTACGACGCCGTCGCTCCGCATCACGACGAGGCGTACTTCGAACAGCTCACCGCCGATCTGGACAAAGAGCTGCCGGGAGCGGGCTCACTCGCCGATCGCATCGACGCGTTCAAGCACGACTTCATCATCCCGAAAGACAAGCTCGACGCCGTGTTCAAGCGCGCCATCGAAGGCTGCCGCGCGCGCACGCTGCAGCACATCGAGCTGCCGCCGGGCGAGACGTTCACCATCGAATACGTCACGAACAAATCGTGGAGCGGATACAACTGGTACAAGGGCGACTTCCACAGCCTGATCCAGGTCAATACCGATCTGCCGATCTACATCGATCGCGCGATCGATCTCGCCTGCCACGAAGGCTATCCCGGACATCACGTCTACAACGCGCTGCTGGAGAAGAACCTCGTGCGCGATCGCGGCTGGAAGGAGTTCACGGTCTATCCGCTCTTCAGCCCGCAGTCGCTGATCGCCGAGGGAAGCGCGAATTACGGAATCGACATCGCGTTCCCGGCGAATGAGCGCGTCGAATTCGAGAAAGCGAACCTCTTCCCCATCGCCGGACTCGATGCATCGCAAGCGGCGAAGTACTACCGGATTCAGGAGCTGACGGCGAAGCTCGGCTATGCAGGCAATGAAGCGGCGCGCGGTTATCTCGACGGAAAGCTGACGGCGGATCAGGCCGTCAACTGGTTGACTAAGTACGCGCTGATGTCCGAGCCGCGCGCGCGGCAGCGGCTGAAGTTCATCGAGCAGTACCGCAGCTACGTCATCAATTACAACCTCGGCAAGGACTTGGTGGCGGACTGGGTGCGCGGCGACTGGAACCGGTTCAAGCTGCTGTTGTCGTCGCCCCGATTGCCGTCGAGTCTGCGGTAGCGGATCTGGCGCGCGTCATGCGATCACTCCTCGCATGATCACGATCAAACAAGCCGCCCTCGGTGCCGCCGCGGGCATTGCCGCCACCTTCATCATGCAGGGCCTGCTGGAACAGGGACAGAAGCATCTCCCCGAGGGCACGCCGCCGATCAAAAAGGATCCGGGCGAGTTCATGATCGAGAAGCTCAAACCGCTCGCCGCGAAATCGATGCACCTCGGCTACGGAATGACGGCGGGCATGCTGTACGGACTGCTGCCGCATTCGCGCTGGCGCACGCTCGAAGGCGTCGCACTCGGACTCGGCGTCTGGGCCGCCGGCTACCTCGGCTGGCTCCCCGCGACGAAGCTGATGCCGCCGCTCACCGAGCAGACGCCGGCGCAGATCACGGTGCCGGTGGTGCAACACGCGCTGTTCGGCGTCGCCGTGGCGAAAGCGTTCGAAGCGATGGCGGCGTAGGTGTAGGTGTAGGTGTAGGACAAGCTCTCAGCTTGTCCGGGTCGGGACAGGGACAAGCTGAGAGCTTGTCCTACACCACTGCGCGCACCACTGCGCGCACATCCTCGAGCCGCATCTCGATGCGATTACGATGCGTGCGATGCGACACGATGCAGACGCGGATCACGGGCCGGTGGTGCAACACGCGCTGTTCGGCGTCGCGGTGGCGAAAGCGTTCGAAGCGATGGCGGCGTAGGTGTATGTGTAGGTGTAGGACAAGCTCTCAGCTTGTCCGGGTCGGGACAGGGACAAGCTGAGAGCTTGTCCTACACCACTGCGCGCACCACTGCGCGCACATGCTCGAGGAGCATTTCGATGCGGTCGCGATGCGTGCGATGCGAGACGATGCAGACGCAGATCATGGTGCCGGTGGTGCAACACGCGCTGTTCGGCGTCGCGGTGGCGAAAGCGTTCGAAGCGATGGCGGCGTAGGTGTAGGACAAGCTCTCAGCTTGTCCGGGTCGGGACAAGGACAAGCTGAGAGCTTGTCCTACACCGTTACGCCGACTGCTGCGCGCACATCCTCGAGCAGCATCTCGATGCGATCGCGATGCGTGCGATGCGACACGATGCAGACGCGGATCACGAGCTCGCCGTTCACGACGGCGGGTGTGAGCATCACGCGCTGGCGCGCGTTGATGCGCTCCATCAGCTCGCGGTTGTCGAGTGTCCGATGACGGAACGCGAGGATCGTCAGCTCCGGCTCGGCGACGATCTCGATACCGTCGATTGCTGCAAGTCCGTCGCGCGCGATCGCGATCAGGTCGAGCTTTTCGTCAAGTTGTTGACGAAATGGCTCGATGCCGAAGAGCTTCAGCGGCAGCCAGACGCGCAGGCCGCGAAAATCGCGGGACAGCTCCGGCGAGAGCTCGCAGAAGTCGACCAGCTCGTCGGCCTGCTGCATCTCCGGGAGGTAATCGGCGTGTGACGTGTGCGCCGCGCGCAGCAGTCGCGCATCGCGCACGAGCAGCGCGCCGGTGCCGAACGGAAGGAAGAGCGTCTTGTGCGGATCGAGGATGATCGAGTCCGCCTCTTCGATGCCGCGCAGCGTGTTGCGTCCGCGCTCGGTGAGCATGAAGAGCGCGCCGTATGCGCCGTCCACGTGAAACCAGAGCTCGCGCTCGCGGGCGACGCGCGCCATCGATGCGAGATCGTCGACCGCGCCGGTGTTCGTCGTCCCCGCGCTGCCGGCGATCAGGAATGGCGTGAAGCCGGCCGCGCGATC
>DATEZA010000305.1:0-10311 GCA_035255945.1 Thermoanaerobaculia bacterium
TTTCTCCCGGCCGTACATTCGCTGCGGAAGGAGAAACACGTGACCACAGTCGAACCCGTAGTCGATCGATCCGTGACGCAGGCGCTCGAAACGATGCTCCTGATCCGGACCTTTGAAGAAAAATCGGCCGAGCTGCAGGCCGCCGGCAAATCGCCGAGCATGTGCACGTCAGCAGGCCAGGAAGCATCCGCCACCGGCGTGATGAGCGCCCTCGGCGAGCGCGATCTCATCCTCACCAATCACCGCAGCGCCGGACATCTCCTCGCACGCGGCGCCGATCCGAATCGGGTCATGGCCGAGATCCACGGCAAGGCGACCGGCTACTGCGGCGGCAAGAGCGGCAGCCTCCACATCAGCGTCAAAGAGCTCGGCGTCATCCTGACCTCGACCATCGTCGGCGGCGAGCTCTCCCTCGTGACCGGCGTCGGCATGTCGCTGCAGATGCAGGAATCCGATGCCATCGCCGCGGTCTTCTTCGGCGATGGCGCCGCGACCGAAGGCATCTTCCACGAGTCGGTGAACCTCGCCGCGGTGTGGGAGCTGCCGATCCTTTACGTCTGCGAGAACAATCAATGGCAGGCGTACGTGCATCGCAGAGAGACGATGCTCGTCGATCACATCAGCGACTGGTCGAAGGCGCACGGCGTCGAATCGCTGACCGTCGACGGCAACGACGTCGAGGCGGTGTCGAAGGCGGCGCGCGATGCCGTCGCGTACATCCGCAAATACCGCAAGCCGTTCCTGCTCGAGACGTACACCTATCGCCTGCGCGGACACATGGAGCCGGACGATCAGGCATACGTCGACCGCAACGAGCTCTCGCTCTGGAAGTCGCGCGATCCGATCACGCGCATGGAGCGCAAGCTGCTCACCGACGGCGTGCTGACTTCGATCGAGCTCGCGGCGATGAAAGAAGAGGTACGGCTGCGCGTCGAAGCGGCCGCGGAGTTCGCGCTCGCCTCGCCCTATCCATCATTCGAAGAGCTCACTACAAACGTTTACGCATGACACAACACGTCATCCCGAGCGTAGTCGAGGGACCTGGGCGGGCGGTGGCGCGCCGCCCGTTCCCCCGGGTCCCTCGACTACGCTCAGGATGACGACGGAAGGAGAAGCCATGAACACCATCACACCCGACCACGCAATGTTCGAAGCGCTCGCCGAGGAGATGCGGCGCGACCCGCGCGTCGTCACTTTCGGCGAAGGGACGGCGACCAAACAGCACGCGCTCGTGCAGGAATTCGGCGCGCGCCGCGTGCGCAATACGCCGCTGGCGGAAGGAATCATCGCCGGAACTGCGGCAGGCGCCGCGGCGACCGGACTGCGTCCCGTCATCGACCTCCTCTTCGCGCCGTTCATGACGTTCGCGATGGAGGAGCTGGTGAACAGCGCCGGCAAGCTGCGCTTCATCAGCGGCGGCCAGTTCTCGTTCCCGCTCGTCGCCATCGCGCGCACCGGCGCGGGCTGGGCGGTCGGCGCGCAGCACAACCACAACATCGAGGCGTGGTTCGTCCACGCGCCGGGGGTGAAGGTCGTGATGCCGTCGACCGCGGCCGATTTCAAGGGACTGATGAAGAGCGCGATCCGCGACGAGAATCCGGTCATGTTCTTCGCCGACATCGGACTGCTGCACACCCCGGGCGAAGTGCCGGACGGGGATCACATCGTGCCGATCGGAAAAGCGGCGCTGCGCCGCGAAGGCTCGGATGTGACGCTGATCTCGTACGGGAAGACGGTCGACAAGTGCCTCGCCGCTGCAGCTCTTCTCGATCAAGACCACATCTCCGCCGAGGTGATCGACCTCCGTTCGCTCAAGCCGCTCGATGAAGCAGGCGTGCTGTCCTCGGTGCTGAAGACCGGCCGCGCCGTCATCGTGCACGAAGCCGCCGGCCCGTGCGGCGTCGGCGCCGAAGTCGCCGCGCTCATCGCGGAGAAGGCCTTCAACAAACTCAAAGCGCCGATCGTGCGCATCACCGGACCCGATGCGCCGCCCGCCGCGTCGTATCCGCTCGAGCAGGCGTACGTGCCGCAGCCCGATCGCATCGCGGACGCCGCGCGCCAAATCGCGTAACCAGGAGTGCGGCGGCTTGCCGCCGCACTCCGCTACACTCCTCCGAGGAGGTCGCACGTGCATCTGCGCCGATTGCTGCCGCTCATCCTCTTCACTCTTCCGATCTACGCCCAACCTCTAAAAAACATCCAGATCCTCACCGGCCTCTCGCGCCCCGAGGTCCAGCGCGTGATGAACGAAATGCGCGCGGGCCTCGGCGTGCACTGTCACTACTGTCACGCCACCGACGACACCAACGGTGCGAGCGACACCAAGCCGGAGAAAGCGCGTGCACGCGAGATGATCCGCATGACGATGGATCTCAACGCGCGCAACTTCGGCGACAAGCCGGTCGTCACCTGCTTCACCTGCCACCAGGGCAAACCGCATCCCGCGCTCATGCCGCCGCTGCCGCAGGCCGTGCCGCCTGAACCGGCGGCGGCCGAGGTGAAGTCGCTCCCCGATGCTTCGTCGGTCATTCAGAAATACATCGCGGCGGTCGGACGCGAGCTCACGCCGGACACGCCGCGACGCTTCGAGGGAACGCACAAATCGCCGAGCGGACAGCCGGTCCCGCTCACCGTCGTCTCCGCCGGCGACAAGTGGCGCGGCGACATCCATCTGCCGGACGGCTCCGTCATTACGCAAACGGTGGTCGGCAACGGCGGCTGGGTTCGCGACAAAAACGGCGTGCACGACATCACCCCGGACGAACAGGCCATCTCCCGCATGAGCCGCCGCGCCTTCGCTCCGTTCTACACCTCCGCCCTCGGCGACAACGCGCGCGTAGTCGATTCCGACACGATCGGCGGACACAAAACGTGGATCGTCGCGGCGTCGAATGCACGCTACTGGTTCGACGCAGACAGCGGCTTGCTCCTCCGCCGCGTCGTCTCGTACGACAGTCCCGTCGGCCGCATCCCCGAGCAAACCGACTTCGACGACTATCGCGAGACCGGCGGAGTGAAACTCCCGTTCATCACCCGCGTCGCGCTCGTCGACCCGTGGTCGGGCGGCACGCGCGAGGCAAAGACGATCGAGGTAGGCACGGCGATCGCCGCAAGCGAGTTCGAAAAGCCATAACTCACTTCTTGTTTGGCAAATACGTGACACCAGCGATGCCGTCGAAATCGGCGTCGCTGGTGACGAGCTCCGCGCGATGCATGCGAGCCGTCGCAAGAATGATCGAATCCGCCATCGCGAGACCGTGATCGAGACTCAGATCGGCTGCCGTAAGAGCGATCTCCTGATTGAGATCGATGACGCGCGTTCGCTGCATCGCCGACACCGCAATGACCGCATCATCCTCGGAGAGCTCGCGCCTGAGACGCTTGTAAACTTCATAGAGCACGATGGTCGGCGTGAGAACCGACGAAAGCGTGCGAAGACGCCTCGCGTATTCGTCGCTGAGCGGACCGTCGGTAAAGAATTCGATCCAGCCCGACGAATCGATGATGATCACATCCGGTCCTTCTTCTCACGCAGTTCGTCTGTGCGAATTCCTCTTGCAAATCCTCTGAGTGCCGAGAGCGGCCGTTCCGGTACCAACGTGATCACGCCGCCCTTCGCCACGACCTGAAGCTCCTGTCCGACCTTCAAGTCCATGCTTTCGCGGACTTCCTTCGGAATGACGACCTGAAACTTGGGAGAAACTCTCGTTCTGGCCATTGCGCACCTCGCGATCGATGCGGAAATTGTAAGACGGACAGGTAGGAAATTCGCCTCTCGCGACTCTCCAATACAGAGAGGTGGCGGTTGACGACTTTCCGGTGGCTGCATCTGTCGGATATCCATTTCAAAGAAGAAGAACGCTGGGACACCCGCGCGACACTCCGCGCGCTTCAGCGCAAGCTCGGCGAGTTGATCGATGCCGGCTGCGCGCCTGACCTCGTTTTCGTCACCGGCGACATCGCATTCTCCGGCAAGGCGAGAGAGTACGAGCAGGCAACGCGCTTCTTCAAGGAACTGAACGGGCGGTTGAAGCTCGATCCGAAAGACCGCTGGTTTCTCGTTCCCGGGAATCACGATGTCGACCGCTCCCGCATCAAGAAATCACATCGGACGATCGTGAGCTCACTCACCAGTGAAGAATCGGTCGAAGAGACGCTGAAGGATTCGGAGACGATGCGACTCCTCTCCGCGCGACTCGAGGCCTATCACGCCTTCGCGGCCGATTTCCTCGGACCCGCCCGCAGTCTCCAGCCCGATCGTCCATGGCGCACCGACGTGCGCGAGTTCGGCGGCGCGTCGATCGGCATCCTGCAGCTGAATTCCGCATGGACCGCCGAGGGCGGACCGGATGACGAAGCGAAGCTGCTCGTCGGCGAGGCGCAGCTGCGCGAAGCAATCGATGAAACGCCTGACGCTTTCATCCGCATCGCCTTGATGCACCACCCGATGCGTTCCCTTCGCGATTTCGATGAAAATCGCGTGCAGGGTCTGCTCGCGAAAGGAGGAGCTACGTTCCTCCTCCGCGGTCACATGCATTTGTCCCGCACGACGATGCAGAGCGCACCCGGGCAGAACCTGCTCGAGATCGCTGCGGGCGCGCTTTATACGCCGGAAAAGGACTGGCCGCGCGGCTTCAACATCGGCGAGCTCGATCTCGAAAAAGGCGAGGCGCGCATCCAACTCTTCCGCTACAGCGACTCGGAAGAGGGCTTCTTCGCTCCCGACAATCTCACGTACGAAGACGCACCGAAGGGAATCGCCAGATTGAAACTGCCACGGCGTTATCGCTTCGCGGAGAAAGAGACGGCCGCGGTTCGACGCCCGTCGCGCGAACAGCAGCGGAACTTCACCAGCCGCTACCGGACGGCAGCCGCCAACTACCACGGAAACGCGCGCTTCATCGGCTTCCCGAATCAGGCCGCGCGGCCGAACGCGCGCATCAGCGATCTGTTCGTTCCGCTGCGCCTCCGTTCGTACCACTCGAAATCGGAGGAGATCACATCCACCGCTGCGATCGCGCAGCGACTCCTCGCATGCAAGGCAAATCAACCGCCCGCGCGGATCGTCATCCTCGGCGATCCCGGATCCGGGAAGACGACGCTCTCACGCTTCATGGTCATGCTGGCGGCAAAAACGATCGCCCTCCCGGGCGTCGACATTACCGGCGAGCCGTTACCGTTGCGCATCGCCTTCCGCGACTTCGTCGAAAAGCAGCGCGAAAATCGAAGTCTCTCGCTGCTCGAATATCTCGAGCAGCAGGCGAAGGTGGATTTGTCGATCACACTGCCGCGCGGTTTCATCGAAAAAGCCATCAAAGACGGACGCGCCGTCCTGCTGCTCGACGGACTCGACGAAGTAGGCACGCCAGAGCATCGCGCTGCCATGTGCGATCTGCTTGAAAGCTTTTGTGCGATGTATCTGTGTCTTCCGGTCCTGGTGACCAGCCGCATAGCCGGCTATGACGAGGCGCCGCTGGGCACTATCTATATCGCCGGCGAAGACCTGTACGAGATCGAATTCGACACGCTGGCCCTTGAGCCGTTCGACGACGACGACCTCCACACGTTCGTACAGCGCTGGTATGAGATTCAGGAGCCGAACGATCCGGTCGCGCGCGACAAGGGAATCAAGGAGCTGCTCGACGCGCTCGCCGCGGACGAGCGCGTGCGCGAGCTCGCACGGACGCCGATCCTCGCCACCTTGATCGCCATGATCCACCGCGTGGAGGCGAACCTCCCCGGCGAGCGGGCGAAGCTGTACGAGCTTTGCGTGCGCATGCTGCTCGAGACCTGGCCCGCCCAGCGCGGACGAAAATTCACGGAGCTTGATGACGGCCTGCAACGTGCGTATCTGGAGAGCCTCGCATTCGAGATCCAGAAGCGGCGCTCGGCAAGAGCGACCTCCGTCACCATCGCCCATGCCGACCTGATCGCCGTCCTCACTCCGATTCTTCAGAAGCGAGATTTCTTCGACGTGCCGGAGGAAGTGATCACTCGGATCATCGCGCGCTGGATCGAGCACCTCGAGCAGCACTGCGGACTCATCGTCGAGCAGACCACCGGCGTGTACGCGTTTTTTCACCTCTCGATTCTCGAATACCTCGCCGCGCAGGGGATGCAGCGCGAGCTCGATCAGGGCGAGATTGTCAACCTGATCGACGAACGTCTCGGCGATCCGCAATGGACGGAGGTCTGTTTACTCGTTGTCGGGTCGCAGGCGCAGAATCCTCAGTTCCTCGATGCATTATTCGAAAGGTTGAAACAAAGCGAAGGATTTTTGCACGCGGCATTCCTCATCGCGTGCCTGCGCGAGGAAGCGCGTTTCAGCAATGAGCAACGCATCGTTGCTCTCAACAGGTATACCTCCGAGTTGCTGGAGACCGGATATTACCGTTGGCGCGATTCGCTTCTTCTAGAGCAGATCCTCCGTTTTTCCAACCGGCATGCGGCCGCAGTCCAGGCCTGGATTGATGCCCAGCTGCAGACCGCGGTCGGGGACGAACTGTTAAAGGTGGCGGCGGCGATCATGCCGCGCAATGCGCAGCGCGTTCAGGACATCGTTGGCGCCCGTCCCGACTGCCGCGTCGCAGTCGCATCACTGCTCGAGCTCTGGCCCGAATCCGTCATCGGCGACTGGGCGGCGGATGTCGTCGGCGCCGAGGCCGCTCTCGAGCACGAGATGCACGCTCCGATCGAGTTGCTCACCGTTCGTGGAGTGGCCACGGTGACGACTCAGGTCTCAATGCACACAGCCGCCGCTCTGGCGATGTCAAACGTTGCGCATGCCGCCGATACACTCGCCATCGCCCATGAGCTGACCGACGAGCTCCCTAAGATCGTCGGATTCATGCCCGGCCCTGGCGCTGTCGCGACCGCGCCATCGCTGCCGCTGGACTTCACACGCCGCTCCACGATCAAACGGCGGAGGATGCGGAGTCTGTCCTGGGCTCTTACGGACGACTTCGTGTTCGTGTTGGAAGGACTTCTCACGGCGGAGCTCACCGTGAGAACCAATTTCTTCCGCATTTACGGGATGAGGTCTGGTCCAAGGCGGCTCGCACCACTTCAACGCTATGCAGACAAACTCGAGTACGAGTTCGACGTGCCAAGCAGCTTCTACCTGGTGAGTCTGCAGATGACGCACATGACGATCATCCCAGAGCACGGTGTGCCGAAGATCCCGAAACGTCTGGTCGATTGGCCTTGGCAGGATCTATTCCACGCTGATGCCCTCGATGTTGTCACGAGCTTCAACGCCCGACTCGGAGCGGAAGCGTGGATTGCGTTCGTCGCGACGCGCGGCAATGACAGCGAGGCCGAACGTCTTCAATACCTCGACTTTCGCATTCACAATCGCTGGCTTTATGAAGTCTGGCCTGCGATTGACGACCAGTTCTCCTCCGAACCGTCTGCCGGCCAAATCGCCGCCTATCTCGCTCTTGGTTGGATTCAGGCCACCACCACCCACCTCTGGCCCGATACACCGCGCTGGAATGACATCATCAACGCCGGCCCGCCCAATCACTGGTTCCCGCGCACGCAGTGGCACCTTTGCAACCTCACAAAGGACAGACAGAGCAGCGCCGACATCGATGGCCTTCGTGAGGCGCTCACCGAGGGCGAACGCGACCAATCCCTCCCAGGCTATGCCGCGAAGTTGCGGGAGATTCTCGCGATCCCCGAGTAATTCGCGCACCTGAACAGGCGTACCATGTTATTGGTCCTTACCGCTCATGGTCCTCGTCACCTCCGAACGCGAACAGTCGTCGAGGCGCAAGCTGTTCGTCACCCTTGTCCTCCAGGGCGCCGCAGGCCTCGCGCTCCTCGTCACACTCACCATCCTCCGCGCCTCGCAAACCGCGCAGATCGTCCGCACCCTCGGCCCCTCCGCCACACCCCTCATCGCCATCTTCATCGCGTTCGCGCTCGCGCTCTCGCTGCTCAAATTCAAGCTCACTCACCGCATCTTCGTCGCCCTCGGACTGATCGCCGCGACGACCATGCTCCCGCTCCTCGGTGTGGTCATCTCCGCCTGGATCGCCGTCGCTGCATCCGCAACGAGCAGGCTCCTGGCCATCAAACAGATCGGTCCGAATAAGTCCGATCTCGCCGACCCGGTCATCGACTACCTCCGCGCCTTCGCCCAATTCGCGACTTACGGCATCCCGACGATGTTCGCCGGCACGATCTACGCGCGCATCGGCGGACACGCACCGCTGCTCGCCGCGAACTGGAACGAAGCGGCGCGCGTCGCCATCGCCGGCGTGAGTCTCCTCCTCGCCAATCACCTGATGATGAAGCAGGTCGAAGCGGCGTACGGCTACAGCGTCGGCAAGATGATCCGCGTCTCCATCGCCGACGGCGCCATCTACGCGCTCTCCCTCCCCTTCTCCGTCCTGATGGTGATGAGCTACGCGACGCTCGGCGCCGGCGCGATCCTCGGCTGGGCCTTCACCGGCGTCCTGCTCAACTGGGTGGCGCGCAATCTCGCCGTCACGCGCGAAGCACGCGATCACCTCGTCGACCAGCTCGCGTCGCTGTCGAACGTCGGCAAGACGATCTCCCTCCGCTTCACCATCGACGAATTGTTAATGGCCATTTACAAAGCGTGCCGCGGCGCCGTCGACACCACCATCTTCACCATCGCCCTCTACGACGAATCGACCAACGAGCTGGCGTGCGAGCTCGACATCCGCGAAGGAGAGATCCTCCCGAAATTCCGCGTGCAGCTCGGCCACGGCCTCAACTCCTGGGTCGTCCGCAACGGCAAGCTCCTCAACCTCGGCGGCAGCGAAGAGGAAGCGGCGTTCGGCATCGTCGCCTACGACGACGGCAAGCCGACCGAATCGTGGCTCGGCGTCCCGATGATCGCCCGCGATCACGTCATCGGCTCCATCTCCGTGCAGAGCTATCGCCGCAACGCGTTCTCCACCGACGACGAGATCCTGCTGACGACGATCGCCAATCAGGCCGCCGTCGCACTCGACAACGCGCAGCTCTTCCGCGATCTCGAAGGAATGACCACGGAGCTCGAGCGCCGCGTCCTCGATCGCACGAATGAGCTGAACGAGACGAACATCCAGCTGCAGGCCGCCGACCGCACCAAGAACCAGTTCCTGGCGAACATGTCGCACGAGCTGCGCACGCCGCTGAACTCGATCATCGGATTCTCCGCGGTGCTGCTCAACGCGGCGAAGGCGCTCCTCCCCGCGCGCCTCTTCAAATTCATCGAGAACATCAACATCGCCGGCAATCACCTGCTCGATCTGATCAACGACATCCTCGATCTGTCGAAGATCGAAGCGGGCAAGCTCGAGCTGCAGCCGCAGGAGTTCGATCTGCGCAATACGATCGCCTCGGTCGAGCGCGTGGCGAAAGGGATCTGCAACTCGGCCAGCGTGACGCTGGTGACGTCCGTTGACGAAACGCTGCCGACTGTCGTGCTCGATGAAGGCCGCACGAAGCAGATGCTGCTCAACCTGATCTCCAACGCGGTGAAGTTCTCGAAGCCGAATAGTTACGTGCACCTCAGCGTCGAACATCTCGCCACCGATCGCGCGGTGCGGCTCACGGTCAAAGACTCGGGGATCGGGATGCCGGCCGAAGAGTTGCCGAAGATCTTCGATCAGTTCTATCAGATCGAAAAACAGGGAACGCGTCAGGGCACGGGCCTCGGCCTGTCGCTCACCAGGGGATTCGTCGAGCTGCACGGCGGCACCATCGCCGTCGAATCGCAGCCCGGATCGGGATCGACTTTCATGATCACGTTGCCGGTGCACTACATGGCAACAGCGGGGAGACCATGACCGACTTCACCACCTCACCACGCCTCGGGGCCGCGCGCGCATTCGCCATCTTCGCGCTCGTCTTCTTCGCGCAATTCATGCTCGGCATCGTCGTCATCATCGGCGGCACGATCTTCCTCGCGGCGCGCGGCGGCAACGTGCAGGACGCCGCGCAGATCGCGCAGATGACCGCGCAGCTCAATCCCGCGCTGATCATCGGCGCCGTCGCGATCAGCGGACTGGTGACGTACGTGCTGATGCAGATCTGGACGCCGGCCTGGCTGCGCGACCGCAGCGAGACCGGCTTCGGCGTCTTCCGCATCTCGCGCAAACAGCTCGGCATCTCGGCGATCTCCGGCGCCGGACTCGCCGTGGCGTACCTGACGCTCTGCACGTTCTTCCCGATCGGTCACGGCGCCTCCGGCCCGCTCGCGCAGATCGCGACGAGCGGCGGATCGGGCCGCATGGCGTGGACCTTCGTCGCGCTCATCCTCGCGCCGCCGACCGAAGAGGTGCTCTTCCGCGG
>DATEZA010000306.1:0-5501 GCA_035255945.1 Thermoanaerobaculia bacterium
GCGGGTGCGGTCTCCGGCCCCACGCCGAGCGATTCGACGAGCGAGCGGATGGTCGGGCAGCGGAAGAGCGTGACGATCGGAACGTCGAGGCCGAGCTCTTCGCGCAAGCGGCCGTGAACCCGCGTGAGCAGGAGCGAGTGACCGCCGAGATCGAAGAAGTTGTCGTCGTGACCGACCGCATCGACCTTCAGCACGTCCATCCAGATCGCGGCAATCTTCTGCTCCAGATCGGAGCCGCGGCGGCCGTCGGACTTCGCCGCGGCGCGATGCGCCGGCGCAGGAAGCGCCTTCCTGTCGATCTTGCCGTTGGCGTTCAACGGGAGCGACGGAAGGATCACGAATGCGGAGGGCACCATGTACTGCGGCAGCCGCGCGGACATCGACTGCCGCAGCGCGGTCTCGGCGATGCTGCTTCCGGCGGCCGGGACGAGGTACGCGACCAGCCGCTTGTCGCCCGGCTCGTCCTCGCGGACGATGACCACCGCTTCCTGCACGCCGGCGCTCTGCTGGGCGACGCTCTCGATCTCCCCGAGCTCGATGCGGAAGCCGCGAAGCTTGACCTGATCGTCCGCGCGTCCGACGAACTCGATCGCACCGTCGTTGCGAAGACGAACGAGATCGCCGGTCTTGTACAAGCGCGCCGACGGGTCGAAGGGACTGCGCACGAAGCGCTCGGCGGTCAGCTCCGGACGGTTCAGATAGCCGTCCGCGAGACCGATTCCGCCGAGGTAGAGCTCTCCCATGACGCCGATGGAGACCGGCTGCAGGCGCGCGTCGAGAACGTACGTCGAACTGCCGCCGATCGCGCGTCCGATCGGGACCGTCACCGCGTCGTCGGCCACGGTCTCGACGAGATGCCATGTGCTGAAGGTGGTGTTCTCGGTCGGACCGTAGACGTGCAGGAGACGCTCCGGCCGTCCGGCCGCGAGCACTTCGCGCACGCTGCGCGGGTCGCACGCCTCACCGCCGAACAGGAGATGGCGGAGCGGCGCGAACGCGGCCGGAAGCTGCTGCGCGGTCTGATTGAAAAGCGCCGTGGTGACGAACAGCGTGGTGATGCCTTCGTCGCGGATCGTGCGCGCGAGATCTCGCGGCGAGAGGACGGTCTCCTTGCTCACGCCGACGAGGCGCGCGCCATTGAGCAGCGCACCCCAGATCTCGAATGTGGCCGCGTCGAACGAAGCGTTCGCCGCCTGCGCGATGCGGTCATCGGAACGAAGCGCGACGTAGTTCGTTCCCAGGATCAGGCGGACCACGGCGCGGTGCGGAACGGCGACACCCTTCGGACGTCCCGTCGACCCGGACGTGTAGATGACGTAGGCCAGGCTGTCGCCGCTGATCTGCAGCGAAAGGTTCGCGGAGTCATAGCCGGCGATCGTCTCCGCATCGCGATCGAGCGCGATGACCGCGGCCGGCGCGCCGGCGACTTTCGCCTCATGCGGCGATTGGGTCACGACGAGCCGCACCGCGGCGTCTTCGATCATCGAGTGCAGCCGCGCCACCGGATAATCGGGATCGAGCGGTACGTACGCACAGCCGCTCTTCAGGATCGCCAGCATCGTTACGACCATCTCCTCCGAGCGGTCGAGGCAGACTCCGATCAGCGCGCCGGACGCGGCGCCGCGATCCGCGAGAACGCGCGCAAGACGATTGGCGCGCGCGTTCAGTTCTCCGTACGTCAGCTGCCGGCCGCCGAACGAAGTAGCCACCGAATCGCGGAACTCGAGCGTCGCGCGCTCGAACAGTTCGACGATCGACTGACCGGCGGGCGCGGTGCTCGGTGCCTCGCTCCACTCCGTCAGCAGACGATGCCGCTCCGAATCGGAAAGAAGCGAGACCGCGGACAGCGGACGATCCGGAGTGCGTCCGACGGCGCGCAGCAATGCCGTCATCTGCTCGAGCATTCGCTCCGCCGTGGCGTGATCGAAGAGATCGGTGTTGAACTCGAGCTCTCCCGATACGGCGCCGCCGCTCTCCATCATCCAGAGAGTCAGATCGACCTTGGACGTGTCGCGGTCCACCGCGATCGGCGTGCAGTTGAGCCCCGAGAGCGCGAGCTGCTCGATGGGCTGGAAGCCGAACATCACGTTGAAGAGGGGAGGCCTGCTCAGATCGCGCGCGGGACGAAGGTCCTCGACGATCTTTTCGAAAGGAAGGTCCTGATGTTCGTACGCATCGAGGCTCGTTTTCCGCAGGCGCCGCAGAAGCTCGCGGAAACTCGGATCCCCCTTCAGATCGCCGCGCAGCAGGACGCTGTTCACGAAGAGGCCGATCAGGCCTTCCGTGTCGAGGCGATCGCGGTTGGCGACCGGAGATCCGACCACGATGTCGTCCTGTCCCGACAGCCGCGCGAGAGTGGCCTGAAACGCAGCGAGGAACGTGAGAAAGAGCGTCGATCCCTCGGCGCGGCTCAGTTCCTCGAGCGGCGCCACGACCTCACTCGGCAGCGTGAAGACGATGCGGCTGCCGTGGAACGTCTGCATGGCCGGCCGCGGCCGGTCGGTCGGAATCGCCAGGGTCTCGGGAACGCCGTCCAATGCGTTCCGCCAGTAAGCCAACTGCTCCTCGAGCCGGGCGCTCGTCAGGTGCCGCCGCTGCCACACCGCGTAATCGGGAAACTGGAGCGGCAGTTCGTCGAGCACCGGCGCCGAGGCGCTCAGGAATCCGGCGTAGAACGCGGACAGCTCCTGGAACAACACGCCGAGCGACCAGCCGTCCGCGATGATGTGATGCAGCGTCAGGAGCAGCCAATGTTCCTGCTCGGAGAGACGCAGGAGTTTCGCGCGCAGCAGCGGTCCGTACTGAAGATCGAACGGAGCCGCGCCTTCCTGCGCGCAGTAGCGGCGCGCTTCCACTTCCCGGCGATCCGTTGCGTGATGACCGAGATCGACGATCTGCAGCGGCACGGCCGCATACGCTTCAACGCGCTGCCGCGGTGCGCCCTGGACGAGCGGGAACGTGGTGCGCAACGCTTCGTGACGAGCCACGATGGCGCGGATGCTCTGCTCGAGCGCCGCATAGTCGACAGGACCCGTGAGCCGGAATGCCACCGGCACGTTGTAGACCGCGTCACCGGGATTGAGACGATCGAGGAACCAGAGCCTCTCCTGTGCAAATGAGAGCGGCAGCTCCTCTCCTTCACCTCGGGCCGGAATGAGCTCGTCCTGCAGCTCGAATCCCTCGTCATCGAGGAGGAAGGAAAGCAGTTCTCTCGTATCGGTCGATCGTTTCGACGCCATGGGGGAATCTCCTGTTGTGGGAGCTCCGCGGTGAGGTCAGACCCCACCGCGGAACTTAGACGGCGGGCCGGAAAAAGTACGACTTACGGGTCTTGATCCTGCCGTTCTCGAAGAGGTAGGCGTCCGCGAAGCGCTCGTCGATCGGCGAGCCGTTCTTGTGTACGCCGACGAAGCGTCCCCAGCATGCGCCGTTGCTGTCCTCGGTCACGATCTGCTCGAGCTTGTGCTCGCCCGCGGCGATGACGCGCTCCTCGCGATAGAACTTGAGAACGCGGTCGCGGCCGACCAGAGGGTCATAACCCGGACGCTCATACACGACGTCTTCACAGAACGACTGCTTCAACAGCTCCCAGTCGCGTGAATCGACGCGCCGGAACAAATCCAAAACGATCTCTTTCATTGGTTTCTCCCTTTGATCAGACAGTCACTAGTTCCCCGGCAGCGACGCCGAGGTATTCAGAAATCTCTTCTCCGGAGGCATCCATGGAGATGCTGTACGCGGGATTGGCGAGCGCCGCGCGGAGCCGATCGCGCAGGCGCATCGTGACCACTCCCGGATGGCCGTCACCGACGGTGTGACCCGCCATCGACACGATCGGCATCAGTCCGGCGCCGGTGCCGGTGAGGAAGCCTTCGCGGTCCAGGCCCATCCAGTCGGAGGGAACCATCTGCGCCGACTCGACGGTCTGATAACCGAGGTTGACCGCGGCCTCGAGGATGACCTTGCGCGTGATTCCGTTGAGGCAGTAGTCGCCGGACGGCGTGAGCACGCGGACCTTTGACGGATCGGACTCCCATCCCTGCCCGCGCTCGACCAGGAACATGTTGTCGGCGGTGGCTTCGGCAACGTAGCCCTCCTGCGTGAGCATGACCGTCTCGAGGCATCCCTCGGACAGCGTAGTCAGCAGACCGAGAACGTTGTTCAGGTAGTTGCACGACTTGATGCGCGGATCGAGGATGTTCGCGCCGACACGGCGGGTTTCGCGCGACACGGCAACCGCAATCCCGCGCTGATAGGCCGCTTCCGGATAGAGCTGGATCTTTGCGGCGATCGAATAGATCGTGCTGCCGATGCACGACGCCGGATGAATGCCGAGGTCGCCGATGCCGCGCGTCACGACGAGGCGGATGTACGCCGTGTCGCCGGCAGTGGTGCCGGTTTCCCGGACGCTGCGCAGCAGCATCGACGTCATCGCGGCCGCGTCGGCGGGAATGGGGATGGAGAGCTGATCGGCCGAGGCCCAGAGGCGCTCGAGATGCTCGCGCAGCAGAAACAGCCGGCCGCCCGAGACGAGGATGCCCTCGAATACGGCATCGCCGTAAAGGACGCCGTGATCGAACACCGGCACTCCGACTTCATCGATCCGGAAAACGCCCTGGCGGCGCTCGAGCGGCTCACCATCGAAATGGCACTTCTCTCCGCGCGTCGACAGGACGCGAGGGGTCACTCCTTCCAGCACGGGCATGCTCACGTAGACGCGGGCATCGCGGCCGATCCGCTGGAGCTCCGAAACGGCATTGGTACGCATGGAAACTTTGACAGGCATCATGGTTGGGGGTCCTCAGACGCGGACGGGGTTGCGCTCTTCCACCACGCGCGACGCTTCTTCCGCTGTCATCTCTTCGATTCGATGGATTGCTTCATTGATCTTCCGGTCGTTGCCCAGCGCCGGCCGTTTGTCGATCAGGTACTCGCAGATCTCCGCCACGGTCGGCGATTGAAAAAGTGTGTGGACCGGGACCTGGACGCGAAACATCTTGCGCATCCGGCTCACGATCTTCGTGGCCGACAGGGAGTGGCCGCCGAGGTCGAAGAAGCTGTCGTACACGCCGACACGCTCCACGCCCAGGACTTCACTCCAGATCGACACGGTCAACTGCTCGAGCGCCGTGCGCGGCGCGACGTACGCGTCGGACTGCTGCCGGCTTTCCCACCGCGGCTCGGGGAGGGCTTGGCGGTCGACCTTGCCGTTACGCGTCAGCGGCATGGCGTCGAGGACCAGCACCGCGGAGGGAACCATGTACTCCGGCAGCCGCTCGGCAACGTACGCGCGCACGTCTTCCGCACTCAGCGCGCCGCCGGCCTGCACCACGACGTATCCGACGAGCTTCTTCTCGCCGGCTTCCTGCCACAGCCGCACCGCCGCTTCGCGAATCTGCGGATGGCGTCCCAGCACGGCTTCAATCTCGCCGAGCTCGATGCGGAATCCACGCAGTTTCACCTGATGATCGCGACGGCCGGCGAAGTCGAGCCTGCCGTCC
>DATEZA010000307.1:0-2245 GCA_035255945.1 Thermoanaerobaculia bacterium
TCAGCGCGCGGATGGTTTTGAGATACGCGAGGTTGCCGTGCGCGGCTTCGCGGACGAAGCGCACCTTCGGCGGGATCGAGTCCGGTTCATTCGGTACGATGCGCGGTACGACGACGAGCTCTTCGCAATCGCGATGCGCGGCGAGTGCGGCGGCGAAGTCGCGGTTGTAGAGCGCGATGCCGCCGTAGCCGCCGTAGCTGTCGGTGGTCAGCAGCAGCGCTTTCATGCGAACTGTTCCATCACCCGCTTCGCCCAGCTGCGCATGCGCGTGCTGGTGCCGTCGGGCTGGAGCTTCGCCCAGTCGGCGAGCGGGACGAGGAAGCCGGTCTTCGGTCGACTACGGATGTAGTCAGGCAGGGGAGGCTTCGGACTCTCCGCGAAGTATTGCTTCGACGCCGGGCCTTGGTGCAGCACGAGCGGCGCGAGCTGGCGCAACAGCCACGCATCGACGAGCGGCGTGCGCACTTCGAGCGAATGCGCCATCGACGCCCAGTCGGTGTCGCGCAGGAGCTGATTGCGCATGTACAGCGACGCCTCGAGCGTCGCCACGCGGCCGAAATCGCTCCCCGGATCGGGCTCCAGCACCATCGCGATTCGTTTCAAGCCCTCCTCCGCCAGGTCCGAATGGACCGGCAGCTCCCACGGCATGAACAGCCCGCGCTTCGCGAGATACGCGCCGGCCCAGGTCGAGCCGAACTGCGCGACCGCGGGCGCTTTCGGACTCTTCATCATTCTCAGCGCCGCTCTGACTGCAGCCATGCCGCCTGGGATTTTTTTCGCCAGCGACATGCTGCGCACCATGCGCGGCAGCGTGGTGAAGCTCGGGTAGCTGCCGAACAACTCGTCGCCGCCTACGCCGCTGATCGCGACCTTCAGCCCCTGCTCCGCCGTGACCTTGCTGACGAAATACGTGTTCACGCCGTCGATGGTCGGCTGGTCCATCGCGTCGAAGAGGCGGGGAAGATCGCGCTCGAATTCGTCGCGCGTGATGATGCGTGTGGTGTGCTCGCAGTCATGCTCGCGCGCGAACCGTTCCGCGAGCTTCGATTCATCCGACGCACCGCCGCCGAAGGTGTCGAACGACAGCGTGACGGTACGCATCGGCTGCTTCGCCAGCGCGACGAGCGCCGTCGAATCGATGCCGGCGGAGAGAAACGCGCCGACCGGGACGTCGGACACCAGGTGGTATTGCAGCGACTCGGTCACGAATTCGCGCAATTGCGTCGCGGGCGGCACGAGCTCGAAGTGATGCCCGTTCCGGAATGCATTCGCGATCGAGTAGTAGCGCGTCGGCAATTCGCCCACGAAGAAGCACGTGCCCGCTTCCACCGCGCGGATCGATTCGTAAATCGTGAACGGCTCCGGAACGCTCCCCATCAGAAAGAATCCCGCGACGCCGGCGGGATCGATGGTGCGCGACACCGCGCCGCCTGCGAGCAGCGCCTTCACGGTCGATGCGATGCGGATCGTTCTTCCGTCGTCCGCGATGTACAGCGGCTTGATGCCGTACGGATCGCGCGCGACGAACATCCGCTTCGTCCGCTTGTCGAAGATGCAGAACGAGAACATGCCGCGCAACAGCTCGACCATGTCCGCGCCGTGCGCGCGATAGAGCTGCAACAACACTTCGGTGTCGCTCGAAGAATGAAAGCGCGCGCCGCCGCGCTCGAGCCGCGCGCGAAGCTCGCGATGGTTGTAGATCTCGCCGTTGAAGACGATCATCAGCTCGCCCGATGTATCCATCAGCGGCTGATCGCCCTCGGGACTCAGATCGATGATCGCCAGGCGGCGCGATGCCAGTCCGACGCGCCGGTCGTCGCTGATCCAGATGCCGCCGGCGTCCGGTCCGCGCGGACGCATCCGCTCATTGATTGCTTCGAGCTCCTCGCGGCGGACCGGCGGCGCGTCATCGCCGTATGCGAACAGCGCGGCGATTCCGCACATTTACCTGATCTCCCCTCGCCCCGCGGCGCGGGGAGAGGGTGCCGCAGGCGGGTGAGGGGCCGTGCCTGCAGCGATCGAGGCCCCCTCATCCGCCTGCGGCACCTTCTCCCCCGTGCGCGGGAGAGAAGGAGACTTTCTGTAGCGCAGAAACAGCAGCGCGATCAAGCCCACGATCCCGATGCCGTAGCCGTACGGCTTCAGCGCATCGACTACCGTCAGCACCGCCGAAACCGCGAACACCAGCGTGACCAGCCAGATCGAAAGAATCGTTTTTCCGATGCTGCCGAACCGCTCGATCAGG
>DATEZA010000308.1:0-36549 GCA_035255945.1 Thermoanaerobaculia bacterium
TCGGCGAGCTCGAGCTCGACATGCAGCGCTACACCGTCAGGTGGAAGTCGATGCCCGTCACCCTCACCGTCACCGAATTCATGATGCTCAACGCGCTCGTGCGGCATCCGGGACACGTCAAGACGCGCAACCAGATCCACGAAGAGAGCTATCCGCACGACACCTACGTCAGCGAGCGGACGATCGACAGCCACATCAAACGGCTGCGCCGCAAATTCGAGGAAGTCGATCCGGCCTTCGATCGCATCGAGACCGTTTACGGCCTCGGTTATCGCTACAAAGAAACGTGAAGCTCTCCAGCCGCTGGTTCTCGCGCATCTCCATCCGCCTTCTGGCGTTCCACCTGCTGCTCGTGTTTCTCCCGATCGCCGGCGTGCTGTTCCTCGGCGCGTACGAAGCGCGGCTCGAATCGGGCGAAGTGCGCGACCTCACCGAACAGGCGCGCATCGTCGCCGCAGCGGTGAGTCAGGGAGGCGTGGAGACCTTCACGCGAATCGTCACTGCGCGTCCGACCGATGTGCGGCTGCGGCTCGTCGATGCGCACGGCAATCTGCTCGCCGATTCCCATCGCATCGTGCCGCAGCCGGCCGCGGCGCAATCCGCCGGCTCCAAACGGCACAACACGCTCTATCGCATCGGCGCGTTTCTCGTGCGGCCGGTGGTCAAGCTGCTGCAGCCGCCGCAACCGCCGCTCGACATCGACTTCTACGAGACCGCGACGAAGCTCACCGGCGTGGAAGTGCGCGACGCGTTGCGCGGCGTCGAAGGCTTCGACAAGAAAATCACCGCCGGCGGCAAGCGATCGGTGACGCTGTATCGCGCGGTGCCGGTGATCGCGAACGGCAAAGTGACCGGCGCCGTCGTCGCATCGCGCAACACCTTTCCGATTCTCCAGGATCTCTACGCGATCCGCCTCGGCGTGATGCGCATCTTCCTCGCGTCCGTCGTCGTCGCGATTCTCGTCAGCCTGTTTTTCTCGGCGACCATCCTCGCGCCGTTGCGCCAGTTGCGTGTCGACGCGCGTTCCATCCTCGACCGGCGCGGACGCATTCGCGGGCACTTCAAAGGATCGAAACGGCTCGATGAGATCGGCGAGCTCTCCCGCGCCCTCGAGCGCATCACGCGACGGCTGGAGACGCACGTGCATGCGATCGAGACCTTCACCGCCGATCTCTCGCACGAGTTCAAGAATCCGCTCGCCTCGATCCGCACCGCGAACGACATGGTCGCGGACGTAGTCGATCCCGCGGTGCGCAAGCGATTCGTGCAGATGATCGATCAGGAAGTCGCGCGCATGGAGCGGCTGCTCAGCGGAGTGCGCGAGATCTCGCGCATCGATGCGCAGCTCGTACGCGAAGAGCGCGTGCCGGTGGCCATCGGCGAGCTACTGACGAAAATCGTCGAAGGATTCCGGTTGCGAGAAGGGGAGCGGGTGAAGTTCGAGGTCGATGTCGCCGGCGAGCCGATGGTCGAAGCATCGGAAGATCGACTGCTGCAGGTCTTCGAAAATTTACTGGACAACGCGGTCAGCTTTTCTCCCGACGGCGGCACCGTTCGTGTAAATGTCGAGACGAGCGATGGGTTCGTCGTGACGCGGGTGAGTGATGAGGGGAGCGGAATTTCGGAGCCGCACATGAACCGGATCTTCGACCGCTTCTTCACATACCGGCCCGACACGTCGCGCAAATCGCACACCGGACTGGGACTCGCGATCGTGCGCGCGATCGTGCAGGGATACGGCGGCACGATCAGCGCGGCGAACGCGGAAAAAGGGGCGTCATTCGATATCCGCTTACCGCGCGCGCATCGATAGGTCTTTACCTACTTCTCGCATTTTTATGACGATTTCTATTGCGAAATACTTGCGGCGGCGTACCATTCTGGCAAGAGAGCAGTTGGGGCTGCTTAAGCCGGGACGGACGGTCCCCTTTCCGGCCTACACGAAAGACAGAAGTCCATCAACGCACAAGCTTGCGCGAGGTGTGTCTGACGGCTTTAGGCAGGTACGGAAGAATAGACTTCGGCTTAGGAACCGGCTACACTCATGTAAAGGGTTCCAAAGCCTATTTCAGCAAAGAGGAGAACGTGTGAGTCCAGCTACCAAAAGCAATCGCGGTCGCCCCATCGTCCACACTGAGCCCTGGGCCAAGATCACAGTGGTCCTACTCGATCGTCATGTTGCCTATCTCGATCGGCTTGCAATCGATATCCGTCTGAAACACGGAAAAGCGATCAGCCGCGCCGAGATTATCCGTGGCCTGATCGAGGCGGCCTTCCAGTCCGGCATCGACCTGTCACAGGCGGAATCGATCGATTCGCTGGTCGATCTGCTCGTTGGGTCGCTACCGAAGAAGAAGGCCGTCCGCTAGACAGTCTGGATTCGCGGCGTCCACGTCGTCCACTCAATCGGCTTACACCGAGCTCGGCGATTTCTTCCTCGCTGCTTGCATCAGTGAGATCAATATCGCCTTGCGCGAAACGGTCGAGAATCATGCGGATCACATGGGGCGCCCCGAATGCCAGCGGCATGTCGGGATTCATCTCGAAACTGACCTGATCGAGGTATTCGAGATGGCGTCCTGAGAGAGTCAGCGTCTCGGTCGTATCGCGTGAAAGGGTCGTCGACTTACTCATCCAACCCTAGGAGTGTCGCGACCGCCGTTTTCCCTACCCAAGAAACCGAAAAATCTTATTGGGAGAGAATGACGGAAATGTGGAGGACAGGCGTAAGTTGCCTGTCCTCTTCTGTTTAGACGCAGACTTCGGCATGGCACCGGCCATGAACTCCTCCAGTTCATGAACCGCCGTGACACCGCCACCCTCCTCACCCTCGGCGCCGCCGCCCTTTCCGCCCGCGCCCTCCTCCGCCGCCTCCGCCAGGAATCGATCGCCCGCGAAGTCGCCATCGTCACCGGCGCTTCCCGCGGACTCGGCCTCGCCATCGCCCGCGAGCTCGCCCGCCACGAATGCCGGCTGGTGATCTGCGCCCGCGACGAGCGCGAGCTGCGTAAGGCAGCCGAGGAGCTGGCCAGGTCGGGAGCTTCGGCGGTGATGCCGGTGGTTTGTGATGTCGCGAATCGCGATCAGGTCAACCATCTGGTCGAGACGGCGGTCCAGTATTTCGGACGCGTCGACATCCTCGTCAACAACGCGGGCATCATCGAAGTCGGTCCGGCAGACGCGATGCGCATCGACGACTATCGCGCGCTGATGGACGTCATGTACTGGGGCGTCGTCAACACGACGCTCGCCGTGCTGCCGGTAATGGAGCGGCAGCATCACGGGCGCATCGTGAACATCACCTCGATCGGCGGAAAAGTGAGCGTTCCGCACCTGCTGCCGTACAGCGGCGCGAAATTCGCCGCGGTCGGATTTTCGGAAGGACTGCACGCCGAAGTGGCGCGTCATGGAATCAGCGTGACGACGGTCGTGCCGGGACTGATGCGCACCGGCTCGTATCGCCACGCATTCTTCAAAGGCGATGTCGAGCGCGAGTTCGCCTGGTTCTCCGTCGCGTCGACGATGCCCGGCCTCACGGTGAGCTGCACGCGCGCCGCGCGCAAAGTCGTGAGCGCGATGCGGCGCCGCGCGGCGGAAGCGGTGATCGGCGTTCCGGCGAAGATCGCGATGCGCGGCAACGCTCTGATGCCCGGCACTTCGGCCGCGATTCTCGCGTTGATCGCGCGCCTTCTGCCGCACGATGCGACGCCGCGCATCGCCAGCGGATTCGAAGCGGAGCGCCGTGCGACAATCGGCGCATGAAGACGCTCGCCGCGCTGCTCTTCGCATTCATCGCCATCCCCGCATTCGCATCCGACTTCGACAAGCTCGTCGACGGCGTGATCGCCGAGTACGGCGGCGCGGCGGCGTGGAAGAGCGTGCAGTCGATCGATGAGAAAGGCACGATCGCTTCGGCGATGGGCGGACACGGCGCGATGACGCGCACGTGGCAGCGCGCGCACAAGCTCCGCGTCGAGATCGCGTATCCCGATCACACCGAAGTGCGCGATCTCGACGGCGATCGCGGCACGCACAACGGCAAAGCGGTGACCGGCATGCCGCTCGATGCGATGACGATGCAGTGGGCGCGTCTCGCGATCCCGAAGCTGCTCATCGACGAACGCGCCACCCTCCAGGACCTCGGCACGAAAGAAGGTCTGCGTCTGATCGGCATTCCGCTCAACAGCGCGCTGGTGATCATGGCCGCCGTCGATCCGAAGACGAATCACATCGTCCGCTCCGCGAGCAAAGGCACGGGCGGCGGTCAGACGATCGAGTTCGTGACGGAGTACACCGAGCTGCGCAAGAGCGACGGATTGCTGATCGCGTTTCACGAAGAGAACTTCGCGCAGGGGATGAAGACCGGCGACACATCGATCACCACCGCGCACGTGACGAAATGACGAAGAGCTACGACGCAGTGATCGTCGGCGCGGGCCCGAACGGACTCGGTGCGGGCGTCGTCCTCGCGCAGAACGGACTGAAGGTCCTGATCCTCGAGGCGAAGGAGACGATCGGCGGCGGCGCGCGCACGGCGGAGCTGACGCTGCCCGGATTCCGCCACGACATCTGCTCGGCGATTCATCCGATGGGCGTGATCTCGCCGTTCCTCACGAAGCTGCCGCTGAATCAGTACGGACTGGAATGGCGATGGGGGCCGGCGGCGATCGCGCATCCGGTCGGCGACGACGCCGCAATGCTGGAAGGCGACGTCGAAAAGACCGCGGCGCAGCTCGGCGAAGACGGCGACGCGTATCGCAAGTTGATCGGACCGCTCGCATCGCACGCCGCGGAGCTCTTCGACGAAATCCTGCGGCCCGTGCGCTTGCTGCCGCGGCATCCGCTGCTGATGGCGCGCTTCGGCATGCACGCGCTGCGCTCCGCGACGTCGTCTGCCAAACGTTTCCGCACCGAGAAAGCGCGCGGACTCTTCGCCGGCTGCGCGGCGCACGCGATCTATCCGCTCGATCGGTTCGCCACCGCGACGTTCGGCGTCGTGTTCCTGGTCAGCGCGCACGCGATCGGCTGGCCGTGCGCGAAAGGCGGCTCGATCTCGATTCTCAATGCCCTCGCCGCACACTTCGAATCCCTCGGCGGTGAAATCCGGACCGGCGCAGTCGTGCGCTCGATGCGCGACATCCCTCAGTCGAAGATCGTGATGTTCGACCTCACGCCGCGACAGCTCGCGGACATCGCGGGCGACGAGCTGCCGAAGTCGTACGTGAAGAAGCTGCGCAACTTCCGCTACGGACCGGGCGTGTTCAAAATCGACTACGCACTCGATGGTCCGGTGCCGTGGCGCGCGGAGTCGTGCGCGCGATCGGCGACGGTGCACATCGGCGGCACGCTGGAAGAGATCGCGCGACACGAAAGCGCGATCTGGCGCGGCGAAGTCACGGACAAGCCGTTCGTGCTCGTCGCGCAGCAGAGCCTCTTCGACGACACGCGCGCGCCCGCCGGCAAGCACACGCTTTGGACGTATTGCCACGTGCCGTCGCGATCGACCGTCGACATGACGGAGGCTGTCGAGTCGCAGATCGAGCGATTCGCGCCGGGCTTCCGCTCGCGCATCTTGGCGAAGCACACGATGAACTGCGCCGATTACGAGTCGTACAACTTCAATTACATCGGCGGCGACATCGCGTGTGGTGCAAACGATCTCGTGCAGTTCGTGATGCGCCCGTTCCCGTCGCTCGATCCCTATTCGACGCCGAATCCGCGCATCTTCCTCGGCTCGAGCTCGACGCCGCCCGGCGCAGGCGTGCACGGCATGTGCGGCTTCTGGGCCGCGCAGTCCGCGCTGCATGTGTGGCACCGGCGACCCGCCGGTGACTCGCCGCCGAGTCGGCGGCGCCACACACACTCGTCAGTTAGTGCGGTAGGCCGAAGACGTAGTAGATCGCGCAGAGAATCGCGAGCACGATCGAGCCGGCGCGGAGCTCTTTCGCGCGGCCGCCGAGGAGCTTCATGATCGGGTAGAGGAGCAGTCCGGCGGTGAGTCCGTTCGCGATGTTGTACGTGAACACCATCACCACGATCGTCGCGAATGCCGGCACGAGCTCGGTGAAATCGTCGAACTCGATCTTCGCGACGGACGACAACATCAGCATGCCGACGACGAGCAGCGACGGTGCGTACGCGTAGCGCAGCGATTGCAGCGGCTCGAAGAGCGGGATGAAGAATAGTGAGATGAAGAACAGCGCCGCGGTGACGACGGACGCGAGTCCCGTGCGCGCGCCTTCGCGGATGCCGGTCGATGATTCGATGTACGCGCCGCTGGTCGAGGTGCCAACCAGTCCGCTGAAGATGCACGACAGCGCATCGACGAGCATCGGCTTCTCGATCTGCGGGAAGTTGCCCTTGTCATCGAGCATGCCCGATGCAGCGCCGACGCCGACGAGTGTGCCGAGCGTGTCGAGCAGCGACATCAGAAACAGCGTGAGCAGAATCGGGAGAAAACTGAGTCGCAGCACGCCCACGATGTCGAGCTGGAGCGCGATGGGGGAGAGGTCGTACGGCATCGCGATCACGCCATGCGGTGCGTTGCCGGTGCCGAGGAGATAGCCGGCGATCGCGGTGACGGCCATGCCGATGAGGATCGCGCCGCGCACGCGCTTGTAGAGCATCGCCGCGGTGATCACGAAGCCGAAGATCGCGAGGAGCACCGGCGTGCTGCGGATGTCGCCGATCTGCACCGGCACTGCTTTCGCCGGCGCGACGATGCCGGTCTCGACGAGTCCGATGAACGTGAGAAAGAGTCCGATGCCGGCGGCGAAGCTGTGCTTCATCGATGTCGACACCGATTCGGCGAGCCACGTGCGCACGCCGAGAAAGGTGATGATCAGGAATGCGATCCCGCTGATGAAGACGGCGCCGAGGCGTTGCTGCCAGGTGATGCCGAAGGCAGCGAGGCCGAAGGCGATGAACGCGTTCTCGCCCATGTACGGCGCGACCGCAATGGGGCGATTCGCGTAGAGGCCCATCAGCAGCGTGCCGAATGCCGCGGTGAGAATCGTGGCGACGGTGCTCGGTCCCGAGGGGATGCCGGCGAAGGAGAGGATGGCGGGATTGACTACGATGATGTACGCCATCGAGGCGAATGTCGTCGCGCCGCCGACGATCTCGGCACGGATGGACGATCCGTGCTCCGCGATCGAGAACATTGCGATGATTGTAGCTGCATGTTTCTGCTGATCGCCGCGCTGCTCGTGCATCACCACACGAAGTTCCTCGCCGCGGATGGCGCGATCTCGCCGGAGCTCGTCGCCGATCCCGCAAAGTGGCTCGCCACGCGCGATGCGTTCATCCGCTCGCACGCGCCCGCGGATGCAAAGCTGCCGCTCGTCTACAAACTCGACGACGATTTCGTGACCGCCGCGCGCACGCGGCAATCGATCGAGGTAGTCGATGATTGCGGCGACGCGCTTTGCGGCGTAGCGACCGACGAGCTGGTCGAAGATTGGGAGCTCGCCGACTTGCGCGCACTCCACGCCCTTCCCCCTCGCCCCGCCAAGCGGGGAGAGGGGCCAGGGGTGAGGGGTTTCGCCAACATAAAAGGCGCCACAGTCTCAGTCGTCAATCGAATCGACAAACACCTAATCGCGAATTCTTCAAAGCAAGTCTTCCAGCACCTGCATGACGCCGGCTACAACTCCATCTCCCTCATCCCCTTCGCCGCCACCCGCGCGAACGACGTCATCCCCTTCAACCGCCATCCCGCCGGCGAAACCGATCTCTCCATGCGACTCGGCATCGTCCGCGCCCATAACCTCGGCATGCAGGTGATGCTCAAACCTCACGTCTGGCCGCACGGCGGCGACCCAACAAAGTTCGAGCCTCCATCATGGGAAACCTGGTTCGCGTCTTATGAGAACTACGTCCTGCACGAAGCACAGCTCGCGGAACGAATGCATGTCGAATGGCTCTGCATCGGTACGGAGCTCAGTCGCAGCGAATCGCGTCCCGAATGGCATCAGCTGATCCGCAAAGTGCGCGCGCTCTATCACGGCCGCATCACATACGCCGCGAACTTCGACGCATTCGAGAAGACGCCGTTCTGGCGCGAGCTCGATGCGATCGGCGTCGACGCGTACTTCCCGCTCGCCTCGACCATGGACGCGACCGACGCGCAGCTCCTCGCGGGCGCGCGTGAGGCCGTCGCGCGCATGCAACGCGTGGCGAAAGCGACCGGACGAAACGTGATTCTCACCGAGCTCGGATATCCGAAAACGCCCGGCGCGTGGATCGATCCATGGGCCGAGCATCGCGAGCGTGATGCGGATCCGTCGGCGCAGAAGCGCTCGTTCGATGCGATGTTCGCGGCGTTGAAATCCGCGCCGAACATCAGCGGCTACTTCGTCTGGAAGTACGAATCCGATCCGAACTTTGTGGACGAAAAGGGGTACTTGCCGAAGTAACGAGGTGTGTTACTCTGGCCAGACACATCCATTCGCGTCACCAAAGGCCGGCTTTCCGCCGGCCTTTTCTTTTTGGGTCCGAGACGAAGAAAGAAGGGGAGAAGAAATGATGTCGAAGCCGCAGATCGAGGGTCTTGCGAAGCGGCGGAGCTGCCCTCGCTGTAATCAGGAGAAGACGCTGGGCAACGCACTCTGCCGGCTCTGCCGTTACAAGTTGCCGGCACACATGCGTCAGCCGCTGGAAAAAATCGTTTCGAAGGATGAGTGGATCGTCGCGCGCGCGCTGCGGGTGGCGGCGAGCTATTTCGACATGCACTACAAATCGGTGCGCTACTTCGGAGGTGGCCGGATCCGCTAATCCGTGCTACAGTAAGGAAATGGCCAAGGTCACGAGTAAGTATCAGGTAAGTATCCCCAAGACATTGGCGGAACAGCTGGCCATCAAGCCCGGGGATGACATCCAGTGGCGCGTGGCGGGCGACGAGCTTCGGATCTCGCCCGCACGGCCGAAACAGCGGCTGTCTCGCGAAGAGCGCCTGGCGCGTTTCGACGCGGCCACGTCCCGGCAGTCGAGGCGTGACCGCAAGCTGCTGCGCGTCGCGGAAGGGACGATCGATCGCGGCTGGACACGCGAGGATCTTTACGACCGTGACCGCACTCGTTGACACGAACGTCCTCGTGTACCGCTACGATTCGCGCGATCCGGACAAGCAGAAGATCGCCACGAAGGTGCTGCGCGACGGGCTGGCGACTGACTCGATCCGCATCGCGTATCAGTCGATCGTCGAGTTCTACGCGGCGGTGACGCGTCCCTTCCGCATCGGCGTCGGCCGCATTCTCGAGCCCGCGGACGCGACCCACGAGATCGAAGAGCTGCTCGTGCAGTTCGACGTGCTCTATCCCGACGAGAACATCGTCCGCGCCGCACTGCGCGCCGCCGCGGCGTATCAGCTGTCGTGGTTCGACGCGAACATCTGGGCGTACGCCAGCGTGCACGGATTGACAGAGATCCTGTCCGAGGACTTCCAACACGACCGGTTTTATGGGGGGATTCGGGCGATCGATCCGTTTATTTGATGGTTCCCAACTCGTAGAGCTTGCGCACGTCCAAGTGCCCGTTGACCGATGAAAGTGGTGCGGTGTCGCCGTCGCGATATACCGAAAACGTCCATTGATTGTCATTACCGCGCGTCCACACTTCGACGAGTGGTTCGTTCTGAGACACGAGCACGTACTGCTGCAGCGTTTTGATGCTCTTGTAGTGCTCGAACTTGACGCCGCGATCGTAAGCTTCGGTGCTTCGGCTCAGGACTTCGACGAGAAGCGTCGGGTTCGTGATGGCGTGGCGGTCGGTCGTGTCGCGTTCGCTCGGCCCGCAGACCACAACAACGTCGGGATACGTCGTCAGGCCTGACGTCGTGCGAACTCGCACATCGGATGTCATGGTGGAGCAGCGTTTGCGAATCTGATTGTTGAAGATCGTCGCCACGGCGGTGAAGAGTCCCGAGTGCTCAGGGGTCCCGCCCGACATCGCATAAATCTGCCCTTCCAGGTACTCGTGCCGGATATTGCTGTCCTGCTCCACCCGCAGGTATTCCTCGTACGTGTACCGCACCGGATGAGGCAGCATCGACATGTCCGTCATTATCCCACAAAGGGGCACGTCGCTTGCTCAAAATAACCATCGTAATGCAGCGATAGACCCCAGGAGGTCATGATGCATAAACCGATGAACATGAACGCTTTGCGTGAGCGGAATGGCCTCCGAATTCTCGTTGCCATTTCGTTCACGATCTTCCTCGCAGGCCTCGGCGCCTGCTCGACTAATTACACCCCCGGCAATGGTCAGCCCGGCACCACCGAGCAGTACGGTTCCAAGCCGCATGCAGCCACTTACGGCTCGTCCAGCGGCTCGGAGGGCTCGGTTCCGCAGAGCCGCATGATCGTTGCGCCCGAAACCATCACACCGATGTACTCGTCATCGTCCGAAGCGATTGCCGTGCTCGCCGGACACCAGGGCCGTTTCCTCGGATACGCCAACCCCGGACCCGCTCCGGTGACTTACGGAAGCGACGCGCCGACCGGCCAGGTGATTCCGCCGGCGTTGATCGTCAATCCGCAGTCGACGGTGAACTCGTCCATCAGCTCGGCGCCGACTCCGGTGATTACCAGCGGCGTGGGTGCTGACGTGGGCGGCGGCGCAGTCGTCATCGGCGGACTCAGCTCCGCAGCGACCACGAGCTCCGTCACCGCAGGCGCCACGACGCCGACCTCGGTGACCGCGCCGGTGTTCGCCAACGCGGGCACCGCGACGACTCCGACCAACACTGCGCTCGCCGCGAGCGCCGGCTTGTTCTCCGCCGGCCCCGGCATCAGCGGCGCGTCGACCGCAGCGAATCAGAACACCGGTTTGCTGACGCCGACCGTCACGTCTGCGATCACGCCGTCTCCGACTGCGGCCGCGAATCCGCCGGTCGCGAATGTCCGAACGACCGCGAACACGAACGTGACTCCGTCGACGTCGACGACCGCGACGACTCCCACTGCAGCCGTCGGTGGCAGCGCGACCGGACTGGTCTCGATGCCGCGTCAAGTCGGATTCCCGTCGACCGTCTCGCCGTCCACAACCGTGACGACGCCGCAGATCACGCAGCCCGTCACTGTCGCGCCGACGACGACTACGTCGCGAGCGCGTGCAGTCAAGCAGCCGGTTGCGATCACGGCGCCGCTCAACATTCCGGGCCGTGTCTCGCGCCCTGTGCGTGCGACCACATCGAGCAATGGAACGATCACGATCACGAACCAGTAAGCTGACGAACGGGACAGGCGAAGGCGCCTGTCCCATTCGCATCGGCACGTCCGGCTGGCACTACAAACACTGGATCGGCCGCTACTACCCGGCGGACGTCAAGCAGGGCGAGATGCTCCCGCACTACCTGCGCGACTTCGACACGGTCGAGTTGAACAACACCTTCTATCACCTGCCGAAAGAGGAATCGTTCGACACGTGGCGCAAGTCGACGCCGCGCGATTTTCTATTCGCCGTGAAGGGCAGCCGCTTCATCACCCACATGATCAAGTTGAAGGACGCGGAGCGCGGCCTGAGCAACTTTCTCCCGCGCGCCGAGCGCTTGCGCGGCAAGCTCGGACCGATCCTCTGGCAGCTCCCGCCGAAGTGGAATGTGAATCTCGAACGGCTCGAGAGTTTTCTGGAAGCGCTGCCGAAGAAGCATCGCTACGCATTCGAGTTGCGCAACCCGACGTGGATGACCGACGGTGTCTACGAGTTGCTCAGGCAATACAACGCGGCGTTCTGCATCTACGAGCTCGCCGGCTATCAATCGCCGATCGAGATCACCGCGAACTGGACATACATCCGTCTGCACGGGCCGACGCAGTTCAAATACCAGGGCAGTTACAGCGACGCGCAGCTCGCGGCGTGGGCCGATCGCATCAACGAATGGAGCCGCAAGCTCGAGGCGATCTACGTCTACTTCGACAACGACGACTCCGCATTCGCGGTGAACAACGCGCTGACGCTGAGGGAGCTCGTGTCGAAGCGCATCAAGCGCGCCGCGTGATTCAATGACGCGCATGCCGCTGACGAACGCTGACTATCTCGCCAATCCGGCGCCACCTTCCTTCGATCCCGTCGCACGTTTCACGTCCCTCGGCGCATCGCGCGAGCGCGCGGAGCGGCTCGCGAAATTCGTGCGCACGCAACGCATCGCGGCGCGCATCCGCAAACCGGCGGCATTGATCGGAGTGGCACTCGCGGTCTGGATCGTCTACGCGCTCTGGCTCGCGCTCAACGGCTCGCCAGCGACGCCGTCATTCGAGCAGATGTTGATTCCGTCGATGAGCGCACTGGTCGTCGGCATCGTGATGGCGATTACGCGCGCGATCAGCCTCACCACCGGTCCATTCTGGGAAGCATCGGCATCGATTCCGCGCGAGCTCGCGTCGGTGCCGCGGCGTGCGATCGTGCGGCCGGTGGCAATCGGCGGCGTGATGGCGGGCGTTGCATTCGCGGTCGCGTTGTCGATCGGCGGACTGCTCGTGCGCGACGTGCGCGATGCCGCGCTGCTGCAGCGCGAAGGCGCGGAGACGACCGGCACGGTCATCAGCCGCACGATTCGACCCGGCAAGGACAAACGCTACACCGTGACGTATCGCTACACCGTCGGCGGCGTGGTCATGCAGAACAGTGCGAGCGTGCGCCGGTCGCAATACCAGGAGATGACCGAGGGCTCGAACGTGCGGGTGACGTACGCGGCGACGAATCCGATCGTCAGCAAGCCGTTCTCCCGCGCGCACCTCGGCGGCACCACGCGCGCGTTCGTGCCGCTGCTCGCGATCGCCGGCGGGCTGGTGGGACTCGTCGCGTTGATGACTCTGCTGATGGCGTGGGCGGCGAGACAGACCGCGGCGCTCGCCACGCGCGGAGTTGCGGTGCTGGCGCGGATGGACAAGGTCGATCACTTCGGCGCGCACTACAGCTATCGGACGGATCAGGGTGTCATCGATTCGAAGGTGAGCTTCGGAAAACAAAGACCGGCGCCGATGCCGGTCGAAGGGGAGAGTTACCTCGTCCTCTTCGATCCTGACAATCCGCGCCGGTCGTTACCGATCGCGACGCTGCAGGACGTGCGGTTCGTTTAGCGCCGGCGTCCGAACAGGCGGAGCAGCATCAGGAACAGATTCACGAAATCGAGATAAAGCACCAGCGCGCCGAAGATCGCGAGGTTGTCCTGCACGCCGCCGCCGGCGTGGGCCCACGCTTTCAGCTTCTGGTTGTCGTACGCGGTCAGGCCGATGAATACGAAGACGCCGACCGCGCCGATCACGAACTCCAGTCCGGGCGAGTGCAGGAAGATGTTGATGACGATCATCAGCACCAGCCCGATGAGCCCCATGCGGAAGAACGAGCCCCACGACGTGAGATCGCGCTTGGTGACCATGCCGTACATCGCCATGCCGCCGAACATGCCGGCCGCGCAGACGAACGCGTTCACGATCGAGCCCTGCGTGTAATAGAAGAAGATGCCGCTGAGCGTCAGACCGTTGAGCAGTGAATAGAGCAGGAAGACGATCGAGGCCGTGGCCGTCGCCATCTTCGTGATGCGAATGGTGAGGAACGCGACGAGGCCGAGCTCGACGACAAACAGCAGCCAGAACAGGCCGGTGCCGATGACGAGCTGCTGCAGTGCGACGGACTGCGTCACGGCGAACGCCATGAGCGCGGTGGTCATCAGACCGCCGAACATCCATCCATAAACCGAGCGGAAAAAAGCACGCTCGCGGGTCGCCATCTGCTCCGTGCTGGCGCTGATCCAGGCGGGCTCTTGCTGCTGATATGGATCCATTTGTAATCGAACCTCCGGATTGAGCATAACGAAAGCAAGGTGGTCGTGCATTGCAAGGAGCGCGGATGGCCTCGTTCGCGTGGTCGGGCGTTTCGCGGCTGGGCACTTTTTAGTAGCCGGCCGGGACGGCCGGCTACTGCGGACAGGATGTCCGCGCTCCTCGGCGGAACGTAGCTTGCAGGCTCGGAATTCACAATGATAGACTCAGGTTTTGATCGGTACACAAAGTTGACAATGGGGCACTCATAGCCGCCTAAGTCACAGAAGGAGAACAATATGTCCAAGATCATCGGCATCGATCTCGGGACGACCAATTCGGTTGTGGCCGTCATGGAAGGCAACGAGCCGAAGGTCATCGTGAACGCCGAGGGGAGCCGTATCACCCCGTCCGTCGTCGGTTTCGCCAAGAACGGCGAGCGCCTCGTCGGTCAGGTCGCAAAGCGGCAGGCGGTCACGAATCCTGAGAACACCGTCTTCTCCATCAAGCGCTTCATGGGACGCAAGTTCGGTGAAGTCAGCGAAGAGATGAAGATGGTGCCGTATCACGTGACGCAGGCGTCGAACAGCGACGCGCGCGTCGAGGTCCAGTCGAAGCTTTATTCGCCGCCTGAGATCTCCGCAATGATTCTTCAGAAACTCAAACAGGCCGCCGAAGACTACCTCGGCGAGAAGGTCGACCGCGCGGTCATCACCGTGCCGGCGTATTTCAATGACTCGCAGCGCCAGGCGACGAAGGACGCGGGCGAGATCGCCGGCCTCAAGGTCGAGCGGCTCGTCAACGAGCCGACCGCCGCCGCGCTCGCGTACGGACTGGACAAGAAGACGAACGAGACCATCGCCGTGTACGACTTCGGCGGCGGTACGTTCGACATCTCCGTCCTCGAAGTCGGCGACGGCGTCGTCGAAGTCAAGTCGACCAACGGCGACACACACCTCGGCGGCGACAATATCGACCAGCGCCTCATCGACTGGATCATCGACGAGTTCCGCAAGGACCAGGGTATCGATCTGTCGAAAGACAAGATGGCTCTGCAGCGACTGAAGGAAGCGGCGGAGAAGGCGAAGATCGAGCTCAGCTCGACGATGTCCACCGACATCAACCTGCCGTTCATCACCGCCGACCAGTCGGGTCCGAAGCACCTCAATCTCACGCTGACCCGCGCGAAGTTCGAGCAGCTCGTCGGCGACATCATCTCGAAGACGATGGGCCCGGTGCGTCAGGCGCTCAATGATGCAGGCGTCGATCCGAAGAAGATCGACGAAGTCGTGCTCGTCGGCGGTTCGACGCGTATCCCGATGGTGCAGCGGCTCGTGCAGGACTTCTTCGGCAAGGAGCCGCACAAGGGCGTGAATCCTGACGAAGTGGTCGCGGTCGGCGCGGCAGTGCAGGGCGGTGTCCTCGGCGGCGATGTCAAAGACGTGCTGCTGCTCGATGTCACTCCGCTGTCGCTCGGCATCGAGACGCTCGGCGGCGTGATGACGAAGCTCATCGAGCGCAACACCACCATCCCGACGCGCAAGTCGGAGACCTTCTCCACGGCTGCCGATTCGCAGACGTCGGTCGAGATCAAGGTCCATCAGGGCGAGCGCGAGATGGCGGCGGCGAACAAGCTGCTCGGCGCGTTTCACCTGATCGGCATTCCGCCTGCACCGCGCGGGATTCCGCAGATCGAAGTCACGTTCGACATCGACGCGAACGGCATCATGAACGTGTCGGCGAAGGACCTCGGCACCGGCAAGGAGCAGAAGATCACGATCACCAGCTCGTCCGGTCTGTCGAAGGATGACGTCGAGAAGCTGGTGAAGGACGCGGAAGCGCATGCCGAAGACGACAAGCGTCGCCGCGAAGAGATCGAAGCGAAGAATCAGCTCGACTCGCTCGTGTACAACGTCGAGAAGATGCTGACCGAAAACCGCGAGAAGCTCTCCGGCTCCGATGTCAGCAACCTCGAGTCGGCGATCAGCGACGCGCGCAAGGCGATGGAGCAGGGCGGTGCGGATAACCTGAAGAAGGCGACCGAGAATCTGACCAAGGCCTCGCACAAGCTGGCTGAGGTGATGTACCAGAACACCGGCGCGCAGGGTGGCGGACAGCAGGGTGGTGGTCCGACTCCGGGCGGCGCCGCTCCGAGCGATGGCGACAGCAAGGATGACGTCATCGAAGCGGAAGTGGTGGACGAGAACAAGTAATTTCGAGGGTGTGGGACAGGCGAGGGCGCCTGTCCTACACTGTCTTCATGGGCAGACGCAGAGCAGATGGATACGTGATGATCTCGGTCATCGCGGAGCGCTACAACATTCATCCGCAGACGCTGCGCCTCTACGAGCGCGAAGGTCTGATCAAGCCCACGCGCACCGCCGGCAACACGCGGCTGTACGGAACGAGCGAGATCCGCAAGCTGGAGATGATCCTCACCCTGACGCGCGACCTCGGCGTCAATCTCGCGGGCGTCGAAGTGATCCTGAACATGCAGAACGCGCTCGAGGATGCACGCGAAGCACTCGACCGCGCCGAGGATCACTTCGAGCAGATGATGCGGATCATCCGGCAGGCCGTGCTCGACAAGCGGCACGGGATCGATCGAGAGAATGCGCTGGTGAAGGCGATGCCGCGCGGACTCACGAAGGTGAAGTAGCTCCCGTAGGTGTAGGACAAGCTCTCAGCTTGTCCGGACAAGCGGAGAGCTTGTTCCTACACCGATGAACTACTTCCGCCGGATCACCACCACGTCCGACGAATCCACCACGTGCGTGATCGCCGCGCGTTTTCCGTCCCCGCTCCATGCGTAATCGACGATCGATCCTTCGCTGAAATCGGTCAGCTTGCGCGAGGTGCCGCGGTCGAGCATCCAGAGATTCGTGGCGCCGTTCTCCTCGTGGAGGTACGTGACGTTGTCGCCGCGCCAGCGGTACTTCGAGCCGTTCAGCGATGTCGTTTTCACGTCGCTGCTGTCGAGCGACAGCGTGGCTAATGATGAATTGTTGGTCTCGTCGAAGTCGTACGCGCAGATCAGCGAGCGGCCGTCGCTCGACACCGAGCTGTCCCACGAGCGCTTGCTCGTGATCTCCGCGACCGCGCCGCCGTTTGCCGGGATGCGATAGAGGCGCAGCATGCTCCCGGCGTATCCGGTGAAGACGATCGTCTTGCCATCCGGCGTGTAGCGCAGCTGTTCGATCAACGTCGAACGAGTGCTGATCTTCTGCGGTGCTCCGCCGGCCATCGGCATTGTCCAGAGCGACCATTGCGCAGACTTTGGATCGAACGACGCCCAGGCGAGCGTCTTCGAATCGGGCGAGATCGCGAAGTCGGAGTCGCGCGGACCATTCGTCAGCTGGCGGCGATTGTTGCCATCCGCGTTCATCGTCCAGATCGTCGACCCATTCTTCGTCGTCGCCGCGTACACGATCGCCGAGCCGTCCGGCGTTGCGGCCGGATGCGAATCGCCCGGTCCTTCGCTCAAGCGCTGATCGCCGGCGAAGATCGACGACGCGCCGTCCGTCGTCGACGAATAGAGCACGCGATTGCCGAGCCACGACAATCCGTTCACGCCGTTCGCCGATCCGAGTCCCGACGTCAGTTGATGCACGCCGCGGTCGTCGTACGTGTACACATTCGCCTGACCGATCGTCTGCACCGCGGCGATCGTCTTGCCGTCCGCGCTGAGCGACGGCAGCACGAGATCGGCCAGTTCATCGGTGATCGGCTGCGCGTCGCCGTTCTTTGCATCCAGCTCCCACAGCCGCACGTGACCGGTCGAATCCTCCTGCACCGCGGCGACGATCAGCGTCGAGCGGCCGGACCACGCCACGTTGCGCACCGACTCGAATCGCGGATGCGTCGCGATCTCCCGCATCGTGCCGCTCGGCCACGCGATCTCGATCACCTTGTTCCGTTGCGCGACGACGAGCTTCTCGCCATCGCGCGACCACGACGGCGAATACGCGCGGTCGGGAAGGCGCAGCGTCGCGAGTGCGCGCGGATCGCTGCCGTTCCCGTTCGCCACCATCACCGTGCTCGTCGATTTGTTGAAGTCGTCGCGCACGAACGCGATGCGGCTGCCGTCGGGCGTGAAGTCGGGACGCGTGTCGATGTCGTGGATCAGCGTCTCCGGCTTGCCACCGAGGAGCGGAACGCGGGCGAGATCGGCGGTCATGTTCGTGTCGTAGCGGACGAAGCAGACGTAATTGCCGTCGCGCGAAAACGTCACCGAGACGTAGTGGCCGATCGTCGGCGGCACGAGCTGCAGCGTCGACTTCGTCTCGAGCTGTTCGAGCCACACCGAGCTGCCGCGCGCATCGGTCGCGACGTACGCGACGTAACGCGCGTCGGGCGAGATCGCGCCGATCGCGGTGCGGCCGTTCGTCGTCACGCGGCGGATCGTCTGCTGCGGATTCGATGTCGTCAGGACGTCGCGATGTCCGAGGAAGATCCAGCCGAGGATCGGGACGACGGCGAGCGTCGTCGCGAGCAGTGCGATGCGCAGTTGTGATGAACGATCGCGGCGCGGCAATGCGGCAGGCGAGTCGCCCTGATGCAGCCATGCGCGCAGATCGAGCGCCGCGTCGCGGATCGATTGATAGCGCTCTTCGCGATTCTTCGCCAGGCACTTCATCACGATCCGCTGCAGCTCGACCGGCGTGCCGGGCGCGATCGCGCCGATCGACGGCGGCTGCTCGTGCAGGATCTTGTAGAGCGTGTCGACGAACGACTCCGACTCGAACGGCCGCATGCGCGTGATCGCTTCGTACAGGATGCAGCCGAACGAGAAGACATCCGCGCGCGGATCGACCGGTCCGCCGGTGATCTGCTCCGGTGCCATGTAGCCGGGCGTGCCGAGGACTTCTCCGTTCTGCGTGAGGGCGCGGAGCGTCGGCGAATCAGCGCCGATTGGATTCCAGCCGCGATCCGCATCGATCAACTTCGCCAGTCCGAAATCGACGACCTTCGCATACCCCTCGGTCGCGATGATGATGTTCTCCGGCTTCAGGTCGCGATGGATGATGCCGGCGGAGTGTGCTTTGCCGAGGCCGTCGGCGACCTGCGCGAGGAGCTCGACGGTGCGGCGGATCGGCAGCGGTGAGCTCATCGTGTCGCGCAGCGTGCGGCCGTCGACGAACTCCATCGCGATGTAGTGCACTTCGCTGTTGCGCTTCGAGATCGGCTGCACGCTCGTCGATGGACGGGCGTGTCCGATGTCATGGATGGTGACGATGTGCGGATGGCTCAGCGCCGATGCCGCTTTCGCTTCCTGCGCGAAGCGGCGCACGCGCTCGCGATCGTGCACCAGCTCCGGCGGGAGGACTTTCAGCGCGACTTCGCGATCGAGCGTGCGATCGTGCGCGCGGTAAACGTCGCCCATCGCGCCCGAGCCGAGCAGGGAAAGGATTTTGTAGCGGGCGATCGTGGTGCCTGCTGCGAATGGCTCGCCGCGGCCGGATTCGAGCGTCGGTTCACTCGTCTTCACCCGTTGTTTTTCGACCGACGGCATACCGACCTCCTTGCCTCGACATTGATCCGGGGAGCCCGATGACAGGATAGGCGGCTTTATGGATGTTTTTGTCCCGTGTCCGTTACGGCGGGTGAAGCTTCGGTGAACGGGACCGCTGTCCGTTGTCTACTGTGCGCAATCTCGCCATAAACTTTCGCCTCGATGAAAAAGCTGATTGCTGCGCTCTTTTTCACACTGCCGTTGTTTGCCATGACTCCACCGGAACTGCACAAGCTCGCGAACGACTACTACGACTGGCGCAACCAGAATTACCCCGTGGCCGCATCCGATCAGGGACTGCACACGTGGGACGACAAGCTCGCCGACTACTCGGCAGCGGCGATCGCGAAGCGGCACGCGCACGTGCTCGCGATCGCGGAGAAAGCCCGGGCCGTCGATTTCAAAGGTTGGAAGAAGGACGACGTCATCGACGCGATCCTCTTCCGCTCGCAGGTCGATCGCGACGAATTCGCCGATCGCGTGCAGCGGCCGGAAGTCACCGATCCGCAGCTCTACGTCAACGAGGCGAGCAACGCCATCTTCTCCCTGATCAAGAAGGAGTACGCGCCGGCCGATGTTCGCGCGCGCGCCGGCATGCATCGCCTCGAGCAGATGCCGCATCTCCTCGAGCAGGGGAAGAAGAATCTGACCGAACCGGTGCGGCTCTACGCGGAGCTCGCCATCGACTCCGCGCGCTCCATCGATTCGCTCTTCGACACGCTCGATTCACTCGCCGGTCCGCTGCCCACATCCGAAAAGCAGGAGCTCGCGACCGCGAAGAAAAATGCGGCGAGTGCGATGCACGCGTACGCCGATTGGCTCGAGAAGCAGCTGCCGTCGATGAAGCCCTGGAAGCCGCTGGGCAAGACGAACTACGAGTACATGCTGCGGCACATCCTGCTGCTGCCGATGAGCTCCGATGAAGTCGAGCACCTCGGACGCGTCGAGCTCGCGCGTTATCGCGCACTCGAAGCGATGCTCAAGGATCCGTCGATGGCCGATCCCGATCCGCATCGCTCCGCCGACGTCCCGAAAGATCAGCAGTCCTTCCTCGAGCGCTACCAGAGCCGCGAAGAGGAGATGATCAAGTTCCTCAAAGACAATCACCTCGTGACGCTGCCCGATTACCTCGGACCGTTCCTGATCCGCCAGCTGCCCGATGCATTCAAGCCCACATCGCCGGGCGGTTTCATGAATCCGCCGGGACTCTACGACCAGGATTCGAGCGGCTTCTACTTCATCCCGACGTACAACCCGAACAGCCACAACTTCTACATCCGCGCTGCGATCGAAGATCCGCGGCCGATCCTCGGACATGAAGGGATTCCGGGACATTTCCTGCAGCTCTCGATCGGGAATCACCTCACCGATGAGATCCGCCGCCAGCAGCAGGACTCCGTTTTCACCGAGGGCTGGGCGTTGTATGGCGAGGAGATGTTGCTGCGCGAAGGCTTGTACCCGCCGGAGTCCGCGGGCGCGGGACAGATCCTGCGGCTCTCGCGTTATCGCGCGGCGCGCATCGGCGTCGATGTGAATCTGCACACCGGCCGCTGGACGTTCGATCAGGCGGTCAACTACTTCATGGAAGCGGGCGGACTGGATAAGGAGTCGGGCACCGGCGAAGCGGCGGGCGCGGCGTCATCGCCGACGCAGAAGATCAGCTACATCACCGGCAAGTGGCAGATCATGCAGCTCCTCGGACGCTATCGCGACAAGAAGGGCGCTGCGTTCCGCCTCGGCGAGTTTCACGATGAGCTGATCGCGCACGGATCGCTGCCGGTGTCAGTCCTCGAATGGATCATCCTCGACGACCCGTCGTCCCTCGAAAAGGCAACCCGCAAAAAGTTGAAATAGTGGTGTAGGACAAGCTCTCAGCTTGTCCAAAAGGAGAAAACGAATGCAAATCACGAAGTACGAACCGGGACAGTTCTGCTGGGTG
The DNA here is from genome assembly GCA_035255945.1 of Thermoanaerobaculia bacterium. Taxonomy (GTDB): domain Bacteria; phylum Acidobacteriota; class Thermoanaerobaculia; order Gp7-AA8; family Gp7-AA8; genus JAJPHC01. The sequence goes on from DATEZA010000308.1 coordinate 21,212, forward strand.
GAGCTCTCGACCAAAGACGGTCAGGGAGCGAAGAAGTTCTACGGTGAGTTGTTCGGCTGGCAGTTCGACGAGATCCCGATGCCGGACAGTCCGCCGTACATCATGGCGAAGCTCGCCGGCGGCGTCCTCGGCGCCATCTTCGAGAACCCGCAGATTCCGCCGAACTGGCTGAGCTACGTCAATGTCGACAGCGTGGACGACAGCGCGTCGAAGGCGAAATCGCTCGGCGCCAATCTGCTGCACCCGCCGATGGACGTGATGGATGTCGGACGCATGTCGGTTGTCGCCGATCCCGAAGGCGCGGTCTTCGCGCTCTGGCAGGCGCGCAATCACATCGGCTCGAGCGTGTGGGGCGAGAACGGTGCAGCGTGTTGGAACGAGCTCACCGCGCGCAACGGCGACGCCGAGCGCAACTTCTACTCGAGCCTCTTCGGATGGACGCCGAAGGTCTCGCCCGAATACACCGAATGGCACGACGGCGACAAAGCGCGCGGCGGATTTTTCGAGATGAAGGATGCGCGCTTCGACGGAGTGCCGGCCTTCTGGAACGTCTACTTCATGGTGCAGAGCGTCGACGAGTCATTCGCCAAGGCGAAGTCGCTCGGAGCAACCGCGCATTCCGAGCCGATGGACATTCCGAACGTCGGACGCTTTGCCGTTCTCGGCGATCCGCAGGGAGCGGGGTTCTCGTTGTTTACGCCGAAGATGTGACGACCTGGTGTCATCCCGAGCGAAGTCGAGGGATCCCCTGCCTACGGAGCGAGGCTTCGGCGGGGGATTCCTCGACCGTCTACGCGGCTCGATTATCCCTTCTTCCGCGTGTACTGAATCTCCATCATCTTGAACGGCTTGCCATCCGGCCCGGCCATCCACATCTCCATCGAGTGGTGATCCTTGTCCGTGACCGTCACGCGCTGGTCGACCTGCACGTCCTTGCCGCTCATCGGATCGGGCATGGTCGCGGCGAACTTCCACGTCTTGCCGCCGTCGGACGTGTTGCCGGTCGACGTCATCGGAGCCGTCGACATGCTGTCCATCCACGTGCCCCAGTACTGCTTCTTGAGATTGTCGTAGCCGGTGAAGCCGATGCCGCTGAACGGCGCGCCCATGAACGTGCCGCTGAACTTCTCCATCACTTCACGATTGCCGAGAACCCAGCTGTTCTCCGACGTGCCACCGCTGACCATCGGCGGCTGACTCGGATCCATCCACATCATCACCTTCGCGTCGAACGTGCCGACCATGCCGTCGAGCAGCTTGTGTGAGTCGCCCGGCGTGATCGCTTTCATCATCGCGTCCTGCGCCGCCTGTTGTTCGGCAGGTTTCGGTTTCTGCTGCGGCTCGTCGGCAAACGTGCTGGTACAGAGCAGGAGTAAACCGGTGGCAAAAAGGGCCCGGAATTTCATGCGCTTCCTCCTTAAATTCGGTGCGCGAATCGTATGCTCGCGGTTGCGCAGGAACAAGCGTGCTGGTGTAGGGCAAGCTCTCAGCTTGCCTCCCCGGCACCTGAGAGAGGTTGAAAACCTGAGAGGCCGACAACCTGAGAGGTTGTCCTACACGCCGTAGACGCGCATCCGGGTCTCTCCTGCCACCGCCAGCGCCTGCGCGATCTCCTGCTCCGTCAACTCCACAGGCGGGAGATAGCCCTCGGAGTCATTCACGCGATGTTCGAGCACGCTCCGGTCGATCGGTCTCGCGCCGCTGAACTCCTCGATCGAGCGCAGGAACGCCTCCCGATCGCGCGCGAGCTCGTCGTAATCGAGCAGCAGCAATCGTTCATCGCGCGGCAGCGTCAGCGCGAACTCGAGATTCGCCGTCCACTCCTGCGCGAACAGCACTTCGTCGCCGGGACGGAGCAGATCGCCGCGCCCCTTCGCCGATCGCAGACACGCCAGCACATCGCGATGGATGTAGATCCACCTGCTCCCCGGAATCATCGAGCGCAGCAGATCGATCGTCGCGGCGGACCAGCGCGGATACTTCACGCCCCACACCGCGCGTCCATGCCGGATCGCCGAATCGCGCGCGCCGATCAGCGGCGATTCGTACTGGCCGCGCAACGCGTGCAGATATGCATCGATGTCCGGCGTCAGATCGTACAGCCATCGATTCACATCGCCCGACAGCACCGACTCGAGCTTCATGCGCACCGGAATGCGGCTCGCGTCGTACATCAGCGCACGCGCATAGCTCATCATCAGCGCCGTCTCGATGTCGCCGGCGACCGACTCGCCGAACAGCAGCGCATTCGGCGCGGAACAGATCAATCGCTGCAGCAGCGTCGTGCCGCAGCGCGTAGTCGGTGCGGTGACGAAGAGTGGATCGAGCTCGCTTGCGAACTCGGTCGGGACGCGCGTTACTCCCATGGTTTGGAGATCACGCAGGAGTTGATCCCGCCGATGCCCATGCTCAACTTCCCGGTGTAGCCGCGCGGAACTTCCTGCCCCTCGGTGTTGACGAACTTCGCGGCATGCACTTTCACATCGGCGTGCAGCTCGCCCTCGGTCAGCGCCATCGGGAACAGCTTCCCGCGCGCCATGCCCAAATGTTGTGCAGTCAGTTCCCAGCCGCCGCCGACCGACATGCCATGTCCGAACGTTCCCTTGCGCGCCGTGAACAGCACGTCGGGATGCAGCATCTCCAGCGAATGCTCGATCTCCGTCGCATCGCCCGGCGTCGCCGTCGCGTGCATGTCCCACGTCGTCACGTCGCTCGCCTGCACTTCCTCCAACGCCTTCTTCATCGCGAGCTGCGGCCCGCCTTTCGACGGCGTGATGATGTGATGCGCATCGGACGACGTCCCGACGCCGACAATCTCCAGTCCGAGCGGCTTGAACCCGGCGGCCCGCAGCTTCTCCGCATCGCCGACGATCCAGACGCACGAGCCGCCGGCGACATGCGTTCCTTTCAGTCCGGTCAGCGGCCGCGACACATCAGCATCGGCCGACATGACGTTCGCGTTGTAGAACGCGGACAGCACGAGCGGATGCGGCGGCGGATCGCACATGCCGATGACCACTGCGTCCGCTTCGCCGAGGTGGATCGCATCCATTGCCATCTTCGTGGCGATGCCGAATGAGGCGCATGCGGCGATCGGCGCGAACGCCGGACCGGTGATCTTGCCGAGCATCGAGATCTGCGCCGCCGCAATGTTCGAGATGTTCCACAACAGATTCGGCGACACACTCGCCCACGGTTCCTCGGGGCAGCCCCACTTCTTGTTCAGCGCGCGGATGCGATTGAGCTTCTGGCGGATGCTCGACAACTTCGCCGAGCCCGACGACGGCGGCACCGGCTCGCCATGAATCGTCGCAGCCTCGGCCAGATATTCGCGAAGTGCATCGCTGCGCTGCGCCCAGTACGACTCCCAAGCGTACTTCGCTTCGATCCACTCCTCGCTGCCGACGAAAAACTCCGACTGCTCGCGCGGCGCGTGCGGGTCCTGCTCTTCGCCTTCGTAGTGATCGCGCAGCGCTTCGCAGCGTTCCGGTTTCGCCCAGAACTCGTTCCAGCGATGTTGCGCGCGGTCGAGCCGGCGCGATTCCTCGTGCGCGATCGTGAGGTCGCCGAGGCCGGTGCCGACGTAGACGTGGCAGCGGATGCCGAGCGACTGGAGGAAGGACTCGATGCCCGGGTTCTGCGCGAGTGATTGGATGAACGCGCCGATGGCGTATTGCACCATCGGACCCATCTTGTCTTTCACTTGCGAGAACTTCGCGGGGGGAAATCGTTGATCAAACCAGCCGTGGTATGTTTCAAAATCGAAATCGGGAATTCCAACGAGAAAATTCGACGGTCCGAAACCGTCGAAAGGGGAGAGCCAGCTGTCCGCTCGCTCCAGGTTGCGCTCGAAAACATCGACGTTCGGAGACTTCGGCGCGACCAGCCCCCAACCGAAAATCCCGATGCGTTTGCGGTCCGGCATAGGTGCCGCATTGTAGCGAAGTCCTGTCAGGGAAATTGCATGACGACCCGCGTGAGAAACAGCGTCCTGATCCTCAGTTTGATTGTGATTCTGTTCGCCGCGTGCCACCGCCGTGAGGGCCGCGGAGCGAACGCCCAGCAACAGCCGGCGACGCAGACCATTGCCCCCGCCGATGCGCGTCCTGCACCGACCGGAACCGATGCGATGACGCAGACGGTCGAGGTGGAAGACAGCCGTTCCGAAGAGGACGGCGGCGTGACCGCGTCGACTGCCCCGCCTCCCAAACCTGCACCGAAGCCTGCTCCGAAAAAGAAACATTGACGCCGCTTTACGAAGCTCTGCTCGAACGCGATGAGCCGGCGACGCGCCGCGCGATCGAAGAGTTTGCCGGCGATCACGAGCTGTTTCTCGCCGTCGCACGTTTCGCGGTGCTGGCCTACGCGCCGTCGCAACACGCGAAGCATGCATTCCTCGCGTGCCTTGCCGCATACGACCTCCGCGACGAGCTCGGTGCGTCGTATCGCGAGATGCTCACCGAGTGCGCGATCTACACGGGCGGTTCGCGTTTGCCGTGGAGCGAGCCGCCGATCCTCGAGCCGCCGCATGTCGATGAAGAACCGGATCTCGATGCCGCGATTCGCGACGGCGATCGTTTGGCCGCCGAGCACTGGCTCGCATATCACCTCGACGATCCCGATCTCGAGCGTCTCTACTTCGATGCCGCCTCGCGCGACTTCGAAGACCTCGGCCACAAACTGATCATCTCCCGCGCGGCGTGGAGACTGATCCCGATCCTCGGCGACAAAGGTCGCTTCGCTCTTCTTCGGTGCGGCGTGTGGGAGTGGACCGCATATCGCGGCGAGACATTCATCGAGCGCGGAGCGCATGTCGATCGCGATGTATTGATCGATCGCCTCGTGCATTCGGACGGCTCGCTCATCAGCACACACGACGTTTTCCTGCTCGACGCCGCGCTCGGCACGCATGTCGAACATCGCGTCCTCGAATACCTCAGCAACTCAGCAACTCAGTCACTCAGCAACGCCGCACCTCAGCCACTCCGTCCGTATCGATTGGCCCGCGACTACGCCCAGACCCTTATCGCCCACGCCGTCGCGCAACGCATCCCCGCGGTGAACACGATGCTTCCCGCCGTCCACGAAAACCTCGATCATTCGCAAGGTTTCGAAGAATGGTCCTTCGCCTGACGCTGATCCTTCTCCTCGCCGGGTGTGCGTCGACGACGCCGTACGCCCGCATCGATCAACTGACGTCGACGCGCGCCGTGTGGGCCATCGACGTCGAAGACGATTCCGGCCGCGTGCTCTACGCGCAGAACGCGCACAAGCTCATGGTCCCGGCGTCGAACCGCAAGCTCTTCTCCACTGCGCTCGCGTCCGAATGCCTCGGGCTCGATCATCGATTCACCACGGAGCTCTGGCGCGACGGCGACGATCTCGTGTTGCGCGGCGGCGGCGATCCGTCGTTCGGCGGGCGTTACTACGCGTCGCCCGGCGATGCCTTCGCGCCGATGCTCGGCGCCGTGCACGCGCGCGGCATCACGCACGTGCACGACGTCGTCGCCGATCCCTCTGCATTCGATCGGCAGACCATTCCGCCGAGCTGGAAGATCGGCAATCTCCCATACGACTACTCCGCGCCCGTCGACGCACTCGCGTATCACGAAAACGCAATCGACGACGACTTCGCCATTCCCGATCCTGCGCTGCACGCCGCGCGCGCGTTGCGCGACCTGCTCGTGTTCGACGGCATCACCATCGAGGGCGACGTGCGCATCGGCGTCGCGAAGGGGGAGCGCATCGCGGCCGTCGATTCGCCGCCGCTGTCGGAGCTGCTCGCAACGACGCTGAAGGTGAGCCAGAACCTCTACGCGGAGATGCTGTTCAAGAATGCCGGCGGCGGCTACTACGTCGCGGCAGTCGATCGGGAGCGGCGATTCGTCCGCGAGCTCGGCATCGACCCGAACGACATCCGCTTCGTCGACGGCTCCGGCCTCTCGCCGGACGACCTCGCCGCGCCCGCCGCCATCGTGAGACTGATGCGCTGGATGAATGCGCCCGAGCGTCGCGGCGCATGGTGGTCGATCCTCGCCACGCCGAACGAAGAAGGGACGCTGCACCGCCGCCTCACGGAACTGCAATCACGTCTGCGCGGAAAGACAGGCACGCTGGAAGGCGTCAGCGCGCTGAGCGGCATCATCGCCATGCCGCGCGGCGGCTACCGGTACTTCTCGATCATCGTCGATCACAACACCACGCCGAATGTGAATCGGACGATCGACGAGATCGCGCGCCTGATCGCCGAGTAGCGAGCAAAGGTGTAGGGCAACCTCTCAGGTTGCCGGGGGGCAAGCTGAGAGCTTGCCCTACACCCTTCGCGCCGTAGTCGAGGCATCCCCTGCCGATGCACGGAATGACACCTTTTCATCGCCGAGTAGGTGTCATGCCGAGCGTAGTCGAGGCATCCCCTGCCGATGCACGCGATGCGCTCCGCCGGCAGGGGATTCCTGGACCGTCTTCGCGGCTCGGAATGACACCTTTTCATCGCCGAGTAAACGTTTCCCCGAACATCGTCAACATCTTGACCTCTCCGCTTGCGTCCAGCCGGAACTCCACCTGCTCGTCCACATCGTCCGGCTCCGAGAACGCGCTGAACGTGTCGTAGTTGAAATGCGTCAGCGGCAGCGTGAGCCGGCGCCAGCGCAGCACGAGCGCGCCGTTCTCCAACGTCACGGCTAACGGTCCGTAGCCCGCGTTCTCGTACGTCGCCGCGTAGGCCGCGAGCTCGCGCGACGGATGCGTATCGCGATGCCGCTTCGCTTCGCGCTCGACTTTCTTCGCCGCCGCCTCGTCATCTATCTTCTTGTCGAGCGCGAGGTAGTACGCGTTCCAGTCGCGCGGCGTGCGATTCAGCAGCAGATCGGTGAGCATCATCCGCAGCGCCAGGAGCGACGTCCCGCGGCCCACGTTCGTCATCAGCACGAAACCCGCGTGCTCCTTCGGCAGCAGCACCGCCTGCGTGCGCATGCTGTTCAGCGCGCCGGCGTGCGAGATCACCTTCGAGCCGAAGTAATCCGAGATGTTCCAGCCCATTCCGTACGCGAGCAGGTTCGTCTCGGGATTCAGCTCGCGCGTCGGGCCGTCGAGGCGCAGCGTCATCTGCGGCGTCTTCGTCTCGTTCAGCGCATCGGCCGACACGAGACGCTTCGCGTCGATCGTGCCGTCCGCGAGCTGGAAGCGCAGCCACTGCGCCATGTCGCGCGCACACGACGCGATTGTGCCGGCGGGCCCGAGGTTATCTTCATCGATGGCTTTGATGATGGAGACCGTGCCGGTTTTCGCGTCGTAGCGATGCGCGCTCGCATGATCGGCCGACGCGTTCCACTGCGCGAAGGTGGTGATGCTGCGCGTCATGCCGAGCGGGATGAAGATGCGCGTGCGGACGAAGTCGTCCCACGCCATCCCGCTCGCGTGCGCCACCGCTTCGCCCGCGGTCATGAACATGATGTTGTTGTACTGATAGGCGCTGCGGTACGGCTTCGTCAGCGCGACGCTGCCGATGGCGCGGATCACTTCCTCGCGCGACAGTCCGGAGTTGTCCCAAAGCTCGTCGTGGCGGCTCAGGCCCGTGCGGTGCGAGACGATGTCGCGCAGCGTGACCAGCGAGTCGGCGCATCCGTCGTTCAGATGGAAGTAGACAACATGTTGACGAACCGGATCGTCCCACGCGAGCTTCTTTTCATCCACGAGCATGGCCATCGCGGTCGTGGTGAACGCCTTCGACGTCGATGCGATCTGGAACAGCGTTTCGTCCGTGATCGGCGCGGTGCCGCCGATTTCTTTCACGCCGTAGCCCTTCGTCAGCACGACCTTGTCGTCTTTCACGATCGCGATGGCGAGACCGGGGAGCTTCCACTGCTTCATCGCGTCGAGCGCGAGCTTGTCGACGGGCGTCTCGGCCCGCGCGATGGATGCAAGAAGGAGAAGGACGAACGAGATCACTCTTCGCATCCGGTAATCTTATGTACGACAAGCTCTCAGCTTGTCGGTCATCTATCCGACAAGCTGAGAGCTTGTCGTACACCACCAAAAGCGAATGAAACGTCTTTGCGTCTTCTGCGGGTCCAATGCGGGTGCGCGTCCGGAGTATGCGAACGCTGCGCGCGACATGGCGGCATCACTCGCCGCGCGCAACATCGGCCTGGTCTACGGCGGCGGCCGCGTCGGCCTCATGGGCATCCTCGCTGACGAAATGCTCCGCCTCGGCGGCAACGTCGCCGGCGTGATTCCGCGCATGCTGTCGGACCGCGAAGTCGGACATGTAGGGCTGTCCGAATTACACGTCGTCGAGACGATGCACGAGCGCAAAGCAAAGATGGCCGACCTCGCGGACGGCTTCATCGCCCTCCCCGGCGGTCTCGGCACGCTCGAAGAGATCTTCGAGATCTGGACCTGGGCGCAGCTCGGCTCGCATCGCAAACCGTGCGGCTTCCTCGACGTCGGCGGCTTCTACGAGCCGCTGTTCGAGTTCCTCGATCGCGCTGTGACCGAGCGCTTCATCGCGCCGCGGTTCCGCGCCATCGCCATCGTTGACGCGGATCCGGAGCGCTTGCTCGACCGGTTCGAAGAGTACGAGCCGCCGGATGTAGCGCGGTGGCTCGATCACGCGAAGACGTGATCGCGCCCCCGTGTCATCCTGAGCCGCGAAGACGGCGAAGGACCCGTAAGCTGAAACCGCGGCGCCTGAAGCTACGGGTCCTTCGTCGTCTTCGCGACTCAGGATGACATCGTGGACGCGGCGCGCTTCGTCAGCCATTCGCGCAGCACGAAGAACAACACGCCCGCGCTCATCACGTACAGTCCGCCGACCTTGAGCCCTTTTTCCGGCGAGATGACGATGTAGGCCCATAAGCCGACGGCGATGATCGCCGGCAGCGGATAGAGCCACATGCGGAACGGACGCGGACGCTCCGGCTCGCGCACGCGCAGGATCACCGCGCCGATGATCTGCGCGATGAACGGGATCACCGCGCGAATGGAGAGGATCGCCTGCAGCACGCTCTTGAGGGGAAACCAGCAGAAGATCGCGGCGATGCTTCCGAGGAACAACAGCGACACGATCGGATACGCCTCGGTCGCATGCAGCTTCCCGAAGATCGAGAAGAAGTTCTGGTCGCGGGCGGCGGCGTAGAGGATGCGCGAGTAGCCGAGCATCAGCGAGAAGATTGATGCGAACGCGGTCCAGAGAATGAGGATCGACAGCACCTGCGCGGCGCGATGTCCCATCAGCACTTCGATGTAATCGCCGACCACCGACTTCGACGTCATCGCTTTTTGAATCGGCAGTACCGAGATGAGGCACGCGTTCATCACCAGATAGATCGCGGCGATGGCGAGGATCGAGATCACGATCACGCGCGGAATCGTCTTCGACGGCTCCTGCACTTCGTCGCCGAGGTAGCAGATGTTGTAGTAGCCGAGGTAGTCGTAGACGGCGTAGATCAGCGCGGCACCGAGGCCGGCGAATCCGAGCTTGTTGTCGAGTCGCGGCGCCGACCAGAACGCGAACGCGCTCAGTTTCAGGTGCGGCAGACCGGCACCGATCACGATCACGAGCGTGAGCAGCACGCCGGCCCAGAGCAGGATGGAGAACTTGCCGATCGCCTCGATGCGGCGGAGGAGCAGGAGCACGGTGCCGATGCAGACGATCATCGCGGTCAGTCCGATGTGCTGCTCGACCGGCGGCAGCAGCACCTTCAGATAGTTCGCGAAGCCGATGCACCCCGAAGCCATCGAGAGCGGCGCCGAAAAGAGGATCTGGAAAAGAAAGAGGAAGGAGACGAGGCGTCCCCATTTTCCGTACGCGCTGCGCAGGAAGTGATACGAGCCGCCGGATGAAGGGAGCTCGGACGCGAGCTCCGCGGTGACCAGGCCGTCGCAGATGGCGAGGAGGCCGCCGAGGACCCAGGCGAGCATCCCGCGCGTGCCGCCCATCTCCGAGAGGATCAACGGGATCGTGATGAACGGCCCGATCCCCACCATGTCGATCATGTTCAGCGCGATTCCGCGCCAGAGGCCGATGTCGCGGCGAAGCTCGGACATGGGGGGAGTGTACTTGGGGTTGCGGGGTTGGTGGGATGGGTTGGTGGGTTGTTGAGTTGTTGAGTTGTTGGGATGTTGGGTTGTTGGGTTTCTGGGTTGCTCGGTTGCTCGTTCGCCGACTCAGCAACTCAGCAACTCAGCAACCCAACAACCCAACAACTCAACAACCCGCCAACTCACTCACTCCTCAACACCACCGTCACCGCCGCCACCACCTTCATCGACTTCTTCCCCGTCTCGATCGGGTTGCGGCGGTCGTCGACGAGTCCCTTCTGGCCGTTCTTCGACCACCAGCGTCCGACCCACACGTTCTTGCCGGCGCGGGCGATCACCAGTTCGGCGTTGTTCGCGCGGCCGCGGGGGCGGTTCTCGGCGACGAGGAGGTCGCCGTCGCGGATGCCGACGGGGCTGATGTCGCCGTTCGCGCGGAAGACGAGCTCGTCTTTCTCCATCGACTCGGCCGGGATCACCACCACCTCGCGGCGCATCTCGTCAACAGGTTGACCTTGTTGCAGCTCGCCGGACGTGCGGATCTCCATCCAGTCCTGGCCTTCGCGCATCGCGCGCGGGCCGAGGATCCAGAGCGGGGTGCCGGGGAGATGGCTGGAGACCGGGTGCGTCGGCGCGTCGGCGACGATCATCGGCGACGGTTCCCCGCCCGAGAGGAGCGACTCGGCGCGGTCGATCATCATCTCCGCGCGGACGGCGCCGATGCGGGCCTCGCGGAGCGTGTCGGTGAGTAATGGAATGTTCACGACCGCGTCGCCGCCGGCGCGGACGGAGAGGCCGCCGCCGAGCTGGATCTCGGTCAGCTCGAGCACGGCCGCGACCTTCTTCAGGACGCTGATCGAGACGTTGGCCCCCTTCTCGAGGGCGGCGAGGTGACGGCGGCTGACGCCGGCCATGCGGGCCAGGCGGGCCTGCGTCAATCCCTTGCGGATGCGAGCTTCGCGTACGGTTTCGCCGAGCATCTAAGTAACTTAAAGGTTACTGACAACGAGTGATGTAAGCAACTCACGACATTGCAAGTGGTCATGGATCAGAGAGATGCGAGAGTGCGGATGCTCAGCGCCTGACGGGAGCGCGCGGAATGCGAGCACGGCGGAAGGGAGGTGCCGAGTGCCTCCCTTCCGCCGGCCGCGGCCGAGCGGGACCTCGTCTCTTTTCTCTGCGGGACGACCACGTCATGACGAACACTCTCGCACAGGAGTGACGGCAAACGCGCAATCTACCCCCTGTAGGATCGGTCAGGAAGCGTGTTCGGGACGGAACCGTCGATTTGGTAGAAGTCCTGATATCAGTATGGGTTGCGCAGCATCATGCACATCTTTGCGCAAAAAAGCGTCTCGGGATTGACACCTATACTGCCTTAATGTAAAGTGCAAAATATTGCACATGACCACTCGTCTCGAGAAGTACCTGAAGAGCCGGGGGATCAAGCCGGCGCACCTCGCGCGGGAGTCGGGCTACAGCCGTCAGCATCTGTTGCGGATTCGGATGGGACGGATGGAGCCGACCCGGCGCTGTATCGCAGCGATCACGGCGGCATGCCGCCGGCTCGCGCACGAACAGGTGCGAGCGACCGACCTGTTCGACCTGGAAGGGGAGGAGCGATAACGCACATCGCGTCGGTCCGGAATCCGATGCAGCATAGCGCCGACTCGCCGCTCTTCACAACGCGCATCGTCGTGGTGGAGAGCGACCCATCAACTGCGGAAATGCTGCACACATTTTTCCGCCTGATGGACTTCGAAGTCACTCTCGCGGAGCCCGATTCGCCGGTCGTCGATACGATCCGTAGAGTCGCTCCGCCCGTCGTCCTGCTCGATCTCGACCTCCCCGATCTACGTGCGTTGGAGTTCGCCCGCGAAATCACCCAATCGTGCGAAGGCGTCGCAGTGATCTTCATGACCGCCTGCGGTGCGACGGCGGCGGGAGAGACGGTGGTGAGAAAGCCGGGTCACAATTTCGAGGAGCTGTTGGGGTTGCTGGAGATTGTGTTGGAAAGATGCTGAGAGACTGGGTTGCTGGGGAGACGGAGAGACGGAGAGACGGAGAGACGGAGAGACTGGGTTGCTGGGTTGCTTGGTTCTACTCAGCAACTCAGTCTCTCAGCAACTCAGCAACTCAGCAACTCAGTCTCTCAGCAACTCCGTTCTCTGGCACTCCTGTTGTAGTCTCTCGCGCTGCAATGAAACGCACACTATTCATCGCAGCCCTCCTCCTTGCCGCCTGTGCTACCAACCCTCCCGCGCAACCGACGACACAACCGGCCGCACAACAGAAACCGCTCTTCGGCGAGCACGGCTTCGATGTCGCGCAGATCGACCGCTCGGTCGAGCCGTGCGACGACTTCTACCGGTTCGCGGTCGGCAAATGGCGCGAAGCGCATCCGCTGCCGCCGCAGTACTCGCGCTTCGGCCGCTTCGAAGAGCTCGCCGAGCGCAACCGCGAGACGCTGCGCGACATCCTTCAGGAAGACGCGAAGCTCAACGGGCCGCTGGGGTCGAACGAACAGAAGATCGGCGACTTCTGGAAGTCGTGCATGAACGAGCCCGCGATCGAGGCCGAAGGTTGGTCGCCGATCGCGCCGGAACTGAAGCGCATCGACGCAGTCAGCAATCTCACCGAGCTGCAGAACGAGATCGCGCGCCTGCAGTCGATGGGATACGCGCCGGTGTTCCGCGTCAGCGGCCAGCAGGACTACAAGAACAGCAAGAGCGTGATCGCCTTCCTCTCCCAGGGCGGCCTCGGGCTGCCCGACCGCGATTACTACCTGCGCGACGACAAACGCTTCGCCGACACACGTAGTCAATACGTTGACCACATGGCGAAGATGTTCCAGCTCACCGGCGAGGACGCCGCGAGAGCAACGGAAGACGCGAAGCAGGTCCTCGATTTCGAGACGAAGCTCGCCAGGTCATCGATGAGCCGCATCGAGACACGGAGCCCCGAGGCGACGTACCACATCACGCCGGTGGCGGAGCTCGTGTCGATGACGCCGAATCTCGACTTCGCGCAGTTCCTCAAAGCGGTCGGCATCAACCAGCAGTCGGTCAACGTCGCACATCCGAAGTTCTTCCAGAACGTCAGCGAGATGATCAAGACGACGCCGCTCGACGCATGGAAGGCGTACCTCCGCTGGCGCGTGGTCGATACCGCGGCGCCGACGCTGTCGAAGGCGTTCGTCGATGAAGACTTCGCGTTCGGCAGCGTGATCTCGGGACAGAAAGAGATCCAGCCGCGTTGGCAGCGCTGCGTCCGCGCCGCCGACTCATCGATCGGCCAGCTCCTCGGACAGGAGTACGTCAAGCGCCGCTTCACTCCTGAAGCGAAAGCGAAGATGAATGCGCTGATCGACAACCTCGTCGGCGCGTTGCGCTCCGACATCCCGACGCTGTCGTGGATGGGGCCGGAGACGAAGCAGGCGGCGCTGACGAAGCTGGCTGCGTTCGCGCGCCGCATCGGCTATCCCGATCAGTGGCGCGATTACTCCGCGCTGCAGATGACGCCGAATTCGTACGCGCAGAACCTGATCAATGCGCGCGAGTTCGCGTTCCAGCGCGGCATCGCGCGGATCGGAAAACCGGATGATCCGAACGAGTGGGGCTTCTTCACACCCGCGACGGTGAACGCGAGCTATCAGCCGTCGCGCAATGACATCACGTTCCCGGCGGGCATCCTCCAGCCGCCGTTCTACGATCCGAATGCGGACGATGCGTACAACTACGGTGGCATCGGCGTGGTGATCGGACACGAGATGACGCACGGCTTCGACGATCAGGGCGCGAAGTTCGATCCGAACGGCAATCTGCGCAACTGGTGGACCGAGGCGGATCTGAAGAACTTCGAATCGCGCGCGGAATGCATCGCCAACGAGTATTCGGAATTCAATGTGGTGCCCGGCGTGAACATCCAGGGCAAGCTCGTGCTCGGCGAAGCGATCGCAGACCTCGGCGGTGCGACGATCGCGCTCGCTGCGTACGAGCACTCGCTGGCCGGAAAACAGCGCCAGACCATCGACGGCTTCACGCCCGAGCAGCGCTTCTTCCTCGGATTCGCGCAGGTGTGGGGCGAGAACATCGCGCCGCAGGAAGCGACGCGCCGCGCGCTGAGCGACCCGCACGCGCAGGGACCGTTCCGCGTAAACGGCACGGTGTCGAACATGCCCGCGTTCCAGAAAGCGTTCGGTTGCAACACGGGGACGAAGATGGTGCGCGCGGAAGACAAGAGGTGCGCGATCTGGTAGCGCATCCTCTCGAACCATCAGCTGATGAGATGCGCCGCCTCGTCGACGAGGCGATGCGGCACATCGTTGCGCACATCGAATCGCTGCCGACGCAGCCGGCGCACAACGTCGAAGGAGCGACCGAGTTCGCGCGCACGCTGATCGAGCCGCTGCCGCAGCACGGCACGGCCTATGGTCAACTACTTGACCAGCTGTTCGGCGAGCTGATTCCGCGCTCGTTCAACGCGGCGGGGCCGGGGTACCTCGCGTACATCCCGGGCGGCGGGATCTTTCATTCTGCCGTTGCCGATCTGATCGCGGATGCGGTGAATCGTTACGTCGGCGTCTGCGCGGCGGCGCCTGCACTGGTGCAGCTCGAAGCGAATGTGGTCCGCTGGTTCGCGGAGATCATCGGACTGCCGCGCGCCACTTCGGGCGGCGTGCTGACCAGCGGCGGCTCGCTCGCGAACTTCACCGCGATCGTGACCGCGCGCCGCGCGAAGCTCCCTGAAAATTTTCTGCGCGGCACGCTCTACTGCTCCGATCAGATCCATCACTCGTTTCAGAAAGCGGCGAACCTCGCCGGTTTTCCGTACGCCAACGTGCGCGAGATTCCGAGCGATACAAAGTTCCGCATCCGTCTCGACGCGCTGGAGGAGGCGATCGATCGCGATCGCGCGGCCGGCTTCACGCCATTCCTGATCGCCGGCAGCGCAGGGACGACGAACACCGGCGCGGTCGACGAGCTCGCATCGATGGCGCGCATCGCACGCGAGCGCGAGCTCTGGTTTCACGTGGACGGCGCATACGGCGCGTTCTTCATGCTCACCGAGCGCTGACGCAACACGCTGCGCGGCATCGAACAGGCGGACTCGATCATCCTCGATCCGCACAAGACGCTCTTCCTTCCGTTCGGCACCGGCGCGCTCATCGTCAAAGACGCCACCCTGTTGCGGCGCGCGCACAGCATGCACGCCGACTACCTGCCGGCATTTCAGGAGTCGGACGAGCTGGTCGATTTCTGCGAGCTGTCGCCCGAGCTGTCGCGCGACTTTCGCGGCCT
>DATEZA010000309.1:0-3424 GCA_035255945.1 Thermoanaerobaculia bacterium
CGCCTCTTCGTCGCGCACGATATCAAGCTGCAGTTGCGCCGTCTCGCTTCGAACGGCTGGCCGCTGCCGGCCCGCTTCTCCGACACGATGATCATGTCGTACGTCAACAATCCCGGCCTGCCGAGCCACGCGTTCAGCAACGTCGCCCGCGACTGGCTGAAGCGCGACGTCGCGTCGCGAAAAGAAGTCGCGAAGACCGCGCCGCTGTTCGCGCTCGATCACGAAGTTGGTGCGACGGCGCTCTCGCCGTACCAGCAATACCTCGGCGAAAAATCCGACGTCACCGTCGCGCTGAAGGAGATGCTGACGACGGAGCTGCAACGCGATCCGGCCCTCGTCGACATCTACGACCGCATCGAGCTGCCGCTGATCCCGGTGCTGGAGCGGATGGAAGCGCGCGGCATCCGCATCGACGTCGCGCTGCTGCACGAGATGTCCGCGAAGATGGCGCTGCAACTCGCGCAACTCGAGAAAGAGATTTACGCCGAGGCCGGGACGGACTTCAACATCAACTCGCCGCAGCAGCTGGCGCACATCCTGTTCGAAAAGCTGCAGTACCCCGTCCTGAAAAAAACAAAAGGAACGAAGGCGTCGTCGACGAACGTGGAAGTGTTGCAGGAGCTGGCGTCGCACGGTTTCGCGGTGCCGAAGCTGATCCTGTCGCATCGCGAACTGCACAAGCTGAAGTCGACATACATCGATTCGCTGCCGCAACTCGTCGCGAAGGATGGCCGCGTCCACACGTCGTTCAATCAGGCGGTGGCGGCCACCGGGCGGCTGTCATCATCCGACCCGAACCTGCAGAACATCCCGATTCGTACGGAGCTTGGACGCGAGATCCGCAAGGCGTTCATCGCGGACGACGGCAACGTGCTCCTCGCCGCCGACTACTCGCAGGTCGAGCTGCGCATCCTCGCGCACATCTCGCAGGACGCCGAGCTGATCGAGACCTTTCAGCGCGGCGCCGACATTCATCGCGCCACGGCGTCGAAGATGTTCAATGTCCCCGAGAATGAGCTGACGCACGACCAGCGCCGCGCGGCGAAGACGATCAACTTCGGCGTGCTGTATGGCATGTCGGCGTTCCGTCTGTCGAACGAACTGAACATCCCCACCGGCCAGGCGAAGGATTTCATCGACGCCTACTTCGCGCGCTATCCGAAAATCCAGGAGTACCTCGACCGCACGCTGGAAGAGGCGCGCCGGAGCGGCAAGGTGACCACGCTGTTCGGCCGCGTGCGCTACATCCCGGAGATTCACAACAAGTCGTTCACGGTGCGCGGCAACGCCGAACGGATGGCCACGAACGCGCCGATCCAGGGGACTGCGGCTGACATTCTGAAGTTGGCGATGATCGCGCTCGACAAGCGCCTCGATGACGCCGCGCCGATGCTGCTCACGGTTCACGACGAAATCGTGATCGAGGTGCCGGAGGCGCGCGCCGCGGACGTGGCGGGAATTGTGAAAGAGACGATGGAGAACATTTTTCCGCTGGCCGTGCCGCTGCAGGTGGACGCGCACTACGGCCGGAGCTGGTACGACGCGAAGGAGTGAAGAGAGTGAAGCTGTCCGCGTTTCTGCTCGCGCTCGCCTTCCTCGCCGGTTGCAACAAACCTCCCGCGGCTCCGACGTCGGCTCCGAAGAAAAACGAGCCGACGATCCGCGCGACGGTCGTGACGATCCAGACGACGATTCAGCCCGCGAACAAGACCTACTCGCACGAGATCGTGATCGCGAACAACCGCGCCCGCAGCACGGATGAAGCCGACCAATGGCGCCTCTTCGATTTCGCACAGAAGCAGGTGACGTACGTCGATGACATCGCGCACACGACGCGCGTCCAGTCGTTCGCCAGCGCGACCGCCTCGCGCCGCGCCGCCGTCGCGCGTCCCGTCCCCGACGGACTGCCGCGCGCGCAATTCGTCGTGACCAACGCACAGAAAACTCTCCAGGGCGTCGCCACGAAACAATCCATCATCCGCCTCGGCGCCTACCAACGCGAGCTCTGGATCGGATCGCACCCGCTCATCCCGCGCGGCCTTTTCGCGATCCTGCAAACCAGCGAGCCCGCCTCCTCGCCGCTGGCCGGCATCACCCGCGCCGCCGACGAAGCGCTTATGGAAGTACAAGGCTTCCCGCTCGCGGACCACGCGGAGTTGCCATACGAGAACAAGAAGATGGTGGTCGACAATATCGTGACGAAGATCGAGCAGAGGGATATACCGGCGACGTTGCTGGCGGTGAACAATACATACTCTGCAGCGAAGCCTGCTTCCGTACCTTCGACGACTGGGAAGTGATCGCTCGAATTTCTATGAAGCCAAAGTCACGGCAAATGAATGTGCGCCGAAGAATCGCACTTGATGAAGACCTGATCGGCGAGATCGATCGCGCTGCCGCGCGTCTGAAGACAACACGCGCGGCTTTTGTTCGCCAAGCCCTTGCGGATGCGATCACAAGGCAGAGCGAAGCAGACCATCGCCGCGGCTACGAAGCCGCACCCGAGGGTCAGGACGAGTTCAGCATCTGGGCAGCCGAGCAGGTATGGCCGAAATGAAGCTCGTCGGCGTTGACGTTCAAAACGGCACAACCTAGACTGACTGGTCATGCCAAAGACATACTCCACCTACGAAGCAAAAGCTCGTCTCAGCGAGCTGCTTGCGCACGTGAGAAAAGGCGACGTCGTGACGATCACTCACCGCGGCGAGGCCGTCGCGGAAGTATCGCCCGTCACGCGCCCTGACACATCGATCGCACAACGTCTCGAAGAGCTCCGGCGAAAGGGAGTGCTCTCGTTTCCCGCGACTAACGCGAAACGCGAGTTCAAAGGCCTTGTCAAGAAACCCGGAGCGCTACGCCGTTTTCTTGATTCGCGCTAATGAGAGTCGCTTACGTGGACTCGTCCTGCCTGGTGGCCATTGCCTTTGCCGAGGCAGGTTCGGCAGCGCTCGCGCGAACGCTCCAGGCGCAGGACGTCTTACTGTCGTCGAATCTTCTCGAGGCCGAGCTGCGTGCGGCACTTCGGCGAGACAACGTCACGGCTGATCCAACCGAGTTGCTTTCGTCGATCGTCTGGGTACACCCGGATCGCGCGCTCACGGCGGAGATCACGACCGTCCTCGGCGCCGGCTACGTTCGAGGAGCTGATCTGTGGCACCTCGCCTCAGCACTTTTCGTGG
This sequence comes from Thermoanaerobaculia bacterium, assembly GCA_035255945.1. Lineage (GTDB taxonomy): Bacteria > Acidobacteriota > Thermoanaerobaculia > Gp7-AA8 > Gp7-AA8 > JAJPHC01. The sequence continues at coordinate 3,180 of DATEZA010000309.1, forward strand.
ATCCGGACCGACACATAGCGTTCCTGACGCTAGATGCCCGACAACGAGAGATCAGCCAAGAGCTTGGTTTTGGCGCCGGCGATACGGAAGAGGAGGGTTAACTCGTCGCGCGCTCGCGCGCACGATTGGCCGCTTTAGTCCTCTCCAAAAATTCTCTTATCGACGATCTCCCACGGCTCACTCTCTTCTGGCGCAGCGCGATGTGCGTCAAGCCGCCTATGAAGTTCGGCTAGCAACTCTTCGGA
>DATEZA010000310.1:0-18226 GCA_035255945.1 Thermoanaerobaculia bacterium
GAGACGCGAAGCGCGGATGAGGGGCGAAATTTCATCGCCACCCTCTCCGTCTCCAGCGCGATTCCTGTTCCGCGGAAGCCGGCACCTGCACGCGCTGCGATTCTTCGAACGCGAGAATCGCGGCCGCGGCGATCGCCGCATCGACGCGCGTCTCGCCCGCGTTATGCGCGAAGTCGATCTGCGGCAGCATCCGATCGATGTAGCCGGTATCGAAGTTCGCGTTGCGGAAGTCGTCGTTGTCCATGATCCAGGAGAAGAACGGGATCGTCGTCTCGATCCCTTCGACGCGGTACTCGATCAGCGCGCGCTTCATCCGCTCGATCGCTTCAGCGCGATTCGACGCGTGGCAGACGAGCTTCGACAGCATCGGGTCGTAGTGCACCGGCACCGTGTAGCCCGCGTACACGCCGTTTTCGTTGCGCACGCCCGGTCCCTGCGGCAGGTTGAGATCGCGAATCAATCCCGGCGACGGCGCGAACTTTTTCGACGGATCCTCGGCGTAGATGCGGCACTCGATCGCATGCCCTTTCGGCTTCAGATCGGATTGCGTGATCGTCAGCGCCTCGCCGCGCGCGACGCGCAGCTGCTCCTTCACCAGATCGACGCCCCAGACCATCTCGGTCACCGGATGCTCGACCTGCAGCCGCGTGTTCATCTCGAGGAAGTAGAACTCGCGATCGGGTCCCATCAGGCACTCGATGGTGCCCGCGGAGTAGTAATTGACCGCGGCCGCTGCTTTGACCGCCATCGCGCCGAGGCGCTCGCGCAGCTCGGCGTCGACGACGGGCGACGGACATTCCTCGACCACTTTCTGATGCCGCCGCTGCAGCGTGCATTCGCGCTCACCGAGGTGAATGAGATTGCCGTGCTGATCGCCGAGGATCTGCACTTCGATGTGTCGCGGCGCGCGGATGAACTTTTCCGCGTACACCGAGCCGTCGCCGAAGAACGACTGCGCCTCGGACGTCACGCGCTCGAACGCAGGCTCGAGATCTTCAAAGCGGTCGACGAGCCGCATCCCTTTGCCGCCGCCGCCCGCGCTCGCCTTCAACATGATCGGAAGGCCGGCGTCCTTCGCGAATGCTTCGATCTCGTCGAATGACTCGACCGGTTTCAGCAATCCCGGAACGACCGGCACGCCGGCGGCCTGCATCCGCTGACGCGATTCGGTCTTCGAGCCCATCGCATCGATCGATTCAGGCGACGGTCCGATGAACGTGATGCCGGCGTCGCGGCAGGCGCGCGCAAAGCCTGCGTTCTCCGCGAGAAAGCCGTAGCCGGGATGGATTGCGTCGGCGCCGGTTTTCTTCGCCGCGTCGATGATGCGATCGATGCGCAGGTAGCTGTCGCGCGATGGTGCGGGACCGATCGGCATCGCCTGATCGGCGTAGACGACATGCAGCGCCGCGCGGTCGGGCTCGGAGTAGACCGCGACGGTCGGATAGCCGAGCTCGCGGCAGGCACGAATCACGCGTACTGCAATCTCGCCGCGATTCGCGATCAGCACTTTCATCGCGGCGCATTGTACGATTCACGCCATGGCCGACGAAGCAGTTCCATCACAGCGCATGCAGATTCTTTCCGGCGTCGTCCAGACGCTGCTGGACGACCTCAAGGCAGGCACCGGCGACAAAGACCGCCGCCGCCAGGTCGAGGAATGGATGCGCACGCTCGCCGAGAAGTATCCGGAGTTCAAGATCGAAGTCGGCCTGCGCGATTACTACCTCGCCGAGGCCCAACGGCTGCGCGCCGATTTCGACAAATCGGCGGAGCTGAACGAGAAGCTCGGCCTCGGACGAAGCATCGAGTCGTTCCTCGATCGCGCTGCGGATTACGACCGAAGGATCACGGACTCAGCGAACAAGTAGTCTCCAAACACCTTCACCGCGCCCGCCCCTCCTCCACCATCAGACAGCGATCCTGCACCACCTTGATCCCTGCCTCGGCGAGCTTGCGCGCGGCTTCATCGTTGCGGATGCCGAGCTGGAACCAGACGCTTTTCGGTTTCGCGGCGAGGATGTCGTCGACGTGCGGCGGGATGTCGTTCGGGCGGCGGAAGACGTTGACCATGTCGATCGGGCGTCCGACATCGGCGAGCTTGCGGAACACCGGCTTGCCGAGGATCTCCGTGACTTCGGGGTAGTAGACCGGAACGGGGATGACTTCGTAGCCGGCGGCGTGCATGTGAGCGGGGACGTAGAACGCGGCCTGATCGCTGTGCGACTCGGGCTTGATCCCGAGGACGGCGATCACTTTCGTTTCGCGAATGAGCTCCTGAATCCCTTTCGAGTCGGTGATCAGGTTCGACTGCCAGTCAGCCATGGAGGCTCCTTTCGAGCGCGTTTGAAGCGCGCGAGCGTAACAGACTTGCAATAAGTGCGTCCGGAATGTGATCGAGCCCGCACTCTGTTCGGCTCGGATAACCGAAGATTGGTCCCGACAGCCCCAGGAGGCACCGCCAATGCGACGTCTTTCTATTGCGTTGTTCGTTGTGGTCGCGCTTGCCGGTTCTGCGTTTGCGCAGGACGCCGGCACTCAGAAAACGCAGGTCCGAATCACCAGACAGCAACTCGAAGCGATCGCACCGGTGATGCCGCTGACGCTCACCGCGCTCTTCGCCGTCGCCGCGGATCAGGTCGTCTCCGACGGCGTGTTCATTCCGGCGGAGCTGCCGAACATCGTCGTCGCGCGCAAGAACGATGACGGCTCGATCTCGACGACGTGCGTCACCGACGAGGTCGCCGCGCGGACGTTCATGCAGCAGCACTTCCGTCAGGAGCCGGGCAAGCCGGCGGAGCAGTGATGATCACCATGCGCAAGACACTGTTCCTCGCCTCTCTCGCTTTCCTTCTCGCCACATCGAGCGCGTTCGCCGGCGTGACGATCACCATTCAGAACAACGACGCGGCGGGACTGGGCTTCAACGATCCGACGCCCGCCGCGCCGCTCGGCGGCAATCCCGGCACGACGCTCGGCGAGCAGCGCCTGAACGCGTTCAAATTCGCCGCCGGAATCTGGGGCAACATCCTCGAATCCAAGGTGCCGATCGTCATCCGCGCGAACTTCTCCCCCATCACCAACGGGGAGCCCTGCACCGGAAGCAGCGCCATCCTCGGCCAGGCCGGTCCCACCGGCTACATCAGCGATTTCACCAACGCGCCGCAAGCCCATGTCGGTTATTCGGTCGCACTCGCGAACGCACTCTCCGGCACGGACCTCAACGGCGTCAACGCCGAGATCAGCGCGCAGTTCAACTCACTGGTCGACAACGCCACCTGTCTCGGTAATTCGAACTGGTACTACGGCTTCGACGGCAATCACGGCGGCAACATCGATCTCGTCGAAGTGCTCCTGCACGAATTCGCGCACGGCCTCGGCTTCGCCGGCAACACGAGCACGAACAGCGGCAACTTCGGCACGAGTCCGACCGGCAACCCGACGGTGTTCGACACGCACATCTTCGACACGCAAGCCGGCCTGCGCTGGAATCAGATGACGCCCGAACAGCGCCTCGTCTCGATGGTCAACACCGGCCACCTTGCATGGGACGGTCCGAACGTGAAGGCGCACGCGGCGACGCTGCTCCGGCCGATCACCATCCTCACCGTGAACGCACCGAGCTCCATCGCACATCGCTTCGACATCGGCACCGCGGCGTTCGGCTCGAACGTCACGAACATCGCGCTGACCGGCGACATCGTCGCCGCGCAGGACGCATCCGACACCGTCGGGCCGAGCACCACCGACGGCTGCAGCGCGTTCACGAACGCGAGCGCGGTCCACGGCAAATGGGCGCTGGTCGATCGCGGTCCGACGAACGGCAACTGCACGTTCGTGCTCAAGGCGCAGAACGCGCAGGCGGCGGGAGCCGTCGGCCTCATCGTCGCCGACAACCGCAAGGAAACCTGCTTCCCGCCGGGCATGAGCGGCACCGACGCCTCGATCACCATTCCGGTCGTCAGCCTCACGCAGGATGACGGTGCACTGATCCGCGCACAGACGCAGAACGGCGTGAACGCGACGCTGCACACCGATCCAACCGAGCTCGCGGGCTCGACGACCGAGGGATACACGAAGCTCTATGCGCCGTGCACCATCTCGGCCGGCTCGTCGATCTACCACTTCGACATTACGGCCTCTCCGAATCTCCTGATGGAACCGAACATTAATGATGATCTGACCCACACGGTCGATCTGACGGTCGATCAGCTGCGCGACATCGGCTGGCCGATCACATCGCCGCAGGGTCGTACGATTCTCAGGCGCCGCTGATTGGACGTTGCGAGCGGCGCTGCCGTAATCTCGACGGTGAACATGAACCCCATGGTCCGAAAACTACTCCTCTGTCTTGCCGTTGTACTCACGACCGTCAACCTCTCTGCTGGGACGCGTTACATCGTCGCGCTGAAGGGACCGCTTCACGGCGCGCACGTTCCGCTCGTTCAGGACGCCGTTGAAGCGCAGTCGCACGACGTCCGGCAGTTCGACAACTTCAACAGCTTCGCCGCGGATCTAACCGAAGACGAAGTCAATGCGCTTCGCCGGTCGTCGGCGGTGCGCTACGTCGAGCCGGTCGTCGAGCGCCATCTTCTCGACGTCACGCCGGGCTCGCCGCGCATCGGCGCCGAGGGAACGCGGCTCAACTTCGAGCAGACCGTTCCGCCCGGAATCACCACCACGCGTGCGCCCGAGCTGTGGAACATGACGAAGTCGCTGCCGGCGGTGAACGTCGCAGTCCTCGACACCGGCATCGATCCGACCCATCCCGATCTCAAGGCCAACTACGCGGGCGGCTACAACACGTTCGATGCGGCCGTGTCTCCCGCGGACGATCACGGCCACGGCTCCCATGTCGCCGGCACCATCGCGGCGGCGAACAACTCGATCGGTGTCGTCGGCATGTATCCGACCGCGCGGCTCTGGGCGCTGAAGGTGCTCGACAACACCGGTGCCGGCACGACGGAGAACGTCGTCGCTGCGCTGAACTGGCTCATCTCGAAGAAGCAGGAGATCGGCGGTAACTGGGTCGCCAGTCTCTCCCTCGGATCGAAAGACGGCAGCGCTTCGGAGCAGGAAGCATTTCAGCGCGCCTTCGACGCCGGCATCCTCTCGGTCGCAGCCGCAGGCAACACAGGCTTGTCCGTGCTCGAGTATCCCGGCGCGTATCCGACCGTCGTCTCGGCCGGCGCCGTCGACGCGAGCAACGTCAAGGCGAACTTCTCCAGCTACGGCGCGAACATCGCGCTGATGGCGCCCGGCGTCGCCGTGCTCTCCACGACGAAAGTCGGCACCAACAGCGTGTCCGACGTGCAGACCGAAAAAGGCACGACCTACGGCGTGACGCCGATCTACGGCACACCGCGCGGTGACGTGCAGGGGCCGTACGTCGACTGCGGCATCGGCAATCCCGCCGATTTCCCGCCATCGATGACCGGCAGGATCGCGGTGATCCAGCGCGGCTGCGGTCCGACCGTCGATTTCGCCAATTGCAACTTCACCTTTAATGACAAGGTGAAGAACGCGATGGCCGTCGGCGCCGCCGCGGTCATCATCTACAACATTGCCGAGGGTCAGGACGCGCAGCAGGGATGGACGCTGGTGCGGCGTGATTGCGTCCAGTACGACTGCACCTACTACCAGCCCGACCTCGATTTCCCGTGGGTGCTCACGCTCGCGATGTCGTACGAAGACGGACTCGCGCTGCTCAAGAGTGATTCGCACACCATCTCGGAGAGCTATCGCTACGAGGATTACAAAATCCTGAGCGGGACGTCGATGTCGACGCCACACGTTTCCGGCGGCGCCGCGCTGATCTGGTCGCTCGCGCCGAATGCGAGCGCGCAGGACGTGCGCAGTGCACTCACCGGCGGCGCGAAAGATCTCGCGCCCACCGGCTACGACGCGAAGAACGGTTACGGCCTGCTCGACGTCGTCTCCGCCGCGAAGATCCTCGCACCGGGCGCATTCGGACTGCCCGACCCGCAGACGCCGAGACGGCGTCCGAACGGATAACGTCAGATAGACAGACAGCAGACAGCAGATAGCAGATAGCAGGAACTTCAGCCGCGGCTGCTATCTGCTATCTGTTGTCTGCTGTCTGCTTCCCCTCCGATATGATCTCCGCCGAAATACACCGCGAACGGAGACCATCGCAATGCGGATCGGCGTACCGACCGAAATCAAAGACAACGAATATCGCGTAGGCATGACGCCTTCGGGCGTGCGGGACCTCAGCTCCGACGGGCACACCGTCTACGTCCAGAACGCCGCGGGCGACGGCAGCGGCTTCGCCGACGACGAATACGTCGCGGCGGGCGCGCAGATCCTTCCCGACGCAGACGCCGTCTACAGCGAGGCGGAGATGATCGTGAAGGTGAAAGAGCCGATCGATCCCGACCTGAAGCGCATGAAGGACGGACAGCTCCTCTTCACATATCTCCATCTCGCCCCCGTTCCCGATCTGACGAAGTCCCTCCTGGACAAGAAAATCAGCGGCGTCGCGTACGAGACGATCACCGGCCGCGGCGGCTCGTTGCCGCTGCTCACGCCGATGTCGGAAGTGGCGGGACGCATGTCGGTGCATATCGGCGCGTACTACCTGCAGAAGCCGAACGGCGGACGCGGCGTCCTCCTCGGCGGCGTGCCGGGCGTGCTGCCGGCCGACGTGGTGATCATCGGCGGCGGCATCGTCGGCATCAACGCCGCGAAGATGGCGGTCGGCCTCGGCGCACGCGTGACGATCCTCGACACGAACCTCGATCGCCTGCGTTACCTGGACGATATCTTCCAGGGCCGCATCAACACGCTCGCCTCGAACAAGGCGCACATCGCCGACGCATGCGCGCATGCCGACGTGCTCGTGGGCGGCGTCCTGATCCCCGGCGCCTCGGCGCCGAAGCTCGTCACGCGCGACATGATCCAGGCGATGAAGAAAGGCTCGGTCATCGTCGACGTGGCGATCGATCAGGGCGGCTGCGTCGAGACCGCACACGCCACCACGCATTCCAATCCGACGTTCGTCGTCGACGACGTCATTCACTACTGCGTCGCGAACATGCCGGGTGCCTTCCCCCGCACCTCGACCATCGCGCTCACCAACGCCACGCTGCCGTACGCGCGCCTCCTGGCGAATCGCGGTTTCGAAAAAGCGATCCGCGAAAACTCGGGACTGGCAGAAGGTGTGAATGTCTACAAGGGCGCGATCACGTACAAAGCGGTCGCCGATTCGCAGGGCCGCGATTACACGGCTCTCAACGAACTGCTCTAAGTCATTCCCTACACATCGACGAACGGGCCGCACTCCGGCCCGTTCGTTTTAGAATCGCGGCGCAGGTCCAAGGGGGTTTTTAACCAATGTCGTCCCGCTCCTTCCGCGTCGTCGCGGTTGTCCTCTCCCTGTTTGCCGCCACGCTGACCTCCGCACAACAGCACAACCTCGCCGTCTCAAAGGCCGGGCCGGCGAGCGCAAATGCGGGGGAAGTCATCATCTACACGATCACGGTCTCGAATCCGAGCACCACCGGATCGGTCGACGCACCGAACGTCAGCATGACCGACACGCTGCCAGCCGGCGTCACGTTCACACAGCTGCAGCAGACATCGGGACCGGGCTTTTCGTGCACCACGCCGGCAGTCGGATCGGGCGGCACGATCACCTGCACGAACGCAAACTTCACCGTCGGATCGACCTCGACCTTCGACATTCACGCGCAGCTTCCCGGCGCCACTCCCGGAGGCACGGAGTTTGACAACACCGCGAACGTCACGGCCGGCGGAATCGACAGCGATCCGGCAGACAACAGCAGCACGTCGACGCTGACCATCGCGGCGACGACCGATTTCGGCGTCAGCAAGAACGGTCCGGCCACGGCGAATTCCGATACAGACGTCTCGTTCGATATCACGGTCGTGAACGGCGGTCCCGATACCGCCGACGTCACGCTGACCGACACTCTCCCCGTTCCGACGACATTCGTCTCCTTCACGCAGAACAGCGGTCCCGCATTCAGCTGCAGCGATCCGGGCGTCGGCAACAACGGCCAGATCGTCTGCACGAACGCTTCGATGGCGCCGGGCAGCGCAACCTTCACCATCGTGCTGCACGTTCCGCCCGCCACGGCGCCCGGCACGGAATTCACGAACAAGGCGTCGGTCACGACGACCGGCGGCTTCGATCCGAACGGCGAGAACAACCAGTCGTTCGCGGGGTTCATCGTGCAGCCGATCGCCGCCGATGTCGGCGTGACGAAGAGCGGACCCGCCGCCGCATCGCCCGGCGCGAACGTGTCGTACACCATCACCGTCTTCAATGCCGGCCCGAGCGACGCGACGAACGTGACGCTGACTGACACGCTCCCCGGCACGATGACGTTCGTCTCGCTGTCGCAGAGCGGCCCTCCGTTCGGCTGCACCACTCCGGCAATCGGCGCCGGCGGCACGATCTCGTGCTCCGCCGCCACATTTACGGCCGGCGGCGCGACGACCTTCACGCTCACCGGCAACATTCCGGGCGCCACGCCTTCCGGCACCGCGTTCGCCAACACCGCGACGGTGACGAGCGACGCCGATCCGAATCCCGATAACAACAAATCCACCGTCGAGCTCATCACCACGACGGTCGATCCGGCGATCGTCAAGAACGGTCCCGGGACCGCCACCGCAGGCCAGCAGATCGCCTACACGATCGGCCTCGCCAACAACGGCACCGACACCGCCACGAACGTGCACTGGATCGATCAGCTGCCGGCCGGAACGACCTTCGCCGGGCTCGTGCACAACAGCGGCTCGACCTTCAACTGCGTCACGCCGAGCGCCGGCAACCCTGGCACCGTCGACTGCTTCCTCCTCGGCTTCCCCGGCGGTGGCAGCGCGAATTACACGCTCACCCTCAACATCGCGACGACGTTCCCCGACGGCGGCACGCTGACCAACACCGCATTCATCACCAGCGACGAAGACATCGATCCGAGCAACGACACCTCGTCGACGTCCGCCACGGTCACCGGCGTGACCGACCTCTCGGTGACGAAGACAGGACCGGCCAACGCCACCACTGGCTCGAACATCAGCTGGACGATCACCGTCAACAACAACGGCGCGAACACCGCCGCGAACACGCAACTCACCGACACACTGCCCGCCGGCGCGACGTTCGTGTCGCTGATGCAGAACAACGGTCCGGCCTTCAACTGCAGCGGCACGTCGAGCATCACCTGTACGAATGCAGCGTTCGCCGCGGGTGCGAGCGCGACGTTCACACTGACCGCGACCATCTCGTCGAGCGCGCCGGCCGGCACGCTCTCCAACACCGCCAACGTCACCACGACGACAGCGGTATTCAACAGCGGCAACGACTCGTCGACCGCGAACACGACGATCGCTACTTCCGCCGATGTCGCGGTCACCAAGAGCGGTCCTGCGACCGCCGTGCAGAATCAGGACGTGAGCTACACCATCGGCGTCACGAACAACGGACCGAGCGACGCGCAGAACGTCACGCTCAGCGACACGATCCCACCCCAGGCGACGTTCGTGTCGATGAACCAGAACACCGGACCGGCCTTCAACTGCAGCGGCACCAGCACCGTCAGCTGCACGATCGCGACGCTCGCCGCCGGCGCGTCCGCAACGTTCACCCTGACCGTCCACACGACCGCCTCGGTCACCGGCGGCATGCTCAACACCGCGACCGTGTCGTCATCGACATCCGACCCGAATTCGGCGAACAACAGCGCGAGCGCGCCGACGAACCTCGTCACCGCTGACGTCGCGGTCACGAAGTCCGGCTCGCCCGCAACCGTCGCCGCCGGCAGCAACATCACGTGGACGATCACCGTCACGAACAACGGTCCGGGCGACGCGACGAACGTCACCATGAACGACGCGCTCCCGCCGAACACGACGTTCGTCTCGCTCACCCAGAACACGGGCCCGTCGTTCAACTGCAGCGGTACGACCACCGTCACCTGCACGATCGCGACGCTGACCAACGGCGCATCGGCGACATTCACGCTCGTCGCGCAGACCGCGCAGGCGGCGCCTCCCGGCACGCTTTCCAACACCGCAACCGTCAGCTCGACCTCGCCGCTCGATCCGACGCCGGCGAACAACACCTCGACCTCCAATACGACCGTCGCCCTCGTCGATCTCACGCTGACCAAGACGATCTCCAACGGTCCGTACGTTGCCGGAACGCCCGTCACGTTCACGCTGACCGTGACGAACAACGGCACGGTGGCGGCGAATAACGTGGTCGTCACCGACGTCTTGCCGGCCGGCATGTTCGCCTCGAGCACGACGCCGCCGGGCGCGTGCACCGGCACGACCACCGTCACTTGCACCGCCGCGACACTCGCCGCAGGCGCATCGACGGCATTCACGATCACCGCGACCTTGCCCGCAACGCAGGGCAACTACAGCAACACCGCAATGGTCACCAGCGCGAACGGCGATTCGGCGCCGGCGAACAACACAAGCACCGCGCAGTTCGCCGTCGTGCCCGGCAACGCGATCCCCACTCTCGATCCGACGGCACTGCTGCTCTTCGCATTACTCCTCGGCGCCGCCGCCGTGATTGCATTCAAACGATGACTCGAATCCGCGTGTCGGTCCTCGACAGCGACGCCCTCCGGCAAGGGGATGCGCCGCTGATCGAGGGCTGGCAACGCGAAGGCGCCGCGCGGCTCTGGGTCGACATCGAAGATCCGACCGAAGCGCTGCTCGAGGAGCTGCTCGAACAGCGCTTCGGGTTTCACGAGCTGGCAGCGGAGGACTCGCTGTCGCCCAACACGCTGCCGAAGTACGACGCGTTTCCGCACTACGACTTCTTCGTCTTCCGCGCCGTCGACCTCGACCTCCGCGAGCACGGCACCCACACCACGAAGCTCGCCGCATTCCTCGGCCGCAACTTTCTCTTCACCGTCCACACCGGCGTATTACCGGCGATCGATGAGATTTACGGACGGCTTTCGGAAGACAAACGGATCATCAAAAACGGCGCGGACTACCTGCTGTACGAGATCGTCGATCTGATGGTCGACGCGCACTTTCCGCTGCTCGAGAAAATCGAAGAGTGCGTCGACGATCTGCAGGACGAGATTTTCCGCAACGCGCACCCCTCGCACCTCGACGAGCTGCTGCATCTCAAGCGCGACGTGAACGTCATGCGCCGCCAGTCGCTGCCGCAGCGCGAGCTGCTGAATCTCATGTCGCGCGGCGATTCGCCGTTCATCCAGAAGCAGCACCTCATCTACTTCCGCGATCTCTACGACCACATGTTCCGCATCAGCGAAACGATCGATTCCGAGCGCGACATGATGGCCGGCACGATGGAGGCGTACCTCTCCGTCATCGCCAACCGCACCAACGAGATCATGCGCGTCCTGACCGTGCTCTCCACGATCATGCTGCCGCTCACCCTCATCGCCGGCATCTACGGCATGAACTTCGAGCACATGCCCGAGCTGCACTGGCTGCACGGCTACCCCTTCGCCCTCGGACTGATGGCCGCGATCGCCTTGGTCATGCTGCTGTTTTTCTGGAAAAAGGGATGGATTGGGACGAAAAGAGACAAAGAGACAGAGAAATAAAGAGATAAAGCCCCCCTTCTCGCCTCGGTTCTCCTCTATCTCTCTATCTCTCAGTCTCTCAATCTCTCTGTTTCTCAATCCGTAACTCAACACTCCCCTGACTCTGTCGTATAAAAACTGACCGGACAGTCAATGGGAAGAGCCTGGCAGGATCTCAAGCGCGAAAGCATTCAGCAGGCGGTCATCCGTCTGATGTGCCGCGAGGGCCTCAAAAGCGTGACGATGGAGCGCGTCGCGCAGGAGGTCGGCATCGCGAAGGGGACGGTCTATCTCCACTATCGTGACAAGCAGGATCTACTCGATGCGGTCAAGGACGGCGCGCTCACGCCGATGCTCCACGAGATGGAGCAGATCCTCCACGGCGATCTGGCGCCCGATCGCAAGCTGCGCGAGTATTCGCTTCGCTACCTCGCGTACTTCGAGGAGCGCCGCGACGTCTTTCGCATCCTGCTGTACGAGCGGGAAGTGACGCGCGTGTGGGGCAGCCGCTACCAGAGCGACCGCTACCGCAGACTGGCCGAGGCGGTATCGAAAGTGATCAGGGAAGGAATTCGCACAGAACTGTTTCGCGACGTTGACGTGCCTGCCGCGGCTGCGCTCTTCGTCGAGTCGAACATGGCGATGATGAATCAACGGATGCTCAACACGCATCCGAATCCAGTCGAGGAGGATGCTGAGCTGGTGTCGAGCATTTTCATTAGAGGACTTGGAGCGCGGACGTCTCGTCCGCAGTCGGCGGCCGTCCCGGCCGGCGACCGATCGCGAGCCCGCCGATGAGCCGCACAGCTGCTGCCGTCGGGACCGCCCTCCTGCTTTTCGCAACGATCGCCCACGCGGAGCCGCTCACGCTCGCGAAGGCGATCGACATCGCATTGACCAACAACCCGCAAACGCGCACGACGTGGCTCCAGGCGCGCGCCGCCGAAGCCGCCCTCGGCGCAGAGAAGTCCGCGTACCTGCCGGAGATCGACCTCAACGCGAACCTCGGCCGTTCGCACACGTCGAGCGCGGCCGCGTCGACGTTCTTCACGCCCTCCGTCGCACTCAGCTATCTCCTCTTCGACTTCGGCGGACGCGAAGCCGCGGTCGAGCAGGCGCGCCAGACATTGATCGCCGCGAATCTGATTCACGATCAGGCCCTTCAGGACATCATCCTGCGCACCGAACAGGTCTATTACGACTACCTCGATGCGAAGGCGCTGCTCGCCGCTCAGGACGCAACCGTCCGCGAGCGGCAGACATCGCTCGATTCCGCCGATGCGCGGCACAGCGCGGGAGTGGCAACCATCGCGGATGTGCTGCAGGCGCGCACCGCGCTCTCGCAGGCGCAGCTCAATCGCGAGACGATCGAAGGTCAGCTCCGTACGATCGAAGGCACCATCGCGACGGTGCTCGGATCGCCTGCGACGACGAAGTACGAATTCGGCGATCTCCCGCTCGACGTGCCGGCGCAGACCGCCACCACTCAGATCGAGCAGCTGATCGCGCAGGCGACGAACGATCGTCCCGAACTGAAAGCGCAGCGCGCCGTCGCCGAGCGCGCGAAGGCACGCATTCGCGAAGTGCGCAGCGATTACCTGCCGTCATTCGTCGTCAACGCCAACGCCGGACGCAGCATCGTCAGCGGCGGCGGCTCGTTCACGCCGTACTCGGCGGTCGTCGGCATGCGCTTCCCGGTCTTCACCGGATTCCGCAACACGTTCGACATTCGCCAGGCGGAGCTCGAAGCCGACCTGGAGAAGGAAAACGTCCGCTCGCTCGAGCAGCAGGTCGGATTGCAGGTCTGGACGAGCTACTACGCGCTGCAGACCGCGACGCATCGGCTGACGACGGCGAAAGATTTGCTCACCAGCGCGCAGCAGTCGGCGGATGTCGCCCGCGATCGATACAAATCCGGCGTAGGCAGCATCCTCGATCTGCTCACGGCCGAGTCCGCACTCGAAAGTGCGCGCGCGCAGGAAGTGCAGGCACGCGCAGACTGGTTTCAAGCCGTAGCCCAGCTCGCACACGACACCGGAGATTTGAAGCAATGATGATCAGACGTATCACGTTCGCGCTCGCGCTCGTCGTCCTCGGCGCGTGCGCAGAGAAACAACAGAAAGTGCGCGATGAGCGCGTGCCGGTGACCGTTGCGGTCGCGGAGCAGAAGGACATTCCGCTGCAGATCAAGACGATCGGAAGCGTGCAGCCGTTCACCACCGTCGCGATCCGCGCGCTCGTCGGCGGTCAGCTGATGCGCGTGTCGTTTCGCGAAGGCGAGGAAGTGCGCCGCGGGCAACTGCTCTTCACCATCGATCCGCGTCCGTATCAGGCCACGCTCGCACAGGCGCAGGCGAACCGTGCGCGCGACGAAGCGGAACTGAAGAACGCGCAGGCCCAGGCCGCGCGGTATGCGGAGCTGGTGAAGAAGGACTACGTCACGCGCGAGGAGTACGACAAGATCGTCGCCGGCGCAGATGCAGCAAAAGCAGTGGTTGCGGCGGATCGCGCGGCGATCGACAACGCGCAGCTGCAGCTCTCGTACTGCGAGATCCACGCGCCGATCGACGGACGCACCGGCTCGCTGCAGGTGCACCTCGGCAATCTCGTGAAGGCGAACGACACCACGCCGCTCGTCGTCATCAACCAGGTGCATCCCGTGTACGTGCAGTTCTCCGTGCCCGAGGCGCAGCTGACGGAGCTGCGGACGAGATTTGCGGGAAAGCCGGTACCGGTCACCGCGACGCCGCAGGGCGGCAACGCCGCAGAGAACGGCACGCTGACTTTCGTCGACAACGCAGTCAATGCGGCCACCGGCACGATCACGCTGAAGGCGACGTACGACAATCACGACGGCGCGCTCTGGCCCGGCCAGTACGTGAACGTGTCGGTCACGCTCTCCACGCGCGCCAACTCCGTCGTCATCCCGTCGCAGGCCGTGCAGAACGGCCAGCGCGGCCAGTACGTGTTCGTCGTAAAGAACGACAATGGCGTCGAAATGCGGCCGGTGACCGTCGCCCAGACCATCGATCAGCAGCTCGTGATCGACAAAGGTGTCGCGCCGGGAGAGACGGTCGTCACCGACGGACAGATCAGATTGACACCCAAGAGTAAGGTGGAAGTGAAAACGCAATTGTGAGGAAAGTGATCGAGGAGAGCCGAGTGATAGAGGCAGTGAGTCACTCCATCCCTCTATCACCCCAACCCTCTATCACTCACAAATCATGAACATCGCATCCATCTTCATCCGCCGCCCCGTCATGACCACCCTGGTCATGGTCGCCATCCTCCTCTTCGGAGTCATGGCCTACCGGCAGCTGCCGGTCAGCGATTTGCCGAACGTCGACTTTCCGACGATTCAGGTCTCGGCCTCGCTGCCGGGGGCGTCGCCGGAGACGATGGCTGCGTCAGTCGCGACGCCGCTCGAGAAGCAGTTCTCGACCATCGCCGGTCTCGACTCGATGACCTCCGCGTCGTACCTCGGATCGACCTCGATCACCATCCAGTTCGATCTCTCGCGCAACCTCGACGACGCCGCGCAGGACGTGCAGGCTGCGATCGCCGCCGCCGCGCGCCAGCTCCCGCCGAACATGCCGGCGCCGCCGTCGTACAGCAAGGTCAATCCCGCGGACACGCCGGTCATCTACCTGGCCATCACCTCCGATCAGATGCCGCTGTATCAGCTCGACGAATTCGCCGAGACGAACATGGCGCAGCGCATCTCGACAGTTGCGGGCGTTGCGCAGGTGCAGGTCTACGGCGCGCAGAAATACGCCACGCGCATCCAGCTCGATCCGCAGCAGCTCGCCACGCGCGGCATCGGCATCGACGAAGTCGTCACCGCGGTGAAGAACAGCAACGTCAACCTGCCGACCGGCGTCCTCAACGGCCCATACACCGCTTACACCGTGCAGGCGAACGGTCAGCTCTACAAAGCGGACGACTACAAACAGATCACCGTCGCGTACCGCAACGGCGCGCCGGTGCATCTCGCCGACATCGGCAATGTCCTCGATGACGTCGAGAACAACCAGGCGGCCGCGTGGTTCAAACAGCAGCGCGGATTCATCCTCGCAGTGCAGAAGCAGCCCGGCACCAATGCCGTCGAAGTCTCCGACCGCGTGCGGGCACTCCTTCCCACCTTCCGGAAGGAAGCGCCTGCATCCGTCGATCTGCAGATCCATCGTGACCGCGCGCAGTCCATCCGCGATTCCGTCCGCGACGTGCAGTTCACGCTGCTCCTCACCCTCTTTCTCGTCATCCTCGTGATCTTCCTCTTCCTGCGGAATCTCTCCGCGACGGTGATCCCCAGTCTTGCGCTGCCGATGTCGATCCTCGGCACGTTCGCCGTGATGTACCTCTGCGGCTATTCGCTCGACAACCTCTCGCTGATGGCGCTCACGCTCTCCGTCGGCTTCGTCGTCGACGACGCCATCGTCATGCTGGAGAACATCGTTCGCCACATGGAGCTCGGCGAGAAGCCGTTCGAAGCGGCGATGAAGGGATCGAAGGAGATCGGCTTCACCATTCTGTCGATGACGATCTCGCTCGCCGCGGTCTTCATCCCGATCCTCTTCATGGGCGGCATTCTCGGACGCCTCTTCCATGAATTCGCGGTCACCATCGGCGCGGCAATCCTCACCTCCGGCTTCGTCTCGCTGTCTCTCACGCCGCTGCTCTCCGCCAAGTTCCTGAAGGCGCACGGCAACGAGCGCCACGGCAAGATGTATCAGGCGATCGAGCGGATGTTCGACGCAATCCTCGCGTTCTACGAGCGCGGACTGAGGTGGGCGCTCTCGCATCGCGCGACCGTGCTCCTGATCTCCGGCATCGTCCTCGCGGGCACGGTCTGGCTCTTCATCGCGGTACCGAAAGGGTTCATCCCGAACGAGGACCAGGGCGAAGTGCGCATCAGCCTGGAGGCGGTGCAGGGCATCTCGTTCGCCGACATGGTCCGCCATCAGCGAATGGCGATGGACATCGTGGCGAAGGACCCGCGCGTGGCGACGTACTTCTCGTTCGTCGGCGGCGGCCGCGGCACGCTCAACAGCTCCGTCATCTCGCTGCGCCTCCTGCCGAAAGGCGAGCGCAAGGATTCAATCGACAAGATCATCGCCGACCTCCGTCCGAAGCTGAACGCGATCCCCGGCCTGCGCGTCTCGATTCAGAACCCGCCGCCGATCCGCCTCGGCGGACGCAGCTCGAACGCGCAGTACCAGTACACGCTGCAGTCGGGCGACACGAAGACGCTCTACGACGCGTCCGACAACATGCTGCAGAAGATGCGCACCATTCCGGGCGTCATCGACGTCACGACCGACGCGATGCTGCGCAATCCGACCGTGAACGTGCAGATCGATCGCGATCGCGCCGCGGCCCTCGGACTCAGTGCCAGTCAGATCGAAGATGCGCTCTACTCGTCGTACGGCACGCGCCAGGTCTCGACGATCTACGCGCCGAACAACTCGTATCAGGTGGTGATGGAGCTCGATCCGCAGTACCAGGGCAATCCCGCCGCGCTGTCGCTGCTCTACGTGCGCGCGGCGTCGGGCGAGCTCGTGCCGCTCAGCACCGTCGCGCAGCTCGTGCCGACCGTCGGCCCGCTCAGCGTCAACCACTCCGGCCAGCTCCCCTCGGTCACGTTGTCGTTCAACCTCGCACCGGGCGTCTCGCTCGGCGATGCCGTCACGCGCATCGAGCAGGCCGCGAAGTCGCTGCCGTCGAGCGTGACCACGTCGTTCCAGGGCACCGCGCAGGCGTTCCAGTCATCGCTGCAGGGGCTCGGACTCCTGCTCCTCATCGCCATCGCCGTGATCTACATGGTCCTCGGCATCCTCTACGAGAGCTTCATCCATCCGCTGACGATTCTCTCCGCGCTGCCGTTCGCCGGCTTCGGCGCGCTGCTGACGCTGATGATCTTCCGCATCGATCTGTCGATCTACGCGTTCGTCGGCATCATCATGCTGGTCGGCCTGGTGAAGAAGAACGGCATCATGATGATCGACTTCGCGATCGAGGCGCAGCACGGCGGCAAGTCGGCGGCCGAGGCGATTTACGAGGCGTGCGTGGTGCGGTTCCGGCCGATCATGATGACCACCATGGCCGCGCTCATGGGCACGCTGCCGCTCGCGTTGGGAACGGGGGCCGGTGCGGAATCGCGCCGCCCGCTCGGACTGGCAGTGGTCGGCGGCCTGATCTTCTCGCAGACCCTCACGCTCTACGTCACGCCGGTCTTCTACCTCTACATGGAAAAGCTGCGACGCCGCGGCAAACCGGACGAGGCCGAGCCGTCGCTGCGCGAGCTGGAGCTGATGGAAGAAGAGCAGCGGGAGCCGGTCGCCGCGATGTAGCGCGAGCGCGCCGCGCGCTATCTCGAGCCGCGCGGCGGAATCAGCGAGCAACCAGGGCACGGCGCATCTTCAGGATTCGAAATCGCGCGCAGTCGATGCGCCGGCGACGCCGGCATCGTGAACGTCGCGGCCCACGCCGCGAGCAGTGCGATCAACAAAGCAGTTCTGATCATGCGATCAGTGTCGGCCGACGCAGGCAACGCTGCTTGTACGTGCTAAGGATTCGCTAGTACGAGCAACTGATCACGAGCGCAATGCGCTTCGCCGGCAAGCGTCCCGTTCTGCAGCGCGCCATACGCAGCGGGCCGG
>DATEZA010000311.1:0-25726 GCA_035255945.1 Thermoanaerobaculia bacterium
TCCGCCTTCGCCATGTACAGCGCCCGGTCCGCGGCCTTCACCGCGTCCTCGGGGGTCGTGCCTTCCTCCGGGATCACGGAAACGACGCCGAAGCTCGCCGTCAGCAAACCGTTCGGCGCGGTTTCGTGGGGAATGCCGAGCGCAGTGATGCCGTGGCGCAGCCGTTCTGCGAATTGCGCCGCGATGTGCAGCTGCGTGTTCGGGAGGATCAGCGCGAACTCCTCGCCGCCGATGCGCGCGACCAGATCGCTCGCCCGCTGCACGCTGCCGTTGAGGAAATTCGCCACCGATTTCAGGCACTCGTCGCCGACGTGATGGCCGTGCGTGTCGTTGAGCGCCTTGAACCAGTCGATGTCGATGAACACCATTGCGAGCGGCGCCCGCGTCCGGCGCGCGCGCGACCACTCCGCGCGCAGCGTCTCATCGAACTGCCGGCGATTCGCGATGCCGGTCAGCGGATCGTCGAACGACAGCTCCTCGAGCCGCGCGTTCGCCAGGCGCAGCTGTTCCACCGCATCGCGCAGCTCGTGCGTCTGCTCCGCGACACGCTTCTCCAGCATCGCCGCGCGGAGCCGAAACGCGCGCGTGCGCAGCCGCGAGAACGCGCCCATCGCGGCGAGCACGAGCAGCGCCCAGAGCGCCCACGCCCACGGCGTGCGATACCACGGCGGCAGCACGCGGAACGGAATGGCGATCGGCTTGCTCATCGCGCCGCGAATGTTCTTCGTCCGCACCAGCAGCCGGTAATCGCCTTCCCACAGATTGGTGAACTCCGTGAACGGCTCGTCGGTCCACGCGCCCCACGCCGCATCGACCGGATCGAGGCGGTACTGGTACATCGTGCCGCCGTCGTACGTCGCGGCCGCGACATCGAACCGCAACCGTCCGCGTCCGAAGTGGACCACGCGCTGCGCGCCGATCGCCTTGCCATCCAGCGCGACGTCGCGAATCAGCGGCTGACGCGGCGCCGCGAATGCCGCGTGCGGCGAGTGCGAGTCGAAGCGCACCAGTCCGCGCTCGCTGCCGAACCAGATCACGCCGTCCGCATCGGGATAGATTGCATCGACCGATGTGCCCGGAATCGCGGCGAGCGTGCGCGGCTGAAAAACGTACTTGCCGTGGCGTCCGCGAATCGCCACACCGGTCGTCCGCGTCGAGACCCAGATCCGCCCTTCCGGATCCTCGGCCATCGCGCTGATCTCGTCGCCGTCGCCGATTGAGCCGAGGATCGGATCGGTCGTGAAGCGGCCGGCGTGGAGGGAGCAGAGTTGTTTCGAGCCGGCGAGGAAGACCAGCCGTCCGGCGAGATGGAACGGATAGATCGCATCCTGTCCGTAGTGCCGCAGCTGCGGCTTTCCGGAGGTGAACGTGACGTGCGTGACGCCGTTGAACGACGTGCCGAGCCAGATGCTGCCGTCCGGCTCTTCGACGATCTGGCGAATCATCGGCGGCGTGTCTTCGATCAACCCGTTCGTGGTCCAGCCGCTCGCCTCGCGGCGGAGGAGGAGCAGACCGCGATCGGTGCCGGCGTAGACGAGATTCGGATCGCGCTTCGATTGCAGCAGCGCGTACGGCGTGGTGGAATCGGTCGACTCGAGCCGGTGTGGCTCCGCCGACTCGGCGGAGATAGCTGCCGACATCGCCGCCGAGGTCGGCGGCGCCACACGGATTACGTAGACGGCGTCGTTTGTGCCGCAGAGGATCTCGTCGCCGACGGCGACGAGTGCCCAGCCGGCGGTCATGCGCTGCGCGGCGCCGACCTGCTGCGCGATCCGCGACTCCGGATTGCTGGTGATGCGATAGAGCCCGCTCGTGGTGCCGACCCAGAGCGTCCCTTTGACGCGCAGCACCGACTCCGCGCTGCCGCGCAGGCCGCCGCGCGAATCGATGAGCGTCAGCGGCGACGACACATCGACGCGCGAGAGGCCGTTGTCCATCGCCAGCCAGAGCGCGCCGTCGGCGTCGAGGTAACCGTGATTGATGTCGCTGTCGGGCAGGCCGGTCGTCGCGTCGACGATCTCTTCGACCTCGCCGGTATTACGAATGATGATCACGCCGCCGCGGCGCGTGACGATCGCCAGCCGGTCGCCGGCGAGCGGGATCCAGTCCGCGAGTCCGTCGCGCACGACGCGCGCGGAGAGCTGCGGCGCGAACGGCTGCGCGGTCTTGCCGTCGAAGATGAAGAGGCCTTCGCGCGCGATCGCGGTCAGCAGCGTGCCGTTGCTCCAGGGCAGCAGATGACGTACGCGGCGCTTGGCGAAGATCTCGCTGCCGGGCACCGGCACGAGCTGATTGCCGACGATCGTGCGCAGGTTGCCGTTCGTGACGACGGTGTTGTTGCCGATCGCGTACGTCGTGCGCGGCGGCTCGTTCGTCGGGATCTGCGTGAGCGCGCGGCCGTCCCATCGCAGGAGGATGCCGGAGCTGAACGAGTAGATCGTCGCGCCGTCGCGATAGTCGATGTCGACGATCTGCTCGAGGTCATCGACCGGCACCGGCACTTTCGACGTCAATGACACGTAGCGCATCGAGCCGGTCTCGTCGCGCTCGAGGTAGCCGAGCTCCGCGGTCGAGCCGACGGCGATCACGCCTTTGCCGGCGATCTTCAGCCGCAGCGCGGGCGCTTCATGCGGCAGCCCGATGACGCGCCAGCGCACGCCGTCGTACGCGAGCACGCCGGCGAGGTTGCCGACGTAGATGATTCCGCGCTCGTCCTGCACGACATCGAAGTTCTGCGTGCCGGCGCGCTCGGCCTGCGAGGTGTCGTAGAAGGTGATGAGGCGAAAGGTCCGCTCACGCGCAGGCGCAAGCGCGGCGCACAGCACGAGGCTGACCAACAGCAGGGAGCGGAGCCTCATCGGACATTGCGATGGTAACGCTTACGGCCGCCAGAATCCGCGATTCGACATGAAGAGAAGAACCGGCCGCCCTTTCACGGCGTCGCGATCGATCGGTCCCCAGTAGCGCGAGTCGCTCGATTGATCTCGGTTGTCGCCGAGGACGAAGAGCTGTCCCGCGGCGAGCTTCCGTGGACCGTAGTTGTCGCGCGACAGTGCGAATCGGTAAACGTCAGCATCATGGAGTGCGGCGGCCATGCCGCCGCTGATTCTGCACAACGACGGCCATGCCGTCGTGGACCGCGGCATGGCCGCGGCCCGGTAAAGCGGCGGCGGCATGGCCGCCGCACTCCGTCAGCATCGCTCCACCAACATGCTTAGTCCCATCCCGCCGCAGCGTCCGCCATCGTGAGGAGCGATACGGCTCCGGCAGGTCGGGCATCTTCGGATAGACGGAACTGTCCTCGTGGATCACGTACGGCTCGACGACTTCTGCGTCGTTCAGGAACAGTTGCTTGTCGCGGATCTCGATGCGGCGGCGGCAAGCCGCCGCACTCCTCACTGCTTCAGGATGTGTTCGCTCGCCCGCTCCGCCAGCGCGGCGATCGTGCGGGTCGGGTTGCGGCCGATCGGGACGGGGATGATCGCGCCGTCGATCACGTAGAGGCCGCGGTGTCCGAACTCCTGACCGAAGTGATTCACCACGCCGTCATTCGGGCTGTTGCCGATGTTGCAGCCGCCGAGGGGGTGAGGCGTGACCAGAGTCTTCAATCCCTTCCAGAGGAACTCGAACTCCGGTTTCACCTTCCCCCCGGTGGCCTGTGAGAGAGCGTGGTGCATGTCGGAGATCGCGTTGAAGAGGGGCGCGTTGCCGTCGACGTCCCAATCGAGCTCCAGACTCTTGCTGAACGGCTTGTACCACTTGCGTCCGAGGTAGAGACGGCCGTTGCCTTTGTCGACGCCTTGGGCGAACCACGGCATCACGTTGTCGTCGAACACAGTCTCCAGCGCCTTCGCCAGCACCTTGGCCGTCGCGCGATCGAATCCCTCGAGGTAATTGACGATCAGGTTCGGATAGCCGCCGTCCTGAATCCAGAAACGCTGGCCGCGGTATTGGCCGTCGCCGAAATCGATGCCCGAGGTGATGGTCGGACCGCGATGCGGATAGGGGCGGTAGTCCTTGTAGATCGCCGGCGTGAGGAAGTCGCCGTTCGAGGTCCAGTTGTGTCCGAGAAAATCGCTGACGCTGCGCAGCGTCTTGTACTCGTCGCGATTGCGCAGCAGCATCTCCGTCGAGCCGAGCGAGCCGCACGCCACGATGACGTTCTTCGCCTGCTCTTTGCCCGCGGCCAGCTTCCCGTTGACGATGCGATCGAACGAAACAGTGTAGTCGCCGCTCTTGTCCTGCTCGATGCGGCGAACGACGTGCAGCGGACGAAACTCCGCGCCCGCTTTTTCCGCGACCGGGATGTAGTTCTTGTCGAGCGTCGACTTCGCGCCGTACTTGCAGCCGATGTCGCAGTTGCCGCAATGCACGCACGTGCCGACATCGACGCCGTGCTGGTTCTTGTGTTTGAGCGAGAACGCCTGCGCCTCGTCGTTCGGATCGAAGTTCTTCAGGTCGTAATCGGGATTGAACTCGACGCAGAGCTCCATCGGCAGGAAGCGATCGCCGTATGCATTCGCGTCGGCCGCGCGCTTCATCAGCTTGTAGCGCTCCGGGACCTGGTTCTCCGGCACGCGCTGCACGTTCATGAATTTGGCGACGCGGTCGTAGTACGGCTTCAGCTCGTCGTACGTGAGCTCGGCGGGCCAGCCTTTGTCGAAGACGTCGCGCCGCGCTTCCATCGAGATGTTCGCGTAGATCAGCGAGCCGCCGCCGATGCCGGCGCCCTGCACGACGTTCATGTGTCCGAACAGCCGGAAGTCGATCCAGCCGTTGTTTTTCTGCGGAGCGTCGGGATCGAAGAACCACGACTGCTTGATCGGATAGTCGGTCGCTTCCCATCGCCGGCCGCGCTCGAGGACGAGCACGCTGGCCCCCGATTGCGCGAGGCGGCACGCCGAGACCGAGCCGCCGAAACCGCTGCCGATGATGATGAAGTCGTGCACGTCTATCTCCTTCTCCCCCGCCGCGCGGGGGAGAAGGTGCCCGAAGGGCGGATGAGGGGGAAGCCCCTCACCCGGCGCTGCGCGCCACCCTCTCCCCGCACGCGGGGCGAGGGTCAAACCTGGTTTTAGTACGGTGTGCCGGCTGCGGCGGCCTGCGGCGGCTTCGGCAGCTTGGCGTCATCTCCCGGGGTGCGGCCGGTGAGCTCGGGATCGTCGGTCTTCAGGAACTCGATCACGGCCCACTTGTCCGCATCGGACAACGTGGTCCCGTACAAATGTCCGGAATTGTCGTTGCCCGCTTCGGCGGTGTTGTACAGCCAGCCTTCCTTCTGCGCGTCCGGTCCCTGCGACACGAAGCCGACGTTCACCGGATCGAGCAGGTTGTAGCCGCGATAGAACTGCTTCGGACGCTTGTCGGGCGACTGCAGCAGATCCCAGAGCGACGGCACCGCGCCGTGATGCAGGTACGGGCCGCGCGCCCAGATGCCGTCGAGCGGCACGTTCGCGTAGTTGTCCCACTTCGTGTAAGCGGGGAAGTAGAACGGCGCCTCGGCGATCTGATGGAACGCGTCGACCAGCTGCTGATCGAATGACGCCCAGCGATGGCGGTCGGTTCCGAGCTTCGCGTCGTCGCACGGCTCGCCGACGCCTTTGCCGTGCTGACCGTCGGTCGTCGACGGCACGCGCTTCGAGAACGAGTGGCACGTCGCGCAGTTCTGCTCGAACACCACCTTGCCCTGCGCCGCTTTCGCCGCGTCGATCGGGAGCGGGAACTTCGGCGGGTGGAGATACCAGAGGAAGTCGGTCGTGCGCTGGAACGCGGCCGGGATGACCGAGAACGGCGTCGCGCCGACCGCCATCGCGGCCGCGTAGTTGCGCTGCTCGATCTTGTTGTTGTTCGCGTCCCAGTGCAGCCACATGTCGCGGCGTACCGCCTGGTTCCAGGTCTGCGGAAGGTCGGTCGTGCCGATCGTGCCGTCGTCGGGGAACTTCAGCACGGCGAGCTTCGTGGTGTTGAATGTGTCGGTGCGGCCGCGGCCCTGCCACGGGCGGTTGTGCATCTGCCAGAGGTAATCGGAGCGCTGCTCGACCAGCGCCGCCTGCGCCGCGGGCATGATCACGTTGCGGTACATGAAGTCATCGAGGAAGCCGAGCGGATGCTTCTTCTCGACTGCGTCCATGACCCGCTCCGCGCTGAACTTCGGCGACGTCGCGCAGTTGTAGAGGAACCACTGGAAGCCTTCGAGGTCGAGCTCGTGCGCGGGCGCGCCCGGGACGACCACCGGGTCGCTGTTCGCCGCGAGCCGCACGGAGCCGGTGTGGCACATCGCGCAATTCGGCTCCACTGCCGCGTAGCCGATCTCGCGATATGCGAAGCCGACCGGCACCGAGTGTCCCTTCTCGAAGATCAGACCGAAGCCGGCGTAGCCCTTCTTCGGATCGGGCATTAATTCCGGGAACATGTCGGGAAGGACGTCGAAGAGGTAGTACGGAACGCGTGCGGCGCCGGAGAGGCCGACCGAGGCGTATTTGTAATGGTCGGCGTCATCGCCGTACTGCAGGTCGGGGACGGCGCGGATGAAGTAGTACCAGCTGATGCCGCCGATGGTCATGCCGATGACCACGAGCACCGCGGCGAACCCGCGCGCCCACTTCGAGCTGCCCTGCATCGAGATCTCGTTCGAGATGTTGGCGAAGACGCGGTCGATGTTCTCAGCGGAGATCCGCGCGTTGTCCGGCGCGCCTTTCTGCAGCAGGAAGAAGAGCACGATGCCGAACGTGCCGTCGCTGATCATGTAGAGCAGGAAGCCGCCGTGATACGGCTGGCGCCAGACGGTGAACCAGAAGACGGCGGCGACGGCGCGCGAGAGCACGATCAGCCAGTCGTAGGTGAAGTACTGCTGCGTCGCCGCGGCGGACGGCAGGTAGAGCAGCGTCACGCTGAAGAGCACGATCGCGGCGATACCGAGCCACGTGGTCGACTGGAAGAGCGCCTGCGTGCCGATCGGGAACTTGAGCGCCATCGGCGTGAACAGCGCCTGGAAGACCCAGACGAAGTTGAAGATCATGCCGGCCGCGGCGACCCAGCCGAACCATTTGAGATATTTGTTGAGGTTCTGCCGCGACGCTTTCCACTCCGCGAGCACGGCCTTGACGTTCTCGCCGCTGAAGCGGACTTCGGTCTCCGCGAAGAAGATCAGGATGATCGCCTGCGAGATGCCGATGGTCAGCCAGAGCGTGCCGAACGGCTTGAAGATCGCGTTGACCGAATTCTGGGCAACGCGATACCAGTAGATGCCCTGCAGCAGGCGGCCGAAGGTGATCAGCCAGCCGTAGACGCGATAGCGCTGCGGATCGCACATCACCGGCAGCGACATCAGCGTCAGCGGGATGATCAGCATCCCGAGATTGCCGAGCCAGACGTACGAGAACTCCATCCGCTCCAGCCCGATAACCAGCGCCAGCTGATCGGGCGAGAACATCGCGACCATGCCGAAGAGGAAATGCAGCCCGGCGCCGATGCCGAGCAGCCAGCAGAAGATGCGGGTGAACATTTTCATCGGATATCTCCCTCTGGTCATCCCGAGCGTAGTCGAGGGACCTGGGTGTGAGGTGGCGCGATTGGCGCGCCGCCACCCGCACAGGTCCCTCGACTACGCTCGGGATGACGTCGCCATTTACAGCGTCTTCTCCAGGTGGTCCAGAATCTTCGGGAACACGTCATTCACCGCGTTTTTGCCGAAAATGCAGTCGATGTGGCCGTAGCCGGGGATCACGTCGCGCGAGTACATCGGGCCGTTCACCTTCGTCAGCAGCTCGTACGTCTTCTCCGTGCTCGACGGCAGGTAGCACTCGTTGTTCTCGCCGGAGATGAACTTGATCGGGATCTTGATCCGGTCGGCGTGCGGCAGATAGACGTCCTGCCCTTCGAAGTTCACCGCCTTCTCCTTCTCCACGGTCAGCGCGAGGTGCTGGAACGACTTCATGTTCGAAACGCCGAACATCTCCGCCAGCGCGGTGTGCGTCGCATCGTTGAGCGTGGTGTGCTCGTACAGCGGGGCGTACATGAACGTGATGCGATGGCAGACCGCGCTGTTGCAGCGTCCCTGCGCCTGCACGAATGCATTGACCTTCAGCATCTGGTCGTAGACCTTCTCGTACCACTTCTCGTCGGTCGTGGCGATCGCGTCGAGATTGTTGAAGCCGAGGCGCTTGAGCCAGGTCGGCATGTGCAGGCCGCAACGGATCTTCTGCGGGAGCGAGGCGTCGACGTGCAGCGCGACCTGCGAGGCGACCGCGGAGCGCACGCCCTGCAGTCCCGACGCCATGGCCATGAAGAACGTGAACGAGCCGAAGCAGTGGACGACCGCCTGCACCGAATCCTTCCCCGTCAGCTTGCGCACCGTGTCGACGGCCGCCGGATAGTCTTTCGTCGCGATGTCGTCGCCGCTGAACTGCATGGCCGACGACGGCAGTTCGATCGACGCGCGGTAATCGAGCAGCCAGCAGTCGTAGCCGTGCGCGTAGAGGTACTCGAGCAGGTTGGTATCGATGGTGTCGATGGCGAAAATCAGGCTCGAGACGCCGAGGCCGTGCGACAGCAGCACCGGTCCCTTATCGCCCCCCTTGTACCGCTTCAAACGCAACTGCACTCCATCGCTCGTCTCGAAGTAATGCACCTCGGGTGCATCGGTACGCAGCGGACGCCGCTCGCGCTGCGGCTGATCGGGATCGACGAATTCGGGGCAGGCGAGCACGCCGCCGTAGTCGGGCCAGAGCGCGCCGGCGAAGTACGTCCCGAACTTCGTCAGCGCTTCCAGCTTCGCCTTCTGATCCGGCGCGTTGATGACGCGCATCGTGGTCATCTGCTTCGCGAAATCGGCCGGCTTGATGTGCATCACGCCCATGCCGAGGACCGGCGCCTGATCGTTCTCGCCGTCGTAGATCGTGATGTAGAGCGTCGACGTGTCGTGCCAGACGTAGAGCAGGTTGTGCTCGCGGACGACTTTGTAGCCGTAGAAGAAGTACGTCCGTCCTTCGATCGACTTCAGCTGCATCCGATAGGTCATGTGCTTCGTCTGCACCTGCTCCGGAAAATCGACGAACAGACCGAACTGGCCGTTGTTGACGCCGAGCGGACTCTGCGACAGCTGCGGCGCGATGACCGTGCCGACCATCTGCGCCGGGTGATCGGGCGAGGAGATGAGCTTGTCGAGATCCTCGCTGACGACGGTGAGCGTGAACTCGATCGGCGAGTCGGTCTTCTTGCCATCCGAGAAGCCGCTGTCGAAGTCCGACGCGCCGCGCTCGAAGTAGCCCTTCATCGTTTCGGTGAACTCGATGCCGACGGCGTACGTCGCATGCGGCTTCGTCGCCTTCGACGGCAGCGCGTAGTCGATGGTCCAGCCGTAGTCCTGGGCCAATAGATAGATGTTGCGCTCCGACGCCGCGGAGATGGTCAGCAGCGGATTGACGCCGAGCGGCCGCGGGATGATCGAGCCGTCGCAGACGTAGAGTCCTTTGTGCACTTCGCTGCCGCTGTTGCCGGCGAAGACCTGCCCCTTGTGATTGACCACGCCGTTCGCCGCATCCTCGGCCATGACGCAGCCGCCGAGGGGATGAACGCTGATCAGGTTGTTGCCGACAGCCTTCGCCCAGATCGGGTTCTCGATGTAGTTCGCGTCGATGCCGGCAGCGGCGCGGTCCATGTTCTGGTTGGCGAGGATGTAGTTCGGCTGGGTGCCGACGCCGGGCCACTTGACAACTGCCTTGTCATTTTCCAGGACGACCGTCCCGTTTCCTTCGTCCTGCGACATGATCAGCATCGTCTGCATGTTCTTCGTCGCGCCGTGATACGGGCCGTAGAGGAGCGCTTCGACTTTGCGCTTCTCCGCCTCGAGCGGATTGGTGACGTGCTTGACCGCGAGGACGTCGTCGAGCACGTTGAAGGTCGGCGGGCAGAGCGGACCGACCGCGCCCGGGATCGAGCCTTCCTCGATGACCATCGCGTCGGCCAGCGGGAACGGCTCGCCGCGCAGATCGATGATGCCGGTGATGCAGGGACCGACCGGCAGCATCTCGCGCTGCGGATTGATGCCGTAGCCGATGCCGTCGATCTCCTGGCCGGAGTTGTAGGCGAAGCCGAGGACATCGCCGTTGCCGCTGAAGTGCTGGCCGAGCTGTTCGGAGATGGCCAGGCCTTGCTCCTTCGAGCGGAGCAGGAGCTCGGTCGAGCCGAGAGTTCCGGCGCCGAGGACCACGATGTCGGCGGTGATGAACTGGAGCGGTGCGTCGAACGCTTCGCGTCCGGTGGCGAGCGGCTGGTAGTAGACCGCCCACTTGCCGTCGCCGGTCTTCTGCACGTAGCGCACGGGACACTGGCAGTAGATCTCCGCGCCGTGGTTCCACGCGTCGGGGACGTAGTTCATCAGCGTGGTGTTCTTCGCGCCGACGTTGCAGCCGCTGCAACAGTCGCCGCAGTTGTTGCACGGCGCCTGCGGCACGCCGACGTGATTGCCGGCGGTCTTGTCTTCGAAGTTGACGTTGATCGGCGGGAGATAGAACTTGTCGCCGTATCCCATCTTCTCGGCCGACTGCTTGAGCGCGTTCGTTTTCTTGAGGAACGGATAGTTCGGCGAGGAGCCCTGCGGATAGCTGTTCGGCTTCAGCATCTCTTCCGCGTGCTTGTAGCAATCCTGAAGGAGGCCGTTCGCGTCCGCTTTGAATGCGGCCGGCCAGCGCGGGTCGTCGAAGACGCGCTGCTCGGCACGGAGCGCGACGTTGGCGTTGACGAGAGAGGTACCACCGAGTCCGCATCCGACGAAGACCGACATGTCTTTGAACGCATGCAGATCGAACATTCCGGTGCGCGATCCGATCTGACAATCCTCGGTCTGCACCTGCATCTCGGCATCGGCCTTGAGCGGCGTGTTCGGATACTCGCCAGGCTGGAGCTCCTTACCGCGCTCGAGGATGCAGACTTTTCTGCCGGCCCGGGATAGACGAGATGCGGAGATGCCCGCACCGTACCCCGAACCGATCACCACCACGTCGTAATGCGATTTGATCTCTTCAATGGGAGACGAAAGTCGACGACCAGCCATAGGCCCTCCTGTGGACACGAGTTTCCTGA
Source organism: Thermoanaerobaculia bacterium (assembly GCA_035255945.1). Classification (GTDB taxonomy): domain Bacteria; phylum Acidobacteriota; class Thermoanaerobaculia; order Gp7-AA8; family Gp7-AA8; genus JAJPHC01. The sequence goes on from DATEZA010000311.1 coordinate 11,083, forward strand.
ATTGGATTTCTTTCTTAGGAGTGTCGCACGAAAGAATTTCCCTACCGGACAAATTTACAAACCTGAAATCTGAAACCTGAAACCTGAAGAAAGCCGGCCGAGCTTGCTACTGCGCCGCTCGTGAAACCTGAAAAACCAGTCGAGCTCGCTCGCTGGTCGCGCTTGCGCTGCGCCGCCTTCTTCAGGTTTCAGGTTTCAGATTTCAGGTTTCAGCAAGTCGAGCTCGCTCGTGGAGTGCGGCGGCCATGCCGCCGCTGCTTCTCGCAAGGGGGTGGCCATGCCGCCCCCCTCGCGCGGCATGGCCGCGCGCCACCGAGCGGCGGCATGGCCGCCGCACTCCGAACGATCCCCCATCACGACGGCTACTTCGTCCTCTCGCTGGAACATCATCCCGTCGTCACTCGTCGCGCTGCGCCGCCTTCTTCAGGTTTCAGGTTTCAGGTTTCAGCTTTTACTTCAGCCTTCTCCGGCTGGTGCTGCGCGAACGTTTCGAGTAGATCGGAGTGGACCGTCGCGGCGGCGCTTTCTTTTTTTTCGGCTCGACCTCGTCCTCGGCATCGGCGTCGGGCGGTTCGAGCGATGCTTCCTGAATGATCGCTGCGAGCTCGAGTGCAACGGTGCCGGTCGGCAATCGCATGTCGATCCATTTAGAAAGCAGTCTGCGGACACGCGTGCCGCGCTGCGTGAGCGGCAGCTCGTCGAGCTCGTCGAGACCTTCCGTGACGGTCTCTCCGACGGGAAGACGATCGAGCGCCCACTCCGCGAGCTTCCGGAGCTTCGCCAGCATGCGCCGCGTCCAACGCGCTCTGTTCGAGAGCTCGACCGCGGTCATCAGCGATCCGGGAACGCGATCGGCGATGAACGCCGCGACGGCGAAGGCAACCGCCTCATTCGCGATCAGCTCCCCGATCGGCGTGTTGCGATAGAGCGTCATCAGCTCTTCTTCGTCGGCGTGCCGCGGCGCGGGCGAGATGTCGTTGCGGAGGGTCAGCAGGCGGACGGCAAACCGCAGCCGCACGACCGGCTCCGCGCTCGTGCGCGCGACCGCCGCGGCGCTCTCCAGCAACGCGACCGCACGCTCCGGCTGATTCGCGAGCTCCGCCATCTCCGCTCCCCGTTCGGCCAGTGCGAGAAACCGCACGGCACCGGCGGCACTCCGCATTGCCGGCAGCGCACTGACCACCACGCTCACCGCTTCGTCATACTGCTCGAGCGCCTGCAGCGCCTGCACTTCGAGGTCGTAGATAAGACTCGACTGCGACCGCTCTTTCCGCTCCCGCAGGACCGCGAGCGCCCGTTCCGGGTCGTCGAGGGAGAGCAGGTCCTGCGCTTTGGCGATTGCGGCGCGCTCCCACACGACCGTGTCGACGGCCTTCCGGGTCGCTTCATCGATCTCGTATCCGAGCTTGGTGGCGAGATACGCGCGGCTCGCGGGCGGCAGCTCCTCGTACGAATTCGCGAGGTAGCTCTGCAGCTCGTCGCGCCACCGCTTGTCGATCGTCTCCGCGCTCTGTTCGAGCATCAGGCGGTGATAAATCTCTTCCGCGCGCGCCCGTGTGCCGCGCTCGTTCCGATAGAACTCGACGGCATTGCCATGGATGGTCGCCACTTTGTCCGGCGTATCGGCGATCAGGAGCTTGAGCATGACGCGGCGCACGTCGCCGCGATGCCGCAATGCCTCTTCTCCATCCTTCTCGACCAGACTGACTTCCTTCTCCAGCTTTCGGAACAGCTCACGCGCCGCCTGCGCCGAATCGATCTTCAGTCCGCATGGCTCGGCCAGCACTTTCTGGATCACCGCAGGCGTGATGCGACGCACGACCAGGCCGGGATGTGCGAGCGCGCGCACGTCGGCATCCTGGATGTGGTTGAGGATGCGGCGATACAGCTGCCCCTGCACCACCTGGTCCTCGAGCCGGAGAAAAAGGAAGTTGCGTGTGGAGATCGAAGTCAGCGGGCCGTTCGTCTCGGCGTCGGAACGAACCACGTCGGCCGCCAGACGCAGCGTCAGCGGATTGCCGCCGAGCTGCGAGTAGATCGATTTCGCCAGCGCGTCGTCCGGAATGCCGCGATACCGCAGGAATCCGATCGCCGCCTTTTCGTCGAGTGCACTGAGCGCGATCTCCTGCGAACGGAACTGCGTGATCGGCGCGCGGCTGCCGATCACCGTCCGCGCCTTTCCGTACGCGGAACAGAGCTCGTTGACGAACAGGCCGATCGCGGAGACGAACTCGGAGCTGCGGTAGAGGATCTCTTCGAACGTATCGAGCACGAGCAGGAAAGGCCGTCCGATCCGCGTCAGGACCGCCGCGAGCTGCTGCACGCTCACCTTGCGGATGTCCGCCGCGCTCTTCGACGAGTGCTCGGAGTCGTCGAGCGATTGCAGCAGTTGTTGCTCATTCCGCATGTCGATGTGCGGAAACTGAATCGCCAGCTGGCGGATCGCCTCGGATGCGAGCGCGATCGGATCTTCGATCGGTACGGTCAGCCGGTCCGCATCGAGATACGCGAATGCGAGATCGCCTGCGGCCACGGTTTCGGCGTGATCGAGGATGAAGCGCGCAATCAGTGTCGACTTGCCGACGCCGCCGGGACCGACGACGCTCAGCACAGTTCCGCTCACGACGCGCAGCACGGCTGCAGTAAAGGACTTCGATGTCACGCCGACGAAGTTCGTCAGCCGATCGAGCTCGCTCTCCCGTCCGCGGAAGTGGGTGCCGACGAGATCGTGGAACGGCTGGAGCAGCTCGAGCAGCTCGAGCCGCTTCCGCAGCTCCTGCCGGACCTCCTCGCCCGAGCCGAGCCACTCGGACGCAGTCAGCGCGTTCTGCACATCGGTGAGGTCCTTGAGCTCTTCGCCCGCCGTGTGCCCGAGGACGACGGCGCGCATCGCGCTGGCGAATCGCTCGTCGGAGACCGGTCCGGTGGCGAGCGCCTGCTCGATCTCTTCCGAACCCATCTGACGGAGCACGAGACGCCGCACGTCGCTGCGCAGGCTCCAGGCGACGCCGCCGTCACCGAGCTCCATCGCGCAATCGCCGACCAGCGAGCGGAGCGCATCGCGCTTCGTCCCTTCCGCCGTTCCCACCGGCTCCAGCTCTCCCGGCGTGAACGACGGAAGCACCGCCGCAGCCTTGTAATACGGCCAGACCGACGGCGGAATGCGAAGCGGAGTGGCGTCTCCGAACGATTTCATCAGATTCGCCAGCCGGTCGGTCACCGCGCTGGACGTGAGCCTGCTCTTTCCCGGTGCCGGCATGGCTACATCACCATTTCCTTCACGGCAAGTCCGGTACGCCGGGCCAGCTCGCGCAACCGCTGCACCGGATCGTTCGGCAGCTGGTTCATCACGAGGTCGACGGTACGGGTGATGTCGTCGTTGGAGATCGTCCGCTTCGCGCGTGTACATGCGAGGCGAATGAATTTCTCGCTCTCGCTGCGGCCGGGAGTGGCGAGCGATTCGGCCGCCACCTTCGCGCCGCTCTTCTCGATCGCTTCATCGACGCAGCCGAGAAGCACGAGACGAAGCAGATCGGTGTTCTGCTCCGCCGCGGCGACGAGGCCGCCGATCAACTCACGAACGTCGGCGGCGATGTTGCCCTGCGACACTCCGTCGATGACCAGCCAGCACCGTTCGTTGCGATCGTTCAACGCGCCGATGAACCAGTCGCAGAGCTCCTGCACCCAAACTGCGTTTTGAGCCTGCTTGTCCGGATATCCGGTGGGATCGAGCCGCATGATGTTCTTGATCGCTCTCATCAGCGCATTGGCGTCGTAGAGCTTCCTGCCACTGGCCAGCAGATCGATGTAGATCGGACGAAACGGCGGCAAGGCGTTCGCGATATGCCGGATCAACTCCTTGGTGTGACTCTTTCCGGACGGCGACTGGCCGTCGAGCATCAGCGTGCGCAGCGCGTTCTGCGTCCGCAGCGCTGCGATCTGCAACCGGATCTGGTCACGATCGAGGAACGGCTCGTCGAGCGGAAACAACGCCTGACACGGATCCTTGTGCTCGTGTTTCTCGAACCAGGGGACGGGAGGCAGATCGGCGATGATTCCCTCCGCGATCCCGGCGAGATTCGCGTTCCTCGCCTGGGCCGCACATTTGCCGAGCAGCTTCGCCAGCAAGGCTCGGTTCGAATCGTATTTGGTGATCACGGCACGGATGATGTCTTCGAGCTTGCCTTGCGAAAATTCGTCGGTCGATTTGTGACCGAGGCCGATCAGAAGTCCGTTGAAATCGGCGACGGTCGGATACGCCGTTTGAATGGCATCGGCGAGTGCGAGACGGTGATCGGCAGTGAGCAGTTGAACCATGGTCCGTTCCTAAATGTTGATGTTGCGCTGCGCGAGCAGCGCGACGATGACGTCGATCGGAATGCCGGCGTTGTACTCCGGCGGATGGTCGTATTCAGGATCGCCCGCGTGATGCAGCGCGACGAGCTCCAGCTTCAGGTTGAAGCAGGGCGAGCCGGATGAGCCGTGCTCGGTGTTCGTGCGGTAGCGAACGCGCGTCTTGCCGTCGTTCAGGCGGATCACCGAATCGGTGTCGAACGCAATGCTCAGCGGATCGCCCGACGGATGCTGCACGATCACCAGCGGCGAGTCGGGCGCGAACGCCTCCCCCGTCGTCTTCAGTTTCATGAAGCCGCGCTTCGGCGGAGTCGCTCCCGCCGGCCATCCGCCGACCGCCTCGTCTCCTGCGCTGCGCGCCAGACGCAGAATCGCGTAGTCGAGCTCCTCTCCCTTCGGCTCCTCCGCACTCTCGTACGGACTCGAATCGACGAGCCACGGCTCCGCGAGCTCATACGTCACACCATCATTGACGGACTTCGCGGAGAGTTTCTTGTAGTCGAAACGTGCCCGCACGTCCGCCGGCTTGCCGGTCCACTCGTCGACTTCGTGGAGCAGCGGCTCGATAACGTGATAGTTCGTCATCACCAGATCGGGGCCGGTCAGAAAGCCGGTTCCGGTCATCAATGCTGTCTCGCCCGTCGCCTTCGTCACCGGCACTTCGATCCGGCAGACCTGAAATTCGATCTCGGTGAGCCGCGAGCGGAACAGGAAGAGATTGTTGAAGACATTTTTCGCGCGGATGGTGCGCTGCAGGTCGCTGCGACGTTGCGGCTCTGAACGTCCGAATGCGGTGAGACTGAGCTCGTCGGCGAGCTCGAGAAAGGCGTCATTCTTCGGACGCAGCTCGCGCGCCGCATTGACGAGCTCAGGAGTGAAATCCTGCGCGTTTGCCTGCACGATGAGATTCGTCGCCTGGATCGGCAACGCCAGGTAGATCGAGGTGTATGCAGATAGTCCGAGCGGATTGATCCGCGTGACGACGAGCTGATTCAGCGTGAACTGATCGAATGCCGACGACAACGCATCGCCCAGCCGCTCGATCTGATCTGGTCTCAAGCCCATCCCATACAGGAGAGACCAAAAATCAGAATTTCCCTACCGGGGGAAAGCTGAAATATGAAACATGAAACCTGAAACCTGAAAAAAGCAGTCGAGCTCGCTCGGGCGTCGCGCTTGCGCTGCGCCGCCTTCTTCAGGTTTCAGGTTTCACATTTCAGGTTTAATATCACTCCTTCAATAAATACACGGAGGATCTCCCCCATGCGTGACGTACGTGACGCCATTCGAGATGCCATCGACAAGACCACGGCCGAACTGCAGTCGAAGCCGCAACCGGTGAAGCAGGCCTTTGCCATGAAGTCGGCGCCGCACGCCGCGGCGGGAAGCGGCGGGATCGAGAAGATCCTCGCCGACGCGCGAGCCGCGATCGCGAACATCAAAGATGAAGACATCCATGACGGAATCATTCACGTCAGCGATCCGAATGCCGCGCTGCTGCTCAGCGTCCTCGAGTCCGACGCCGCCGCGACAAAGGACGTGCCGGACGTCATCACGTCGACCGGCGCGATCATCGGCGTGCACAAATACGATCAGACCGATCCGCGCTGGATCCTCTCCGCGCTGAACATGCTGGTCAGCGAGAAGGTGCCGTTCCCGCAGCCGAACGGCCCGAACGATCAGGAAGTGCAGCTCCCCGATCAGGACCTGGTCCTCGGCATCGCCGGCGACTGGGGCACGGGCCTCTACTCATCCAACCAGATCGCGAAGTACATGGCGACGCACAATCCCGACATCACGCTGCACATCGGCGACGTCTACTACTCCGGCACGGAAGAGGAAGTGAAGAAGAAGTTCATCGGCCGCTGGCCCGCCGGCAAGATCGGCTCGTTCGCACTGAACTCGAATCACGAGATGTACTGCGGCGGCAAAGGGATCTTCAATGTGACGCTGAAGGATCCGGAGTTCGCGCTGCAGAAGGGAAAGACGTTCTTCTCGCTCCACAACAAGACGTGGCAGATCATCGGACTCGACTCCGCCTACGAATCCCACGAGGCGCAGCTCTACCAGAACGGCGTCCTCGGCCAGCAGCAGCTCGACTGGTTCACCGCGCAGCTGCAGACGGCGAAAGCGGCGGGACGCAAGGTGGTGCTCTTCACACACCACAATCCGATCAGCGTCGGCGGCGGCGCGCAGGACACCGGGATGATGAATCAGATCTTCGGCGCCGCGAATAAGTCGGGGAACATGTTCGACTACTGGTTCTTCGGCCACGAGCACGCAGTCGCGGTGTACGAGCCGATGCAGTGGCAGTTCCGCCTGGTGAAGCCGCGCGTGATCGGCCACGGCGGCATCCCGTACGTACCGTCGAAGATCGGCGACAAAGGCAACGGCGTGAAGGTGACGTGGACGGAGACGCAGACCTACGCGGTGGGCAAAGGCGATCCGAAGACGGGCCTCAACGGCTACGGCATGCTGACGTTCCCCCTCGCCGGCGGCGACATCGTCGAGAACTACTACGACGATTCGGGCCAGCTGCGGTATTCGACCGGCGTCGCCGCGACGGCGAAGCTGCCGATCACCACCCCCCCGCCCGGACCACAGCCGAAGGCGTAAAGGAGCGCGGACGTCTCGTCCGCAGTCGCCGGGCGTCCCGCCCGGCGACTTCTTCCCGGCAGCCGGGCGACGCATTCGGATCGGCCGCCAGCCACGGCTCGTGAACGCGCCCGATCTTCAACCACATCTATTTACTGTATCGGAGCGGCCGGGCGAGACGCCCGACCGCTGCGGGCGAGGACGCCCGCGCTCCAACATCTATTTACTGTGAAGCTCGAGGTACTCGAGCTTCCCTGCGGTTTCCGTCGCGACCACTGCCACGACATGCGGCAACTGTGTTGCGCCGGCGACTCGCCGGCGTCCGCTGACGACATGAAACCGCGCCGGCGCAGGTGGCGCCGCAGCCGCCGCCGCGAGCCCGAGCGTGCGAGGCGCAGGACGCTGCGCGACGAACGACATCGTCTCGCGCGATTCCAGTCCGAGCTGCTCCGTCAACGCGAGCAACTGATCGCGCACCGCATCGGCGGTATCGACTTTCTGCATCACCGCACGACGCGTCGTCAGCGCCGCCCCAACCTCGCGCAACGCGGTGCGGCGAGCCGCCCGATCGGGCACCGCCGCCATCCCCAGCACGCGCGGCTTCGGCTGCTTCACCGGATGCACCGACGGATCTCCGAGCAGATTGAATTGCGCGATCGTCTTCAGATCCTGCGGCCCGAGGAATGAGGCCGCTTTCACATACTCCTGCCGCGCTTCGAGCACCGCACGGCCGGTCGACGAGCCGCCGATCGCCTTGCGCAGAAAGTTCTGGCAGAGGTTGTCCGACAGTCCGTTCGACGTCGCCGGGCCGTACGCAATCGTCGTGCTGCCGAAGTACGCGTACGCGCCGCCGGCGAGATACCGCGCCGCAATCGACCAGTCGAACAGCTGTCCGCCGTAGCAGCACTCCGCCGCGACGACCGTCGCATCGAATCGCCGCGACTCGAGCAGCGACGCGCGATGCGAGATCGGGAACGCCCCGCCTTTCTGTCCGTAAAACTGCTCATCGTTCAGCGCACCGTGACAGTTGATGAAGTGCGTCCGTGCCGCGAGCAGCTGCTCATCGAACGCGGGACCGGCATCGGGCGAGAGATTCAGCGACGCCTTGTCGCCGAACAACGACTTCAGACTCAGCTTCGTCGACTCCTGCCAATCCGCGGTGCTCAGTCCGAAACACGCCGCGTAGTCGGACGGCGGATGCAACGTCCACTTCGCCGCGACCTCCAGCAGTGCAAGCAGAAACGACGGCTCCTTCGCGCCGGGCAGATCGGGAATCCGTCCGACGACGCGCGACGGTGCGGTGAAATCGTGAATGTTCGTGCTGTACGGCGCTTCGCACGCGTACGGCAGATCGCTCCAAACGATTTCGTCCTTGTCGCCGCCCGGACTGAACAGCGGATTCTGCAGATCCTGATACGGGATCACATCGGGTCCGCCGACGAGCGCGATGTAATCGGGCGACTTGTACTGCGCGTTCAGCGCATCGATCGCCTTCTTCGCGTCGGCAGGCTTCTTCGCGTCGACATTCTCGATCGTCGTGTCGATGCCGCGCGCTTTGTCCGCATCGACGATCGCCTTCAGCGCGGCGTCGATCGCATCGAGGCTCTCGTACTTCGCCTTCAGGGCTGCGCGGTTAGTGGCGAGGAGCTTCATCGATGAACTTCCGAAACGCGTCGGGATCGATGAACGGATTCGACTTCTCGTGGCGGCGCGCGTACTTCTTCTCCAGACCGAAGTAGCTGCCGCGGGCGCCGAGGAAGATGTCGGACTTGATCGATTTGAGTGGGGCGGCGTTTTGCGGATGGCAGCCCGCGAACACCACGTCGTACGGCTTGCGCTCCCATCGCACCTGCGTCGTCCATGTGGTGCAGCCCTTCGTGTCGCCCGGCGCGATGTGTGCGGTGAATAGCAGTCCGCCGATCGTCACGCGATCGCCTTCGCGCAGCTGTTGATCGACATCGACTCTCGCGAACGGACCGCCTGCCGCGAGCAGCGGCACATCCGCTTCCGAGACCATCAATCGCGCGCCGGTCTCACGCCGGATCTGCGCGAGGTTGCCCGCGTGCTCGCGATCGGCCTGCGACAGAATGATGATGCGGATGCCGTAGTAGTCGAAGCCGAGCTTCGCGATGTTCGCGCGGATCTTTTCGTACTCGCCGGGCGCGCCGGTGTCGAGCAGGACGATTCCCTTCGGCGTGCCGATGAGGAAGACCGTCGCATCGGATGCGCCGACGGAGTAGATGTTGGCGAGAATACGGAACGGCTCCGTGCCGCTCGACGCGGCAGCCGCGCCGACAGCTAGCAACGCGAGCGCGAAAAGGATCAGCGTCCAGGCTCTGCGCATGCCTGCATTGTATCGGTCTCCGACACGAGCAGGCTGATCGCTTCACGATATCCGTGCAGCGTCCCGACATCGACATAGGCCGTTCCCGCGCGCACCGCACGCGCGCGTCCGCCCCGCGCGAGCCATTCATTGACCAGCGTGCCGATGTAGTGATCGGACGAGCCGCGCTCGATCCAGAGGTCGCGCAGATCGGCGAGCACCGACGCGCGCAACTTGAACGCGCCCCAGATCCAGTTCGAGCGCGCGCCTGCGGTCTTCACCTGCACCTCGAGCACGTTGTCGTGCTCGTCCATGACGACTGCGTCGAAGAATTCGGGGCGATCGACGGGGAAGCAGAGGAACGAGAGGTCGTCATCGCCGAGCGCATCGAATCCGGTCGCGGGAAACCAGACGGTGTCGGGCAGCCCGACGAGCACATGCTCGTCCGGCGCGATGAACGGCAGCGCGTGAAAGATCGCATCGCATAGTCCGTTCGGCTGCTGCTGGACTGCATAACAAATCGCCGCGTCGCCGATGCCGCCGCCGTAATACGAGACGATGTCCGACTTGCCGGGCGAAATCACGAAGCAGATGCGCGTCGCGCCCGCGATGAGCATGCGGTCGACGAGATACTCGCTGACCGCGCGCGGCCGCTCCGCGTCGCCGTCGAATCGCGAGCCGACGGGAAGCAGCTCTTTACTGAATGCGAGAGGTTGAATGCGAGAGCCGATGCCGGCCGCTGGAACAATGCCCCACATGTCACGCCATGTACTGCATCAGTTGTTCCGCACGTCGTTCCGCCGTGTGATCCGCCAGCGCGCGTCGCCGCGCGCGCTCACCGATCCGGGCAAGCTCATCGGGCGGGATCGACATCGCATCGATCGCCTCCTCCGTCGTCGCGGCGCACAAAATTTCTTTGCCGATGTCGAAGAAGTCGCCGAGACCGTCCCAGGTGTCGGTGAGGAGCGGCGTGCCGCAGGCGGCGGCTTCGAAGAGTCGCCCCGCGGGACAGTGGCCGAACTTCGCCATCGCGGCGCGCGTCACGTTCAGCGTCAGCTTCGACGAGCAATAAAACGCCGGATGATCGGGCGGCGGGACGTGCTCGAGGAACCAGATGTTGTCCGTCCACGGAAAATCATTCGGATACATCGAGCCGCCGATGACGAAACGCTTCGACGGCAGCTTCCGCGCCGCGCCGACGAGCAATCGCTCCACACCTTCCTGACGATCGGGAGCGTACGTCCCGAGGTAGGACAGATCAGCCGCATAGTTCGGCAGCGGCGCGACCGGAAAATGTGCGTGCGTGTCGACGCTGCCGTACAGCGGGAACGCCTTCCTTGCGCCGAGGCGGACTTGCAACGCGTCGAGCGCGCGTCCGCCGGTAAAGCTGAGGACCAGATCGAAACGCGCGAATCCATCGGGCGGCAGGTACTCGACCTGCTCTCCGCGATCGAGCCGCTCGAATGTGACCGGCGTGTCGAGGTCGTAGAAAACGTGCAGGATGTCCGGCGTTGCGAGCACGAGCTCGGATGCGATGAGCGCGTCGGGACAATACGAGGTCACGATCCCCACATCCGCATTCGCCAGCGCACTCTTCGCGCGTGCCTCGATCTCCGCCCAGTGACGATAGAGCACGAGCTCCCAGCCGTCGCCGCGATGCAGATCGCGCGTCGTCGCGTAGTACGGCACGTCCCGCTCGAAGAACACCGCTTCGTGCCCCATCGCCGCGATCGATCGGAGCAATGCGCGCCACACCGTCGCATGTCCATTTCCCCACGACGAGCTGACAGTGAGTCCGAAGATCGCGATCCGTTTTTTCTTCACGCCGCACCTACAATGCACGCCGCATGCACCTCGTCACGAACGTCGAATCGCTCGAATCGATCTCGTCCGAATGGGAGGCGCTCTGGCGCCGCGCGCCGGGTGCGACGCCGTTCCAGTCGCCGCACTGGCTGCTGCCGTGGTGGTCGCATTTCGCGAACGGCGGCGAGCTCGCATTCGTGATGTCGGCCGACGCCTGCGCCCCGCTCTACGTCCTCCGCGACGCCGACGAATCCCTCGGCATGTTCCTCGGCACCGGCATCAGCGACTACCTCGATTTCATCGGCACGGAGGTCGAGCCGCTCCTCGCCTGCGCGCTCGAGGCCGATTGCATGTTCTGGGACCTGCAGCAGGTGCGTCCGTCATCGCCGCTGCTCAGCGCGGCACTGCCGGAAGGTTGGAGCGACAACGCGGAGGAGATGGATCCGTGTCCGGTGCTGTCGATCGAGAACGCGGGCGAGGAATTGTCGAACCTGCTGTCGACGCACGCGCGCAAGAAGCTGCGGTACTTCCGGCGATGCCTCGCGCGCGAAGCTGTTGTGACGTACGAGTCTGTTACTCCCGCGACTCTCGATTCATTTCTCACTGCCCTGTTCGAGTTGCACGCTGCCCGCTGGCAGACGCGCGGATTGCCGGGCGTGCTCGCAGATGATGTCGTGCAATCGTTCCATCGCGAAGTCGCGCCGCGCATGCTCGCCGCCGGCGCGCTGCGCATGCACGCAATTCGAATGAACGAGCGCATCGTCGCCGTGTTCTACGGCTTCGCGCACCAGGGCACGGTTTACTACTACCTCAGCGGATTCGATCCCGCGCTCGAGCGCCTGAGCATCGGCAACATCATCGTCGCGCACGCGGTGGAAGAAGCGGTGCGCGAGGGCGCGACGACGTTCGATTTTTTGCGCGGCGCGGAGGAGTACAAATACGCGTGGGGCGCAACGGATCGGGTCAATCGAAGGCGCCAGCTGTTCCGCGGGTGATGCGCGGAGTGCGGCGGCCATGCCGCCGCTGACTCTCCGCAAGGCGGCCATGCCGCCGCCCCTTCGCGCGGCATGGCCGCGCGGAACCCGAGCGGCGGCATGGCCGCCGCACTCCGGGCTACCGCCGCGGGTCACCGTCATCCCGAGCGTAGTCGAGGGACCTGCGCGGGTGGTTGGCACACGCATCGCGCCTCCTGACGGAGATCGCGTCATGTTTCGCGGGTGAAAAGCGCTTTCCACCTCTCCCCGATCACGCTCCCGAATCCCGCACACGCATTCCATCCCGGTCCCGCTTTGTGCACGCCGAGGTTGCCGGAGTAGTCGTTGTCCTTGCGCGTGATGTTGCGGCAGAGGTCGCGCTTCGAGTACAGAATCGGATTGATGAAGCCGATCGGCGGCAGATTCGCGCGGCGCCGCGCCTGGTTCAATCGCGCGGTCAGTCCTGCATACAACGGCGCGACCGCGCTCGTGCCGCCCGCGAGCAGATGCTTGCCCGTGAACACGATGCGATAGCCACTGTTCGGGTCCGCATTGCCCGCGACATCCGGCAGACCGCGCCGCTTCACCTTGATCGAGTGCTGGTAATGCGGCTTGTCGAAAAACTCGCTGATGCCGCCGCCGGTCGCGCCGTGACCGTTCGGTCCGTTGTTCCACACCGTCTCACTCTTGATCTTCTTCGAGCCTTCGCGCGTCAGCCGCGTGCCGCCGCACGCCAGCACGTGCGGACTCGACGCCGGGAAATCGACGTGCGGCTTGCCGTCGTCGATGCCGTCCGATGCGCCGTCGTCACCCGCCGCGGCGAGCACCGTCATCCCCATCGCCGCCGCGACCTGGAACGCGTAGTCGATCTGCTCGCGCGACGCATCGGTCCACGTCGTCTCCGCGCCGCCCCAGCTGATGGAGAGGATGTTCGGCTTGCGGAGGTCGTCGTGAATCGCCGCATTGACCGCCGCGAGAAATCCGGCGTTGGTGTTCGGCGCGAAGTAGAGCGCGATCTTCGCCTTCGGTGCGATCGCGCCGGCGATCTCGACATCGAGCGTGACCTCGCCGTCGGCGAGCCGGTCGTGCCCGTGATCGTTCGTCGCGCCATGCACGCCGATGGCGACGACGCTCGGCGTCTCCAGTCCGTTGTCCTTGAAGAATTCGTCGAGGTCGTGCTTCCGGAAGCCGCCACCGAGCTGGATCATGGCGATGCATTCGCCTTCGCCGTCGAGCCGCGACGGAAAGCCGTACAGCTTGGCGACATCGCGCACGCGCAATCCGTGCACGCCTTTCACGGCTTGTTTGTGCACGCGCACATGCGGCTTCGCGACGGGACGATCGTCGAGGCCGAAGACGGACTGGATGATTTAGTGCAGCTCGTCGGGGACGAAGACATGTCCCTCCCGTCCGCGGAAGCGCTTGTTGTCGTCGGTCGCGAACATCTTCAATGTGACGCCGAACGCTTTCTGCATGTCGGCGGTGCGTCCGCGCAGGACGAGCGTGCGCGAAGCGAGATTGACGTCGTGCACGCTGAGGTGATGCTGTGCGGCGTACTCCTCGACTTTCGCCACGTCCCCGATATCGGCGCCGAATCTCTCCGCGAATTCTTTGCGTGAAAAGTTGCCGGCCGCAGTGTGCTTCGCGAGGTTCAGCTTCTCCTTCGCTCGAAGCAGCAAGGTGACACTCATCATTTTTTCGGGATCGATGTCGCCGATCGGACGCGCATTCAGCGCCGGATCTTTCGCACTTCCGCGGAGTCGCTTCATGCACCTACTTTAGACTTCAGGCCGGATGAAGACCAACGCCGCACGCCTGCTCGACTCCCTCGGCATCGCCTACGAAATCCGCGAGTACGCAGTCGATCCGGACGATCTCGCCGCGGAGAGCGTGGCTCGCAAAGTCGGTCTGCCTCCCGAGCAGGTGTTCAAGACGCTCGTCGCACGCGGCGATAAGCACGGTGTCTGTTTCGCGGTGGTGCCGGGCGATCAACAGCTCGATCTGAAAGCGCTCGCACAACTCTCCGGCGACAAGAAGATCGACACGGTCGCATTGAAAGAAGTGCAGCCGCTGACCGGCTACATCCGCGGCGGCGTCACCGCGCTCGCAGCGAAGAAGTCATACCCGGTGTTCGCCGACGAAACGATCGAGCTTTTCGATGTAATCTCGGTCTCCGCCGGCACGCGCGGAGCACAACTGATCCTCGCACCATCCGACTACCTTCGCGCGACGAATGCGAAGGCCGGACCGATCGCGAAGGAGAAGGAATAGCCGCCGCCGACGTTTTGTAGACGATCCCGCCAGCCGATTGATGGGGAGTCGCCAAGTGGTCAGGCATCGGTCTTTGGAGCCGACACTCGGTGGTTCGAATCCACCCTCCCCAGCCACCCCTCCCCACCAACTCCGTCTCTCCGTCTCTCCGTTTCTCCGTCTCATCCCTTGCCAAAACCTGAATCCGAATTCATATTCATGTTCATGCGCGCACTTCTCACCGGCATCGTCATCTGGCTGATCGGCACGATCGGCATCCGCCTCGGCGGACAGTGGCTCCTCCGGCCGCGCTTCGCGCTGGCGCTCTACGCACTCAGCTTCATCG
>DATEZA010000312.1:0-11673 GCA_035255945.1 Thermoanaerobaculia bacterium
CGACGTCGTCGATCGACTGCGTGCCGGGCGTGTGAATCGGCGCCATTTCTTCGAGCATCGGCGCGGGCTGCGGCGCTTCGCTGAAGAATTTGGACGAGGCCTTTTCGATGTTCGCGCCGTAGCCGCAATTCGGGCAGCTCACCACCGCGTCCTCGCCCGATGGCGCGAGCACCATGAACTCATGCGACGCCGATCCGCCGATGTCGCCGGTATCGGCTTCGACGGGAAGGTGGTCTAACGCACAGCGATGGAAGATCCGGCTGTACGCGGCGCGCATCTTTTCGTACGTCTCGTCGAGCGATTCGCGCGACGCGTGGAAGGAGTACGCGTCCTTCATGATGAGCTCGCGGCTGCGCATCAGGCCGAAGCGCGGCCGCACTTCATCGCGAAACTTGGTCTGGATCTGATAGAGGTTGACCGGCAGCTGGCGATACGAATTGATCGCGTCGCGCACGGTGTCGGTGATGACCTCTTCGTCCATCGGGCCGAAGACCAAGTCACGATCGTTGCGGTCCTTGATCCGGAGAAGCTCTTTTCCGTATTTCTGCCAGCGACCCGATTCCATCCAGAGCTCCGCCGGCTGAATGGCAGGCATCGACAGCTCGACGGCGCCCGCGCGATTCATCTCTTCGCGGACGATGCCCTCCAGCTTCCGGATCGAGCGGAGGCCGAGCGGCAGGTAGGTGTAGATGCCGGCCGCGACTTTGCGAATCATGCCGGCGCGCATCATCAGCTTCTGACTGATGACGTCGGCATCGGCCGGAACTTCACGCAACGTGTTGAGAAAATAAGTGGTCCAGCGCACGGAGAGTGGTGAATTTTATACTGATGCGACGCCGATGAACGACGACACCATCCTCAAGTTCGACCGCCCTCCCGTGTCGCGCCTCTTCTCGTGCGCGGCCGTGTTCGGGTCCGCCGCGCTGGTGTTCGTCTATTTGTCGCAGAGCGCGGACGACATCGACGTCCTCGCCTTCAGCGCGCTCATCCTCCTCTTCCTCGGCACGTTCGCCGCGATGCTGCTGCAGTACGGCGACCACATTTACGTCAGCAAGTCCGGCGTGATGTACGAGAACCGTTTTCTCAAATGGTTCGGACGGCGCGGGCGATGGATGAAGTGGGAGGACATCGTCGAGGTGCGTGAGATCCGGAAGAAGGTGCTGGTGCTGTTGTCGCGCGACGGGCGGCGCATGCTCGTCGACGCGATCCTTGGCTACGCGATTGCACGGGCGGAGATTCTCAGGCGCGCCCCGCAGGCCATCGTCTCGGGGACGCTCGCCCGAGATGACGCTTGAACAGACGCGCAGTCTTCCTCATCGCAAGTGCCGTTTCCGTTCTGCTGATCCTCACCGTTGTCGTCGTGCTCACGCGGCAGCGCTATCGGCGACGCGCGGTGTTTCATCGGCCGCCTGCAGCGAAGCCGGTGAAAGCGCCGCCGGGCATTCCTCCGGTCGAGCAATGGACCGATCGCTTTTCGCAATTGGAAGAGGCGGATCAGTGGTCCGATCTCTCCGCGCTGCTCGATGAGATCGCGAAGAAGTACCCGGCGCTGTACGAGCAGAACGCGCTCGGCTACCTGCACGCACGCGCCAGCATCGAGACGAACGATCCCGACGATGCGAAAGCGAAGCTGCAGCCATTTCTGAAGAACGACTATCGCGAGCTCGCGCTGTTCCACATCGCGGAGATCGACGATTCGAGCGCGGCGCGGCAGGAGCTGATCTTCAAATACCCGTCGTCGATTCATCGCGACGAAGCGATCGAAGACGAGACGGAGCTCCTGGCGCGCGGCAACGACGTGAACGCGCTTGCGGCATTCGCATCGAAACTCCCCGAGCGTCATCGCGATCTCGACGCCCACATCGCGGAGATGATGATCCGCCTCGGACAGACCGACGCCGGCATGGCAAAAGCGCTCGCGGTGCTGCATGGCGGCACGTCCGACGATCCGGCCGATCGCGCCGCGCGTGCGCTCGATCATCCCGACATCCTTCGCCGATTGAACGCCGCGCAACTGGCGACCCTCGGCGATGCAATGCAGAACCATCGTCACTTCGATCGCGCCGAGGCGATCCTCGCACTGCCGCAGGTGCCGAAGACGGACGACGTGATCTTCGCGATCGGCCGCAGCTACTACGGCGACGAGAAGTTCGCCGACGCGCAGCAGTGGTACCTGCGCGGCGCGAATACGACGCGCGATCCGAAGCAGAAGGTGACGTTTCTCTGGCACGCCGCGCGATCGGTGCAGTTGATGGGCGATGATGCCGGCGCGGAGCGATTGATGACCGCCGCGATTGCGGTGCCGGTGCAGACTCCTGCCACGCTGGCTGCTTTGACACAACGCATGCGCACGCGACTGAAGCAGAAGCGCGTCGCGGATGCGAATGCGGATTTGGCGTTGATTCGTAAATCGAAGAACAAAGAAACGATTCGAGAAGCGGAAGAAGCGTACGAGTTGTATACGAAACTGAGAATACTGAGAGACGGAGAGACTAAGCCCGCGAAGGCCTCCGTCTCTCTGTCTCTCAGTCCGTCTCCGTTTCCCAAATTTCCTTTAAAAACGAGCGATCGCGCATCGCAGCTCATGGCAATGGGTCTGTTCGACGAAGCGATCGACGACATCCCGAAACGCTGGCCGTTGCATCCGGCGAACAGCGCGCTGACGCAGGCGCTCGCACTCAATCGCGGCGGCGCATCGCGGCAATCGATTTATGCGGCCGAGGTGCTGGCGAAGGAAATCGGAGAAACACGCTTACCGAAAATCGCGCGCGAGCTTTTGTATCCGCGCTACTTCTACGACTCCATCGTCGAAGACTCGAAAGCGTACGGCGCCGATCCGAACCTCGTGCTCGCGATCATGCGCGAGGAGTCGCGTTTCAATCCGCGCGCGAAATCGGAAGCGGCGGCGCGCGGTCTGCTGCAATTCATCATCACCACCGCGCGCGACATCGGCCGCGAGGTTGGACTCGTCGACATCGCACCCGACGACCTCTACGACCCGCGCATCGTCATCCGCCTCGGCACGAAGTACATCGCGACGCTGTCGAATCAGTTTCACGGCAATAAATACGCAGTCGTCGCGGCGTACAACGCGGGACCGAAACAGGTCGCGCTGTGGCAGCGACTCGCGCCTGCACCCGCCGACGAGTACTTCGTCGCATCGATCAACTTCGACGAAACGCGCGATTACGTGAAGAAGGTGATGCACTCGTATCGCGAGTACGAGACGCTCTATCGATGAGGGCGGCGGCCCCTCACCCGCCTTCGGCACCCTCTCCCCGCAAGCGGGGCGAGGGTCAATGAATCTCGCGCTGCGCAAGCTTCCGCATGAGGGGCGTCATCCGATCACGCGCTCGTAAAAGGCGCGGTACATCGGCACGATCCTGCGCTCGTCGAATTGCTCGACCGCGACTTCGCGTCCGCGCTTGCCGAGCTTCTGGCGCAATGCGTCGTCGCACAGGATCTCGATCGCGCGCTCCGCCATCGCATCGACTTCGCCGACCGGAAACAGATACCCGGTCTCGCCGTCGACGATCACTTCCGGCATGCCTCCCGTCCGCGTCCCGATCACCGGCACCTCGGATGCCATTGCTTCGAGCGCCGCCATGCCGAACGACTCCGCATCCGACGGCAACAGGAACACATCCGCCGAGCCGACGACCTCCTCGAGATTCGGCACATTTCCCAGGAAAAACACGCGATCGCGCAGGTGATGATCGCGGCAGTACGCCTCCGCTTTCGAGCGATCGGGACCGTCGCCGACCATGATCAAGCGGCTCGGCACCTTCTTCGCCACTCGCTCGAAAACCGCCAGCACATCCATCACGCGCTTCACCGGACGGAAGTTCGAGACATGGCAGAGGAGCTTGTCGTCGACCACATCAAATAGATGAAAGAGGTTGCCGCGATCGTGATGAAAGCGATCGGGATCGACGAAGTTCGGGATCACTTCGATCGCCTTGTCGGTCGCGAAATTCACCGCCGTCTCGTCCTTCAGCCACTGCGACACGGCGGTCACGCCATCCGATGCTTCGATGCCGAATTTCGTGATCGGCAGATAGCTTTCGTCGCGGCCGACGAGCGTGATGTCGGTGCCGTGCAGCGTGGTCACGAATTTCAGATCGCAATGCAGGATCTGCTTCGCGAGGAACGCGCTGATCGCGTGCGGAATCGCGTAATGCACGTGCAGCACTTCGAGCTTCTCGTACGCCGCGACCTCGGCCATCTTTGTCGCCAGCGCAAGCGCGTACGGCGGATAGGGATCGAACAGTGGATACGACGTGACCGTGACCTCGTGAAAGTGCACGCGGTCATGCATCAGGTTCAGCCGCGACGGAAGCGCGTAGCTGATGAAGTGCACTTCGTCGCCCCCCTTCGCGAGCGCGAGCCCGAGCTCCGTGGCGACGACGCCGGAGCCGCCGAAGGTGGGGTAGCACGTGATGCCGATTCTCATACGCTCAGAAACCAGAAACCAGAAGAATGAAACCAGAAGACGAACCGCGTCGCCTTCTTCTGGTTTCGTTCTTCTGGTTTCTGGTTTGCCTCACAGCTCCCGCCCTTCGTACGCGCCGATGATGTCGTCGAGCTTCGGCGGCTGCTTCGTGACGTACGCCTCGCCGTACTCGGCGCCGATCAACGCGCCGAAGTGCTTCCCGCGTCCTTCGATCATGCCGAGGAACTTCGGATCGGCGATGAACGAGATCGGTTCCTTCGATTTCGGATTGTGGAACTGCGACTTGAACGCGGCGATCGCGCGCAGCTTCGTTTTCCACGCCGCGGTGACATCGACCACGAAGGTCGGATGGAGCACGTAGTTCTGCATGTAGTACGCGGTGACCTGCGGACGATGCGCGGGACGCGAGGTCTGCAGCGAGCGCAGGCCCGCATAGAACGCCGCGTCGCCGCAGATCCGGCCGGCGCGAACGTGATCGGGATGGCGCTCGTCGGGCCACGGCGCGAAGCAGACGCGCGGGCGATGCCGGCGCACGACTTCGATCACCTCGAGCTCTTCATCGCGTCCGGTGCGTAGGCCGCCGTCACCGAGATCGAGCTGATAGCGGAACTCGACGCCGAGGATCTTCGCGGCGCGTTGCGACTCGCGGTAGCGGATCTGCGGCGTGCCGCGCGTGCCCATCTCGCCGCGCGTGAGCTCGACCAGTCCGACGCGCAGGCCGTCCTTCGTCGATTTCGCGATCGTGCCGCCGCACGAGAGCTCGAGATCGTCGGCGTGCGCGGCGAAGAAAAGAAGGTCGACTTGTTCGTTCATAACGCGAGTGCTCCGTCAGGGGGTGGTGGCACGATCAGCGCGCCACCCATCCGCCCGGGTGCCTCGACTACGCTCGGCATGACGCGGCGTTCGTTCATAACGCGAGTGCTCCGTCAGGGCGTGGCGGCACGATCAGCGCGCCGCCCATCCGCCCGGGTGCCTCGACTACGCTCGGCATGACGCGGCGTTCGTTCATGACGGGAGTGCTCCATCAGGGCGTGGTGGCACGATCAGCGCGCGCATGACGCGGCGTTCGTTCATAACACGAGTGCTCCGTCAGGGCGTGGTGGCACGATCAGCGCGCGCATGACGCGGCGTTCGTTCATAACGCGAGTGCTCCGTCATCCCGAGCGTAGTCGAGGGACCTGGGGGGCGGTGGCACGATCAGCGCGCCGCCCATCCGCCCGGGTGCCTCGACTACGCTCGGCATGACGCGGCGTTCGTTCATAACGCGATGATGCGGCAGACCGGCGCGTCCGGCTCGATCTCATCGATCATCCGCTCGATCAGCAGTCCGTCGTACCGGCAGAAAAACGGGATCCATCCGACGACGCGGTCCTGCACGTGACGATCGGGAAAGAGCGTCGCCACGAGCTCGCGCACCGCGAGCAGGCGCTCGCGATCCTTGCGCGCCAGTCCCTTGATCGCGCGCTCGCTCAATTTGTTGAAGTGATATTCGATGTGGCCGATGGAGCGGTTGATCGCGCGCGCCAGCGCGTGCTCGGCGGGGAGTGCGATGTCGCCGATCTCCGCGATGCGCGCGAGGAGCTCGCGTTTTCCTTCCTCCGAAAGCTTGCGAACGCGCGCGACCGATTCCGGCTCGCGCTCCGCGAGGATCTCGTCCGCGTTGCGGAACACCTCGCGCGGCTCGAGTTGGTAGCGCTGGAACGCGCGCGTGACGCGTTTCGGCGCGACGAGTGCGTGTCCGCGCAGCGCGACGCGCGGCAGCGGGATACCTAGCAGGTCGTGCAGCGGTGCGATCTGCGCGTAGTAGGCGACTTCGGACGGACCGCCCATGAACACCGCCGGGCGGAAGACGTAGTCCTGCAGCAGCGGACGGGTCAGCGCGGAGGTCGAGATCGTCGCCGGATCGCCGATGTCGAACGGCGCCTGCATCACCTCGCGATTGCCGTGCTCGTCGATGCGG
Source organism: Thermoanaerobaculia bacterium (assembly GCA_035255945.1). Taxonomy (GTDB): domain Bacteria; phylum Acidobacteriota; class Thermoanaerobaculia; order Gp7-AA8; family Gp7-AA8; genus JAJPHC01. Next base: position 6,414 of record DATEZA010000312.1, read on the forward strand.
AAGAAGAGCGTGTAGCCATCGCCTTCACGCGGAACGACTTGCGGCACGTAGCCCGCTTTTGCCAGCGCCGAGGAACGTGCGGCGAGTGCGCTCTGCACTTCGCCGGCACGTTTGGCGATCTGATGGAAGAGCGCCGCTCCGGCACGGCGCAGCTCCGGAAGTAAGGCGTCGACGAGCACGATCTTCTCGTGGGCGAAGACATGCGCGATCAGCTCGGCGAATGAATCGCGGAACGTGATTCCTTCGCGCAGCCATGACGGACGCGGGATCTGCAGCTGCGCGAGCAGGTCGGCGATCAGCGGCTCGGGTACGAGCTGCGGTCCGACCATCGCCTTCGAATCGACGGCGTGGCTGACCGCGATGTGCATCAGGTCGAGCTGGTTGTTCGCAACCGGCAGCGACAGCGTTGCCGCTTCGTCGAAATCGTGATCCTCGGTCGCCAGCCAGAAAAAGACAGTCGCGTTCGGGAACTGCTTCTTCAGTTTGAGGAGCGAGGCGAGCTTCGCCAGCGTGTAGAGCGGGCCGCCGGCGAAGCCGACCTGCTGGCCGGCGATGAGCGCGACCGATTCGCCGCGCGCCCAACGCTCGACTTCGTCGCGCACGAAGAGGCCCCAGCGTTTGTTGGATTCGATGAGGGCGTTTACGAGATCGGGCGACGCCCCCTCATCCGGCCTTCGGCCACCTTCTCCTCCGACGGAGCGGGGGAGAAGCGCGTCGACTTTGCCGTTCATCCAGTCGAGGACGAAAGGGTTCATGCCGGGGTAGTCGGCGAGCGAGAGCTGCAGACACGCGGGCTCGGTGGCGGTGGTCATCGCGACTTGCTCCCGACGAGAATCAATCGCGGCGAAGAGTCGGTGAAGGAGCGGCCTTCGAAATCGCCGAAAGCGGCGCGGATGGTGAGCTGGCTCGAAGAGAACATCGTCGAAATCTCGGCGAGATCGTACCCGCGAACGCGCTCCAGGTAACGCTTTTGACCGATCGTTATCCGTTTGTTGAATGAGCGGTCATGAGCGTCGAACCAGCGCTCGATCTCCACGTCACCCTGCGTCTCCCGCTCCACGAGCTTCTGCAATTCGCGGTGCACGTTGAGGTAATCGAAGAGAAACGGCGCGTCCGGCTGGAGCACGCGCGCCATCTCGCGGACGACCTGACGGTTTTCGTCCTCCGACGAGAAGTAGCCGAAACTGGTAAAGAAGTTGACTAACCCGCCGAAGGTGGCGTTGCAGAACGGGAGCTGGCGCATGTCGGCACGCGCGACACGCGTCGAGCGGCCGGTGCGGAGCAGGACGTACGAGAGGTCGCATCCGATTGCGCGATAACCGGCGGCATCGAGCTCCTGCATGTGCCGGCCGATGCCGCATGCGAGGTCGAGCACGGCGCCGCGAATGAGGCCGAACTGCTGACGCACGAACGCGACCTGCTGCCGCGCCTCGTGCTCATCGCGATGCGCATAGAGCTCGAGGTACTCCTCGCCGAACCATTCCTGGTACCAAGCCATGATTATGCGATTACGCAAGCTTGCTTGCGCGCGGCAGCAAGCTGCCGCACTCCATTCATTAACGTGCGAGACGATCCGAGATCGTCTTCTCACTCTCGCGTGCGGCCTGCAGCGCGGCTTCGAGCGACGCGATCACGCGGCGCGTCGACGCAAGCAGCGAGTGCAGCTCTTCGCGATCGTGCGACTCGTCGTGAATGCCGGCCGTCGCGGCGAACGGGTTGTCCATGACCTCCGGCCCGGGCTCCGGCTCCGCGACCGCAACCGCCGTTTCGAACGGATCGACGCTGATCGCCTCCGCTTCGACTTCCACCGGCGCGTAGCTGCCGAACGGATCCTCTTCGAAGGCTTCCACGGCGATCGGCTCCGGCGCGGGCGGAGGCGGTACCGGTATTTGCTGGTGCATCGACAGCTTCGGTGTTCCGGCCGAGCCCTGCGTCACACCGGAGCGCTGCGTCATGTCGGGCGCGCTGAGGGCGGGCTGCTCGTAGAGCGTGACATCGACGTTTTTCTTGAGATTTTCGAGGATTACGCCGACCGCCGCGCGCAATGTCGCAGTCACGCCGACGCCTTGAATCGCCGCCGCCTCGACCACTGGATGATGGTCCGGCCGGAGATACGCGTTCATGTCCTCGACCGTGTCTACATTCGGCAAATCGCGTTTGTTGTACTGGAACACGAGCGCGACTTTGTCCGGATCGATGCGATTGAGGCGCAGGTTCGCCTTCAGATTCTCGAGGCTGTCGAGATTCGATTCGTGCATCGACGACTGCGAATCGGCGACGAACACCACGCCGTCCGCACCGCGCAGCACGAGCTTGCGCGTCGCGTCGTAGAAGACCTGGCCCGGCACCGTGTAGAGCTGCACGCGCACTTTCTGGCCGCCGATCGTGCCGAGCTCCATCGGCATGAAGTCGAAGAAGAGCGTGCGGTCCGTCTCCGTCGACATCGAGATCATCTTCCCTTTGTTCTCGAGCTTCGGATTGCCGTAAATCTTCTCGAGATTGGTCGTCTTGCCGCACAAACCCGGACCGTAATAGACGAGCTTGACGGTGATCTCGTTGATCGCTTTGTTGATCAGAACCATGTTGCCTCCGGACCGCAACGAAAAGCTTAACGCAGACGCCTACAATACCCACGATGCTCGCGGCAGGCACCCGCATCGGTCCATACGAGATCGTGGAGCTCCTCGGCGAAGGCGGAATGGGGCAGGTTTACCGCGCCCGCGATCCGCGCCTGGGCCGCGACATCGCCGTCAAAGTTCTCACCGCCGAATCGCGCCACAACGACGAAGCGGTCATGCGATTCGAGCGCGAGGCGCGCGCCGTCGCATCGCTCTCGCATCCGAACATCCTTTCCATCCACGACTTCGGCAGCGATGAAGGCATCTTCTTCGTAGTTACGGAGCTGCTGCAGGGCCGGACGCTTCGCGACGAGATGAAGACGCCGATCTCGTGGCGCAAAGCGATCGAGATCAGCGCCGAGATCGCCGACGGCCTCTCCGCCGCGCATTCGAAAGCGGTCGTGCATCGCGACCTCAAGCCGGAGAACATCTTCCTCACCGCCGACGGTCACGTGAAGATCCTCGACTTCGGACTGGCGCAGACCGATCCGATCCTGTCGCAGCAGGACGAGACGTCGATCCCCACGACGAAATGGTTCCAGACCGATCCCGGCGCGATCATCGGCACGCTCGGTTACATGTCGCCCGAGCAGCTGCGCGGCGAAGCCGTCGATGTCACCGCCGACATCTTCTCCCTCGGCTGCGTGATGTACGAGATGGTGACGGCGAAGCGTCCGTTCCAGCGCAACTCCGGCGCGGCGACGATCGCCGCCGTGCTGCACGACGACGTCCCGCACGGCGATCTCTCTGCCGCAGTTCCGTCCGAGGTGCAGCGGGTGATTGAAGGCTGTATGGAGAAGCGGGCATCGGCGCGGTTTCAGTCGGCGCGCGATCTCGCGCTCACGCTGCGCGCCATCGGCAGCGGCGCGCTCACCATCTCCGACGTCGTCACGCGCGGCGCTCGCGCGAAGAAGTCGAAGATCATCGATTCGATCGCCGTGCTGCCGCTGCAGAACGCGACCGGCGACGCAGACGCCGACTATCTCAGCGACGGCATCACCGAAGGCATCATCAATCGTCTGTCGCAGATCCCCAAGCTGAAGGTGATGGCGCGCAGCACGGTGTTCCGCTATCGCAATCGCGATGCGGACGCGCAGGCGATCGGCCGCGAGCTGCGCGTGCGTGCTGTGCTCACCGGCCGCGTGCAGCACGTGCGCGACCGGCTGCTGATCAATGTCGAGCTGGTCGATGCAGTCGACGGCTCGCATCTCTGGGGCGAGTCGTACAACCAGGAGCTCGCCGATCTGCTCGAGCTGCAGGCGCGGATGTCGAGCGAGATCGCGGAGAAGCTGCGCATCCGTCTGACGGGCGCGGAGAAGAAAAAGCTCAGCAAGAAGACGACGGAGAACAGCGAGGCGTATCAGCTCTACCTCAAAGGCCGCTATCACTGGAACAAGCGGACCGAGGAGTCGCTGCGCAAAGGGATCTCGTTCTTCCGCGATGCGATCGAAGTCGATCCGTCGTTCGCCAGCGCGTACACGGGCCTCGCGGACAGCTTCATCACGCTCGCGACGAACGTTCCGCTGCCGCCGAAGGAAGCGATGCCGAAAGCGAAAGCGGCGGCGATGCGCGCGGTGGAAATCGACGATCAGCTCGCACCGGCGTGGGCGTCACTCGCCGCGATTCGCTGGTGGTACGAGTGGGACTGGCCGGGCGCGGAAGATGCGTACAAGCGCGCGATCGAGCTCAATCCGAACTACGCGAATGCGCACGAGGGCTATTCGATGCTCCTCTCCGCGCGCAGCCGGTTCGATGAATCGATCGTGCAGATCACGAAGGCGGGCGATCTCGATCCGCTGTCGCTGATCATCGCGGTGCACGCGGGCTGGCCGCATTACTTCGCCCGCGATTACGACGCGGCCACGCGCCGCTTCCGCAAAGCGCTCGAGCTCGACGAGAAATTCATCCCCGCGCACGGCTGGCTCGGCATGTCCCTCGGACAGCAGAAGCGTTTCGGCGAAGCGATCGACACGTTCCATCGCGCGCTCGATGTCGAGCGGACGCCGATCCTGCTCGCGATGATCGGCCACGCGTACGCGATCGCAGGCGAGCGTGTGAAAGCGATCGAAGCGCTCGACGCGCTGCGTGAGGAGGCGAAGTCGCGCTACGTGTCGCCGTACGACCTGGCGGTGATTCACGCCGGCCTCGGCAATCAGTCCGAGGCGATGCGGACGCTGCGGGTTGCATTCGACGATCGATCGGCGTGGATGGTGTTCATCCGTGTCGATCCGCGACTCGATCCGCTGCGGGAGCTGCCGGAGTTTCGCGAGCTCGTGGCGCGAGTAGGCTGAGCCCCTCACCCGGCCCTTCGCTTCGCTCAGGGCCACCCTCTCCCCACACGCGGGGCGAGGGACACGAGGAACGAATACAATAGTTTTATGTCCCGCAAATCTCTTTTCGCGCGCGTCTGTGAAGAACAAATCATCGGTGTGGTTCGCGAGGACGACGCCCTGCTCGCCGAGCATGTCGCCGTCGCGTATGCGCACCACGGCATCCACGTCGTCGAGGTCACGCTGACGACGCCTGATGCATTCGAGCTGATGGCGCGTCTGAACAAACGGTTCGGCGATCAGATCATCCTCGCCGCCGGCACGGTGCGCAGCTCGAACGACGCCGCCACGGCGCGGCGCGCGGGCGCGCAG
>DATEZA010000313.1:0-3028 GCA_035255945.1 Thermoanaerobaculia bacterium
GTCACCGGCACGACGTTCGACGCGATCAACGAGCCGCTCTTCAAGCCGCTCACGCGCGACATCTCGATGTCCGGCATCTTCGCCATCGCGCCGCTGCCGCCGAACGTGCCGATCACGCCGGAAGTGCTGCAGCGAATCAACGCGCAGCTATTGCTCAAACTCGCGATTCACACCGAGGGCGAAGAGTTCGTCGTCGAAGCGCGGCTGACCGATACGGCGGGACAGACGCAATTCGGCAAGCGGTATCGCGGCAACGCGGCCGCGCTCACACGGCTCGCGCACATGCTCGCGTCCGATCTCGTCCGCGCGGTCAACGGAAAACCGGGACCGTTCCAGTCGCAGATCGGATTCGCATCCGACCGCGACGGGAAGTGGGAAATCTGGCTGATGGACTGGGACGGCGGCAATCAGCGCGCGATCACGCGTCACCGCGCGTTGTCGATTCTTCCCAGCTGGTCGCCCGACAACGAGCGGATGGTCTACACGTCGTTCTTCGGCGGCACGAGCGACATGTACATCGTCAATCGCCGCGGCGGCGGACGGATTCGCGTCGCCACCGGATTGCAGCTCAACACCTCGGCCACATTCTCGCCGGTGTCGAACGACATCGCGTTCGTCGGCTCGATCAACGGCAATCCCGACATCTACATCATCAAGGACGACGGCTCGAACCGGCGCAGGCTCACGACGTCGCCGACGATCGAATCGACTCCGGAGTGGAGTCCGAACGGACGGCAGATCTCGTTCACGTCGGGACGCAGCGGCTCGCCGCAGATCTACGTCATGGACGCCGAGGGGACGAACGTGCGGCGCATTTCATTCGATGGCGATTGGAATGACGATGCGACGTGGTCGCCCGACGGCGAGCAGATCGCGTACACGTCGCGCGTGAACGGACGTTTTCAGATCCGTGTCGCGAATCTCATCACCGGTGAGAGTCACATTCTCGCCGGTGAAGGTTCTAACGAGCAGCCGACCTGGTCGCCGGACGGCAAGTGGCTCGCGTTTCAATCGAACCGCTCGAGCAAGTGGCAGATCTATCGGATGCGCGTCGACGGGACGGATATTGAGCAGCTGACCTTCAATGGTGAGAACAAGGATCCGGACTGGTCGAAGAAAAGCGAATGAATGTGCCGCGTGTCATCCTGAGCCGCGAAGACGGCGAAGGACCCGTCAATCGAGCTCGATGCACGGGTCCTTCGCGCTCTGCGGCGCTCAGGATGACACCGCGGTTGTATGATCAAAACCAAGTAAGGAGTTCAGCAAATGAAGAAAACTTCGAGAGCTTTCGCATGGACATTGTGTGTGGTGGTAGTGGGCCTGTTTGCGATGGCCTGTCCGAAGAAACCGAAACCGGTCACGCAGCCGGCAGCAGTCGTCGACAACACGCCTCCGCCGGTAGTCGCGGCACCTCCGGCGCCTGTCGAGACCAAGGTCAAGAACGACGACTTCGTGCAGGAGCCGACCGTCAAACCCGAAACGCTTCCGGCGAACATCGATGAACTGAATCGCTACGCGCAGTCGCACGGCTACATTCAGGACGCGTTCTTCGACTACAACGAAGCGGCGCTCAGCTCCGACGCGCAGTCCGCGCTCACGAATTCGGCGAACTGGCTGAAGGGCGACGGCAAGGCGTACAGCCTCCTCATCGAAGGCCACTGCGACGAGCGCGGCACCGAACAGTACAACCTCGCCCTCGGCGACAAGCGCGCGAACACCGCGAAGGAGTACCTCGCCACGCTCGGCGTCGACACCTCGCGCGTGCGCACCGTCAGCTACGGCGAAGAGCGTCCCTTCGATCCGGGTCACGACGATTCCGCGTGGGCGAAGAACCGCCGCGCACATCTCGTGCTCGTCGGGAAGTAGTCATGACCATTCGCAAATACATCGCGGCCGCCGCCGTCGCGCTCCTCGCGACGGCGTGCGCCACCTCCTCCGACATGGAGAAGCTGCAGAGCCAGATCTCCGACCTGCAGGAACAGATCGCGGCGCTGAAGCGGACTGCATCGAGCAAAGAAGAAGTGCAGAACGTCAACACGAAGATCGCGGAGCAGACGGAGACGCTGCTCAAGTCGAACGCGACGCTCGTGTCGAAGGTCGGCTCGATCGAGGACCGGTTGAACACCGCGCAGGGATCGGTCGAGCAGACGAATTACCGCATCGATCGGATGGTGCAGCAGGTCACGCAGGCGCAGCACGACATCGATCAGCTGAAGGTCGCGGCCGCTGCAGCGCCGCCCGCCGCGGCTGCGACTCCGGGCACTGCCCCGACGCCGGTGATGACCGAGGTGACGGTGCCGGGGTCGGCCGTGTCGAACGAGAATCCGAACGAGATCTACCAGAGCGCGCTTCGCGACTACCAGCGCGGCAACTACGATCTGGCGATCTCCGGCTTCCGAGACGTGGTCGCGAAGTGGCCGAAATCGGACTACGCGGACAACTCGGCGTACTGGATCGGCGAAAGCCTCTACTCGCAGAAGAAATATCGCGAGGCAATTGCACAGTTTGACAGCGTCGTCACCGGTTATCCGAAGTCCGACAAGGTGGCGAGCGCGCTCCTGAAGAAGGGATACGCGTACATCCAGCTCAACGAAAAAAACATGGGCATCGTGCAGCTGCAGTACGTGGTGCACGAACACCCGAAATCACCCGAGGCCGCCAAGGCTCGCGACGAACTGAAGCGCCTCGGGGTCAATTCACAGTAAAATACGCGGCTTTTAATACGAAGAAGGAGCATTGATTCATGGCGAACATTCGCTCGGCCGAGAAGCAGAGGCGCCAGGCCGAAAAACACAAGGAGCGCAACCGCGCCGGCAAGACGCGCCTGCGCTCGGCGCTGAAGAAGGCCCGCACGGCGGTGGCCGAGGGAACGGCGGACGACAAGTCGATGGCAACCGGATTCTCGGAGATCGACAAGGCTGCGAACAAAGGTGTGATCAAGACCAACACCGCTAACCGCTACAAAGCCCGTCTGACCGCCGCCGCCAAACGCACGACCGCGAAGTAAGCGTCTTTCCGTGTGGGGGAC
>DATEZA010000314.1:0-5037 GCA_035255945.1 Thermoanaerobaculia bacterium
AGCCCGAACGCGACGTTCAACCGCGCCGACTGGGCCGTCCGCGCCCCGTTCGCCCGCTCGTTCTACGCACCCCGCCGCTTCCAGATCACCGCGCGCGTGCAGTTCTGATTTTTCGTTGCCGGCCGCCAGGAAACTGGCGGCCGCTTTTCTATTTCCGGCGGTGGCAAGCTGCCGCACTCCTACCGAAACAAGCGCTCCCTTTCGATCAAACCTCGCGTCACGCCATTCGCGTGCTCCCGCGCGGCGGCGATGCGCGCGGGCGCGTCGGGCTCGTGCAGCAGCACACTCACCTGCGCGCGTTTGAAGAGCGCCATCGCGTAATCGGGATGCGCTGGCGGCACGCGATCGAGCGCGTCGCGTGCCTCGGTCAGACGATCGGCATCGAGGTACAGCACGCCGAGCTCGAGGTCGTGGTCGGAGTGCGCTTTCTCGAACGCATCGATTGCCACCGGCGTGTTGCCGAGCTGCATCGCGAGTTGCCCGAGGTGCACGAGCTCGGTGGGTGAGGGCGTGCGCAATGCGTACAGACGCTGCAACAGCGTGAGCGCCTCCTCGAATCGTCCCTGACGCTCGCGAATCAATGCGAGCGCTTCGATGGCCGGCACTTTGTCCGGCGCCGCCGCGAGAATCTGCTCGAGCATCGGCACGGCGCGCTGCCACTCCTTGCCGCGCGCGAGATGCAGCGCGAGGTACGTGCGCACATCGGGCGAATCGGGCGCGATCGCTTGCGCGCGCTCGAACGCCGCAAGCGCCTGCTGTTCGTTACCGAGCGACGAATGCGCCGTCGCCAGCCGCAGCGCCGCATCGAGGTTGTACGGGTCCTTCTGCAGGATCTGCTCGAGCAGCGGAATCGCCTTCGCGTACTGCTCGCGCACGAACAATCCCGCCGCTTCATCGAGGATCGGAAAGAGCGGCGCCATGTCCGCCGGACGCGGCGCATCCTTGCGGACGACCGGCTTCACCGACGACGCAACGTACCCGAGGGCCGCAAGTTGCTTGCGCTCTTCATTCGACAGCGCCGAGGTCGCCGCTTCCGCAAGAGACGGCACCGGATACTCGCGCAACGCCTGACGTACCTCGCGCGAGACATTTGCCTGCGGCGCGAGATTGTGCGTCTCGCCCGGATCCGCCAACACGTCGTACACCTCGGTCGCACCCGCGAGAATCGTCTTCTGCCGTCCTTCGATCGCCATCACCTGCGGTTGCCATCCGTAATCGAGGAACGGCTTCATCGCCTCGCCCGCGATCACCGTTTCCTGCGGAAGTGCGGATTGGAGCAGCAGATCGAACACATGACGTGTGGAGATCGGCACATCCGAGGCTCCGGCCTTCACGCCGGGCGCGATCCACCACAGCGGGACGTGCACCGTCGACTGGTAGAGCAGATTGCCGTGCTGCGATTCGCCGTGATCGCCGAGGCCTTCGCCGTGATCGCCGGCGATGACGATGACCGCCGGTTGCTTCAGCGCCGCGAGCAGCCGCCCGACCTCGGCGTCCATATACGCGACTTCACCGAAGTACGGCTGCTTCGCGAATCGCGTGCGATACGGCTCCGGCGGCGTGTAGGGATAGTGCGGATCGTAGTAATGCACCCAGAGAAAAAACGGCTCGTTCTTCTGTTGCGCGAGCCAGGCGAGCGCGCGATTCGTCGTCTCCGTCGCGGTACGTTCCGCGCCGCTGCCGAAGTCATCGTCGTATGTTTCGAATCCGCGCGCCGTGCCGAATCGACGTGCGAGCGCGAAGGCCGACACGAATGCCGCGGTGCGATATCCATTCGCGTGCAATTTCTCGGAGACGAGCGGATGTGATCCCGCGAGCGGCCGCGCGTTTTCGTGCACGCCGTGCGCGGCGGGATAGATGCCGGTGAGCATCGTGACGTGCGCGGGGAGCGTCTGCGGAACGGCGGTGTACGCCTGGGTGAAGAACATCCCTCGCGATTTCAGCTGCGTGAGATTCGGCGCGATCTCCGGCGTGATCGCGTCGGCGCGCGTCGTATCGAGCGTGATCAAGAGCACCGGCAGCTTCTGCGGCTGCGGCGGAGGCGCCGGCTTGCTGCACGCGAGGAGGAGCAGAACGGCGAAAAACATCGGAGTGCGGCGGCCATGCCGCCGCTCACGTACGCGCGGCCATGCCGCCCGGCCCTCGCGCGGCATGGCCGCGCGTACCTGGAGTGCGGCGGCATGGCCGCCGCACTCCAGGATCGTGATCGGCATCACGCACGCCCGTGTCATCCCTCGCGCCCTCACGTGCGCACCTCTCCCACAATTCGTTGCATGTTCAAGATTCGTTCGGCCCGCTTCATCGGTCCCAACGTCAAGCAGTTCGAGATCGACGCGCCGCGCATCGCGCGTGCACAAAAACCTGGGCAGTTCGTCATCATCCGCATCGATGATACCGGCGAGCGGATACCGCTGACGATCAAAGGCTCGGACGTTTCGCGCGGCACGATCACCATCGTCGTGCAGGGCATCGGCAAGACGACCATCCAGCTCAACACGCTCGGCGCCGGCGACGCCATTCTCGATGTCGTCGGCCCGCTCGGCAAGCCGTCGGAGATCGAAAACTTCGGCACGGTCTGCGTGATCGGCGGCGGAGTGGGGACCGCGATCGCGCTGCCGACCGCGCGCGCACTTCGCGATGCCGGCAACCGCGTCATCGCGATCCTCGGCGCACGCACGAAGGAGTTGCTGATCCTCGAGGACGAAGTGCGCGCCGCGAGCGACGAAGTCCTGATCATGACCGACGACGGCAGCTACGGCGAGCAAGGCCTGGTGACCGACAAGCTGCGCGAGATCCTGCCGCAGCTCGATTACGTCCTCGCCATCGGACCGATCCCGATGATGCGCGCCGTCGCGAACACCACGCGCGACTCGAACGTGCGGACCGTCGTCAGCCTCAACTCGATCATGGTCGACGGCACCGGCATGTGCGGCGGCTGCCGCGTGCTGATCGGCGGCAAGAGCCGGTTCGCCTGCGTCGACGGTCCCGAGTTCGACGCGCACGACGTCGATTTCAACGTGCTCATGCAGCGCAACGCGATGTACCGGGAGCAGGAGCAGCAATGCCTAACGCGATACCAAACAAAGACCGCATGAAGATGCCCCGGCAGCACATGCCGGAGCGCGACGCGCACCTCCGCGCGCACAACTTCGAGGAAGTGAACCTCGGGTTCCATCCGGACCTCGCGAATCTGGAAGCGCTGCGCTGCCTCGCCTGCGCGAAGCCGACGTGCACGCGCGGCTGTCCGGTGGCGGTGAAGGTGAAGGATTTCGTGCAGCTGATCATCGACGGCGACTATCTCGGCGCCGCAGCGAAGATCCGCGAGGACAACGCGCTGCCCGCGATCACCGGCCGCGTCTGTCCGCAGGAAGATCAGTGCGAAGGCGATTGCCTGATGACGAAGTCGAAGAAGACCGAATCGCTCGCCATCGGACATCTCGAGCGATTCGTTGCCGACTACGAACGGGAGACGGGACAGATCGGCATTCCGATGAACGCGCCGCCAACCGGCAAGTCGGTGGCGATCGTCGGCAGCGGCCCCGCAGGTTTGTCGGCAGCGGGCGATCTGATTCAGAAAGGCCACCGCGTGCGCGTGTTCGAAGCGCTGCACGAGCTCGGCGGCGTGCTGGTCTACGGCATCCCGGAGTTCCGCCTGCCGAAGTCGATCGTTCGTCAAGAGGTTGACGTTCTCCGTAAACGCGGCGTGGAGTTCGAGACGAATGTCGTCATCGGAAAGACGGTGACGATCGATGAGCTGATGCACGACGAAGGCTACGACGCGGTCTTCGTCGCGACCGGCGCGGGCCTGCCGCAATTCCTCGACATCCCGGGCGAGCATCTCAACGGCGTCTACTCCGCGAACGAGTTCCTCACGCGCGTGAACCTGATGCGCGCGTATCGCTTCCCCGAATACGACGAGCCGGTGTACGACTGCCGCGGCAAAGACGTCGTCGTGGTCGGCGGCGGCAACACCGCGATGGATGCCGTGCGCACCGCGCTCCGCCTCGGCGCACGCAGCGCAACACTCGTCTATCGCCGCAGCGAAGCGGAGATGCCGGCGCGCAAGGAGGAGGTCAAACACGCGAAGGAGGAGGGGATCGAGCTCCGTCCGCTGACGAATCCGATCGAGCTCGCCGGCGACGAAAAGGGCTGGCTCACCGGCGTGCGATGCCAGCAGATGGAGCTCGGCGAGCCGGATGAATCAGGCCGCCGCCGTCCCGTTCCGATCGAAGGCGCGGAGGTGCTGATTCCGGCGCAGATGGCGATCATCGCGATCGGCACGAGTGCGAATCCGTTGATCCAATCGACGACGCCCGACCTGAAGACGAACAAGCGCAACTACATCGAAGCCGACCCCGAGACGCTGCGGACGTCGAAGCGCGGCGTGTTTGCCGGCGGCGACATCGTGACCGGTTCGGCGACGGTGATTCTGGCGATGGGGGCGGGACGCAAGGCGGCGAAGGGGATTGAGGAGTATTTGATGACCGAGACACGGAGAGACTGAGAAACTGAGTTCTCGCGCCTCACTCTCTCTGTCTCTTTGTCTCTCCGTTTCTCTATCCTGTCCCCATGCTGAACTACATCTGGTTCGCTCTCATGGCGATCGCGTTGATCGTCGCGGCATTCAACGGCACCGCGGCCGAGGTCACGAAGGGCGCGGTCGATTCGGCGAAGACGGCGGTCGAGATCGCGATCGGACTCGTCGGCATCATGACGCTCTGGCTCGGCATCATGCGCGTGGCGGAGCAGGCGGGACTGATCTCGCTCCTCTCCCGCGCGCTGAAACCGATCTCGCGGGTGCTCTTTCCGGAGATCCCGTCCGACCACCCGGCGATCGGCGCAATGATCATGAACGTCGCCGCGAACATGCTCGGTCTCTCCAACGCCGCCACGCCCCTCGGCATCAAGGCGATGGAAGAGCTGCAGGAGCTGAACGAGGGCGACAAGGAAACGGCGTCGAACGCGATGGTCACGTTCCTCACGCTGAACACCGCGGGCATCCAGTTCATCCCCGCGACGATCATCGGCGTGCTCGTG
>DATEZA010000315.1:0-5934 GCA_035255945.1 Thermoanaerobaculia bacterium
GCGGCGGCCATGCCGCCGCTGCTTTCCAACGCGGCGGCCATGCCGTCGCGCCCCTCCCGGCATGGCCGCGATGTCCAAAGCGAGGCACCATGAGCGGACGCATTCTCCTCATCGACGACGAAGACGTGTTTCGCGAGGACATCGCGTCGCTGCTCCGTCACGAAGGCTACGCGTGCGACGCGGCGTCGTGCGGCGATGAAGGACTGCGCGCCGCGACCGCGGAAGCACCCGACGTGATCCTGTGCGACATGGTCATGCCCGGCATCGCCGGCGCGGAGCTCGTGCGCAGCCTCGCGGCGGCGTGTCCCGAAACGCCGATCGTCGTGATCACCGCGCATGCGACCGTCGAAACGACCGTCGATGCATTCCGCGCCGGCGCGACCGACTACCTCCTCAAGCCGCTCGTGATCGACGACCTCATTCGCAAAGTGGAGCGCTGCCTCGAGCATCGGCAATTACAGGCGGAGCTGAAGTTCCTGCGCAGACAAATGTCGCAGGCGGTCGGCGGCACGACGATCGTCGGCACGAGCCGCGCGATCCAGGCGGTGCGCGACTTGATCGCGCGCGTCGGACCGTCGAACAGCAGCGTGTTGATCACCGGCGAGAGCGGCACGGGCAAAGAGCTCGTCGCACGCGCGCTGCACGCGGCGGGCAGCAACGATCGCGCGCCGTTCATCGCCGTCAATTGCGCGGCGTTGCCGCACGACCTCGTGGAGAGCGAACTGTTCGGACACGTGCGCGGTGCATTCACCGGCGCGATGCGCGACAAGCGCGGACTATTCGAGCTGGCGAACGGCGGCACGCTCTTCCTCGACGAGATCTGCGAATTGCCGATCGAGCTGCAGCCGAAACTGCTGCGCGCGATCGAGCAGCAGGAGGTCTTTCCGGTCGGCGGCACGCGCACGATCCGGACGAACGTGCGCATCGTCGCGGCGACCAATCGCGTGTTGCGTGAAGAGACCGCGTCGAAACGTTTCCGCGAAGACCTCTACTTCCGCATCGCCGTCCTCGAAATTGCACTGCCGCCGCTGCGCGACCGCCGCGACGACATCCCGATCATCGCCGACTTTCTCGTCGCACGGCTGAACGAGCGATTGAAGCGGCGCGTCGTCGGCATCACCAATCCCGCGCTGCGCGTGCTGATGAGCGCACCGTGGCGCGGCAATGTCCGCGAGCTGGAGAACGTGCTCGAGCGCGCGATGCTGCTGACCAACGGCGGCACGATCGATGTCGCCTATCTCCCCGCCGAGATCACCGGCGCGATGGAGTCCCGTGACACATCGGACGATCTGCGCAACGGCGTGCGCGCGTACGAGCGCGAACACATCCGCCAGGTGCTCGCCGCGGCGCGCGGCAATCGCGAAGAGGCCTCACGGCGCCTCGGCATCGATGCGTCGACGCTTTATCGAAGGATGCGCGACCTGGCGATCTAAACTCGTCGTCATGCGATTCGTCGTGGCGCTGCTCCTGTTCGCATCAGTCGGAAACGCGGAAGAAAACTGCGGCTCGATGCTGCGGACGATGAAGCTGTTCGAGGGACGCGTCGTCTCGGCGGAGACCGTTGCCCGCACGAAGTCCGAGTTCGAGCCGGTCGATCTCGATCCGAATTTCGTCGTCGTCATCAGGAGCGTGGCGGGCGAGACATTCACCCTCGGCATCCACAGTCTCGCGCGCACGTTCGGCTCGAAGAGTCCGGTCAATCGCACGTTCCTGTTCGACGCGGAGCAGATGGAGTGCAACGGTAAGTTTCGGCGGCTGCTGACGCTGCAGGTGCATCCGCGAACGCCGATCGTCGAGACGTTCGACGGCACGCTCGAGGTCGGCCATCGCTATCGCGCGAAGATTTATCAGTCGAAAGAAGGCATCGCGCTGACGAAGTCGCTCGACCTGCCGATGCACCACGACGGCGGCGTCTCGTTCATCAATGCGGATGAATTTCCGAACGTGAAGGACGAGATCGTGTTCGACGTGACCGCGCTGCGCATCACGCACGAAGCGGAGTGGGAGTGGCTGTCGATGTTCGACGCGAAGCTCGTCAAATGACGCGTCTCGCCCGATCGCGTTTTTTGTCGCCGAGCGAGACGCTCGACGACTGCGGACGAGACTTCCGCGCTCCTTACCGGAAGGAATCCATGCGTTCACCCTCGGCACGGATGCACCTGCAGTCTCAGCAGCAGCCGAAACTTACCGTTGCATTCCATCGCTGACGAAGTCACTCGACCTGCCGATGCATCACGACGGCGGCGTGCGTGTTCGACGTGTGGGAGTGGCTGTCGATGTTCGACGCGAAGCTCGTCAATGACGCTCGGAGCGCGGACGTCTCGTCCGCAGTCGTCGAGCGTCTCGCTCGGCGACAAAAAAAGCGATCGGGCGAGACGCCCGCTCGCTGCGGACGAGACGTCCGCGCTCCCTACCGGAAGGAACCCATGCTCTCGAAGGCGTTCTCGAAGGCCGTCACCTTCCACGCGCCCTCGCTCTTGCGCAGCGTTACCACTTGCTTCATCACCGCTTTCATCGCCGGAACGGCCGACTCGATGCCGTTCGGATTGAAGAGCACGATCTGCGTCGCGTGCAGGACCGTCGATCCGTCCGCAGCCGTCTCGCGTGAATCGACGTTGAAGCGCGACGCGAACAGCACCGAGAACATCGCCGGACCGGGACCGATCCGCTCCTGCGTCCCGAGCTTCGCCAGGTCATCCGCCGACAATCCCTGCGACAGCGCCGCCGCCTTGTCGTAGTGGCGCTGCAGCATCTCCTCGGCGAACCTCACGTACGTCGCGTCGGGCGAATCGCCGGTCAATCGCTTGTAACCGAAATACAAAGCGACCAGCGCGAGGCTGATGACTGCAATCCGTTTCATGGATGCGTCAATGGTACTCCCGCACACGCCGGCCGTTCGCTCTCCAGCTGCTGATCGATCTGCGGAAACGTCATCGCGCGCGCGCCGCGATGGCCGTATCGATGCAGCTCGCTCATTACCTCGGTAATCGAACGTCCGACGCTCCGCTCGTACATGCCGACGATGTAGCCCGTGCGGTCCTTCCCCGCCGTGCAATGCACGTAGACCGGCCAGTTGTCGCGATTGGCGAGGAACGCAAGCGCGCGCGCTACATCGGGACATGTCGACGCGGTTCCAATAGTCGACGCACCGAAGTCGAACGACTCGATGCGCAATCCGAACCGCGCCGCATTCGACTTCTCCGCGACATCGACCGCCGCATCGCGATCGTTCAACTTGAGAATGCTCTTCACGCCTTGCGATTGCAGGAACGCGAGCTCGCCGCACGTCATCGGCTGACCGCCGCGGAACACGCCCTCGACGGCCGCACCGAAATTGTGCGGCGCGCGCGGCGGAGTCGCGTCACAGGTGAAACGCGACGACGCACACCCGGCGCACAACAGCAACAGCACAACTGCGAATCTGCACGATCTCACGTTGTCACCTCTTGCAATTCTGCAAGACCTGCGCGCGTAACTCATTGATTTTTCGTCGAAGCGGACGCGGCAGCGCCATTGCGATTGATACGAATCGCGATGACTGACGCCGTCAACGACAACGACCTCCTCGCCCGCCGCCTGATCCGCGCCGTGCAGGACGACTTGCGCCACTGGCTTCATGTCGCACGGCTCGAGCCCGAGCTCGTCGCCACGCTCTACTTGCGCGTGCGCGATGTCCTCCGCCGCGGTGCGCCACTCGACGACGCCGGCGCACTCGACGAGCTCGCGCTCGCCGTTTATCTCACCGCCGGCGCGTGGCAGCCGCCCGCGCCCGAATCCGCCGCCGTGATTCCCATCCTGCGCCGCGCCATCGCCGGCGTCATCACCTCAAAAGGAGATTGCTCGTGAAAAAACTCGCACTCGTTCTCGTCGTTTTGGTTGCGCTCCCGCTCATCGCCGAAGACGGTCCCGCGCTCTACAAAGCGAAATGCGCCGGCTGCCACGGCGCGACCGGCGCCGGCGACACCTCGGTCGGCAAGAGCCTGAAAGTCGCGCCGCTCAACGGCGTCGACGTGCAGAAGAAAACCGACGCCGAGATCGAAAAGGTCATCACCGGCGGCAAGGGAAAGATGCCCGCCATCGGCAAGAGCTTCACGCCCGATCAGCTCAAAGCGCTCGTCACTGTCATCCGCTCGTTCAAATAAGGAGTGGAGAAAAGAATGAACCGCCGCCAGATGCTCAACTGGTTCCTCGGCACCTCAATCGGAGCGCTGATCGCCTCCGTCATCTATCCCGTGCTGCGCTACATGACGCCGCCGAAAATCACCGAGGCTTCGACCAATCAGATTGAGGCGGGGGAAGTGAATGATCCGCAGCTGCTCGAGCGCGGATACAAGATCGTCCGCTTCGGCGCCGAGCCGGTGATCCTGGTCAAGGCCGCGGACAACGACTTCCGCGCGTTCTCCGCCACCTGCACCCATCTCGACTGCATCGTCGGCTTCCAGAAAGAGCAGACCCGCATCTACTGCAACTGTCACGGCGGCTGCTACGACCTGCAGGGCCGCAACGTCTCCGGTCCGCCGCCGCGGCCGCTCACTCCGTACAAAGTCAATGTCGTGGCGAAAGGCTCCGGACCGGGCCTCATCGTCGTCTCGAAGGCCTGATCATGAGCGCCGTCATCGACTGGCTCGACGATCGTCTCGGTCTCTCGACGTTGCGCGAGGTCGCGTCGCACAAGACCGTTCCCGCGCATCGCTTCACCGTTCTCTACTACCTCGGCGGGATGACCCTCTTCTTCTTCCTCGTGCAGGTCTGCACCGGCGTCCTGCTGATGCTCTACTACCGCCCCTCCGCTGAAGAAGCATTCGAATCCGTCGAGTTCATCATGACCACCGTTCCATTCGGCTGGCTGATCCGCTCCGTGCACTCGTGGTCGGCCAACCTGATGGTCTTCTTCGCGTTTCTCCATCTCGTCACCGTCTTCTTCATGAAGGCGTATCGCGCACCGCGTGAGATGACCTGGATCAGCGGCGTCCTCGTGCTGCTGCTGGTGATGGGCTTCGGATTCTCCGGCTATCTGCTGCCGTGGAATCAGCTCGCGTTCTTCGCGACGAAAGTCGGCACCGACGTCGCCGGAGTCATGCCGCTCGTCGGACCGTGGATGGTGCGTTTCCTCCGCGGCGGCGATCGCGTCAGCGGCGCGACCCTCTCCCGCTTCTACGGCTGGCACGTCGCCATCCTCCCCGCCATCACCTTCCTCTGCCTCGGACTCCATCTGGCGATGGTGCAGCTCAACGGGATGAGCGTGCCGCCGGGGGCGGAGGACGAGGCGAAGTCGCGCACGCCGATGAAGTTCTTCCCGCACTTCGCACTGCGCGATCTCACCGGATGGGTGATCGCACTGGGATGCGTCGCGGCGATCGCGGCGCTCTTCCCGTGGGATCTCGGCGACAAAGCCGATCTCTTCGCGCCGGCGTACGAGAACATCCGCCCGGAGTGGTACTTCATCTTCATGTTTCAGACGCTGAAGCTCGTGCCGGGCGGCGCGATCTTCGGCATCGAATACGAGGCCATTCCGATCGCGCTCTTCGGTCTCGGCGCGGCGCTGTTGATGGCCGTGCCGTTCCTCGACCGGAAAAACAGCAGGTGGCTCACGCCGATCGGCGTGCTCGTGCTCGCGTTCATCGTCGGCATGACCTGCTGGGGCTACGGCACGATCATCCCGCTGCTCATCGTCGCCTTCTCCGCATCGATCCTCGTCCTCCTCGGCTGGTTCACCCGGCCGTCGAAAACGCTGCTGATGATCGCCATGGTTTTCCTCGCGATGCACGCACGCGCGGAGACCTGCACCGATTGCCACAAAGACATCAGCATCGCGAAAGACGTGCATGCCTCGGCCGGACTGTCGTGTCACGACTGCCACGGCGAGCTGCATCGCAAGCCCACGCGCGCGGAGATCCCCGACTTCTGCGGCAAGTGCCACGGCGACGCCGCGTA
>DATEZA010000316.1:0-3078 GCA_035255945.1 Thermoanaerobaculia bacterium
GACGCGGCGGGTGCTGTCGACCACCGCCGGTCCGGCGGGCTGCGTCGCGTTCGTGTCGGCCGGACGAATTTCGCCCGAGGCGACGCCGCTGGAGTTGTCGACCACCGCGCGATGGTGCGAGCACGCACCGAGGATCATTGCAGCCGCGAAAAGCATCGCAACTGCCGGATATTTGAGTCTGTTCATAGTTGCCTCCGCTGATCGCGTAGAGCACACTGCGAGCCAGCCTCGGAGGGGCTGCCAAGTAATGTCGGAACGCGTGTGGAAGGTCAACGAACTGATCCGCCAGATCAATCTCGACCTGTTCCGCTACAACGACATCGCCGTCGAAGGCGAGGTCACGAATTTCACCCGGTCGACCGCCGGACACTGCTACTTTTCGATCAAAGATGCGAAGGCGCAGATCCGCGTCGTGCTCTTCGCGATGAACGCGCGCTTCCTCCGATTTCGCATCGAGAACGGCCTGCAACTCGTCGTACGCGGACGGCTCACCGTCTACGAAGCGAAGGGCGAGTTCCAGCTCAACGCGGTCAATGCCGAGCCCGCCGGCCTCGGCGCGCTGCAGCTCGCATTCGAGCAACTGAAGAAGCAGCTCGCGGACGAAGGACTGTTCGATCCGGCGCGCAAGAAGCCGATCCCGATGCTGCCACAGCGGATCGCGGTCGTGACTTCGCCGACCGGCGCTGCGATTCGCGACATCCTCCACGTCCTCGCGCGCCGCTTCGAAGGACTGCATCTGCAGATCTATCCGGTGCGCGTGCAGGGCAACACCGCTGCGCGCGAGATCGCCACGGCGATTCGTCATCTCTCGCGCTGGCAGCTGCACGACGTCGTGTTGATCTGCCGCGGCGGAGGCTCGCTCGAAGACTTGTGGGCGTTCAACGAAGAGCCGCTCGCGCGCGCGGTGGCCGAGTGCCCGATCCCGACGATCTCCGGCGTCGGACACGAGACCGACTTCACGATCTGCGATTTTGTGGCGGACTTACGGGCACCAACACCATCCGCAGCTGCGGAGATCGTGATCCGCGCAAAGAGCGAGATCTGCATGCAGGTCGATGCGGATGTGCGGCGGATCAAGCACGTGATCGAGTCGCGCGTCCGCACGTACCGGCACGGTCTGGAGCGCCGAGGGATGTCGCTGTTCCGCTTGCTCGACGCGCGCGCGAAACTGCTTCGCCGCCGATTCGATGCCGCGAATACGCCGCTGCTCCGATTTCCGGCGCGCGTCGCGCAGCAGCGGCAGCGGCTCACGTCCGTGGCGGGACATCTCGAAGCGGTCTCGCCGTTGTCGGTGCTCTCGCGCGGCTACGCGATTGCGTTCTCGCGCACGCGCCGCGGACGCAAGCCGGTCCTCGATTCGAATCAGGTCGGCATCGGCGAGCAAATCGAAGTGCAGCTCAAGAAGGGCCGCCTCGAATGCACGGTTGACGGAAAGACGATGGGGCTGGAGACTGTCTGGCCGAGTCAATCCTGATGGCAAAAAAGTCCAACGAATTCGAGAAGTCGTTCCAGCAGCTCGAGTCGATCGTCAAGCGTCTGGAAGCGGAAGAGCTGCCGCTCGATGAGGCGCTGCAACTGTTCGAGGACGGCATCCGCCTCTCGCGTTTCTGCAATCAGAAACTGGAAGAGGTCGAGCAGAAGATCGAGCTGATTCTCGCGGATGCGAAGGGACAGCCGCGCGTCGAGCCGTTCGAGCCCGAGGAAGAAGAACTGCTGGAATCTGATGAAGCTTGATGAGCTCCTGAAGTCGCGCCGCGCACTCGTCGACGCGACGCTCGACGCACATCTGCCGCCGCCTGACACACCACCCGCTGTCATTCACGAAGCGATGCGCTACGCAGTCCTCGGCGGCGGCAAACGCATCCGTCCGATTCTTGCGATCGCCGCGGCGGAAGCGTGCGGCGCGGATGCGACTCCGCTGCTGAAGCCGTTCGCGGCGCTCGAGCTGATCCATACATACTCGCTCGTGCACGACGACCTGCCTGCCCTCGACAACGACGATCTCCGTCGTGGCCGCAAGACGACGCATGTGGTGTTCGGCGAAGCGATGGGCATCCTCACCGGCGACGCGTTGCTGACCGAGGCGTTCTCGTGGCTCGCTGCGCCGATCTCCGGTATCGACGCTGCGGGACAAGTGCGCGCGATCGCCGAGATTGCGAGAGCGGTCGATTCGACCGGCATGATCGGCGGACAGGTTGCGGACATCGAAGCGGAGCGCGGGCGTCTCGCCCGCAGCGATCGAGCGTCTCGCTCGGTCGCCGAGGAGGTCGCCGGGCAGGATGCCCGTCGACTGCGGGCCGGAGACCCGCGCTCCACGCTCGAATTCATCCATCGCAACAAGACCGGCAAGCTGCTGACGGCTTCGGTGCTCCTCGGCGGACTGCTCGCCGGTGCCTCGGACGATCAGCTCGCGGCGATGAAGCGCTACGGCGAAGCGACCGGTCTCGCCTTCCAAATCGTCGACGACCTGCTCGACATCGAAGAGAGCGCGGCAACCCTCGGCAAGACCGCCGGGAAGGACGTCGAACAGGGCAAGCTCACCTATCCGGCGCTGCTCGGCGTTGAAGCTGCACGAGCCGAGGCGGCGCGGCTGCTGCAGGTCGCCGTGGATAACGCTGATATGATCGGCGATCCAACGGTGAACTATCTCGCCGCCATCGCACGTTACATCTGCGAACGCCGTTCTTAAGGCAAGAGACTGATATGGCTCGACTTCTCGACACCATCAATTCGCCGGCCGACCTCCGCAAGCTCGATCGCAAGCAGCTCCCGCAGCTGGCGCAGGAGATCCGCGACACGATCATCGACACGGTGTCGAGGATCGGCGGCCACTTCGGCGGCAACCTCGGCATCGTCGAGCTCACGCTCGCGCTGCACTACATCTACAACACGCCGCGCGACCAGATCGTCTTCGACACGGGCCATCAGTCGTATCCGCACAAGCTGATCACCGGCCGCCGCGACACCTTCAACACCATCCGCCAGCACAACGGTATCTCCGGCTTCTGCAAACGCGAGGAGTCGGAGTACGACGTGTTCAACGCCGGCCACGCATCGACGTCGATCTCGGCCGCGCTT
>DATEZA010000317.1:0-21604 GCA_035255945.1 Thermoanaerobaculia bacterium
ACGGCGTCGGCGCGATCCCCGCGTTGCAGGGACTCGACCGGCACGGCCGCGTGATCTACATCGGCACGTTCGCGCGGATGTTGTTCCCCGCGCTGCGACTCGGCTACATCGTCGCGCCGCCGTCGCTGCGCGATGCGTTCCGCGCGGTGAAGTGGCTCGCCGATCGCGGCAGCCCGCCGCTCGAACAGCAGGCGGTCGCGTCGCTGCTGGAGTCGGGCGCGTACGAAAGCACGCGGCGCCGCACCGTGCGCGCGCTGACTGCGAAACGCGATGCGATGGTCGCGGCGATCGAAAAATATCTGCCCGATGTGATCGCCACCGGCGCGTCGTCGGGCACGCATATCTTTCTGCATCTGAAACGCATTCCGTACGAGGCGACGGAGGCGTTGATCGAGTCGGGACGCGCGCACGGCGTGCGGGTGTATTGCGCGCGGCCGTACTACCAGCACCCGCCGCGCAACGTGACGCTGATCCTCGGTTACAACACGCTGAGCGTCGCCGAGATCACGAAGGGAGTGCAGCGCCTCGCGGCAACGATTCGCGGAGCTGCCACGCCGGAATCCCGGGCCTGGTGTACGACAACCTCTCAGGTTGTCGGGGAAAACCTGAAACGTTCAGGGACAAGCCTCGGGACAAGCTGAGAGCTTGTCCTACACTCTCGTCCGCGGACCGCAAGAGCTTCGGGCTCGCGGCGTACTTCTGGATCCCCCGGTATGGCTGTAGTGTTCAAGCGACCCTAGTCGCGAAAACAAACGCGCAAACCATCGAGGTCGGCACGCGCTACGTCGCCGATCGCGACGTAGCGCAGTCCGTTCTTCGTCCACGCAATCGATTCGAATGCATCGATGCGCGGCGCCGGCACGTCGCGGCCGACGAAGAGCGAGATCCTGTGCGCGCCCTTCATCACCATCAGATATGCGACCGGCTGCTCGTGCACGTAGACGACGCGTCCGCCCGCGAGATGGAACGGCGTGCCGTTGAATTCGGGGATCGGAAACGAGAACGGCAGCTTCCCTTCGAACCACGGCTTGACGGTGTGACGATCGGGGGAGATGACGTCGACCGGATTCGCGCTGGCGAGAATGGTCGTGTGCAGATCGGCGAGCTCGTTGTTCGGCCGCGGGATCAGCACGACGATCGCCAGCACCGCCGCTGCGGCGAGCGCGGCGTACGCGGGCCACTGTCTGCGCGGACGCAGGATGTTCTTCGGCGGCAACGTCCACGCGGCTTCGCGAATCGATCGCTTGAGCTGCAGCTGTGCGACGAGCTTCCCCGCGCACATGGCGCACTCGCGAAGGTGCTCCTCGGTTTCACGCACGCGCCCGGCGGCCAGCTCGCCGTCGGCGTACGACTCGATCGTCTGCGCAGAAAGATGTTCGCTCATCGCTTCTCCATGCCTCGCGTGTCATTCAGGCCATCGCTCCGTCGGAAGGGGATTCCTCGACCGTCTTCGCGGCTCGGAATGACACGTTTCATCGTTTCTCCTGAAGGTTGCGCCGCACTTTTGCGCGCGCTCGGGTGAGGCGCGAGGTCACGGTGCCGACCGGGATCGACATCGCCTCGCTGATCTCGCGGTAGCTCATGTTCTCGACGTCGGCGAGCAGCAGCACCTCGCGGAATTCGAGCGGCAGATCGAGGATGGCCTGCCGCAACAGCTGCGCATCGGCGTGATGCAGAAAAATCGTCTCCGGATCTCCCTCGGCGACGAACTGATCGTCGTCTTCGATCGGCTGCATCGCGGTCGCGCGCAAGCCCGTGCGCGATGTGAGGAAGGTGTTGCGCAGGATGCGGAACATCCACGCGCGGAAGTTCGTCCCCTCGCGGAATGAGGCGAAGCCGCGCAGCGCCTTGAGGTAAGTCTCCTGCACGAGATCCTCGGCTTCACCCGGCTCGCCGGTGAGCCAGCGCGCGTAGTTGTAGAGCGATGCGAACAGCGGCATCGCGAGCTCTTCGAACGTCATCCGTTACATAAAACGAACGACGGGCTGAAAAAAGCCCGAGGGCAGTTCTTTGTCGATGACGTGCGAAAGGAGCATTTCGATGGATCGACGATCCTTCCTTAAATTTTCCGCGGCCTCGCTCGGCGCGGGCGCATTGCTGCAGTTCACGCCGGCCCAGGCGGCGATCCCGTTCTTCACGCGGCGCAACGGCGAAGCGCCGTCGCCGTTCTCGTTCGTGCAGCTGAGCGACACCCACGTCGGGTTCAGCGGCCCGCCCGATCCCCTCGGCACGAAAGCGTTCGAGCGCGCGGTCGACACGATCAACGCACTCGATCCGCTGCCCGACCTCGTGCTCTTCACCGGCGATCTCACGCACGACAGCGAAGACGCGTCGGAGCACGCCGCGCGCATGAAGCGATTCAAGGAGATCGCGTCGCGGCTGCGCGTGAAGAAGCGCTTCCACGTTCCGGGCGAGCACGACTCCGCGCTCGACGGCGGCACGTTGTTCAAAGAGCACTTCGGCGAGTCGCACTACGCCTTCGATCACAAAGGAGTGCACTTCGTCGGACTAGACAACGTGTCGAGCGGCAAGCCGATGGTCGGCAAGGAGCAGATCGCGTGGCTGCAGCGCGATGTCGCGCGCTTCTCCAAAACCACGCCGATTGTCGTCTTCACGCATCGCCCGCTGTTCGATCTGCAGCCGGAATGGGAGTGGTTCACCACCGACGGCGACGACGTGATGAACGTGCTCGCGCCGTTCGACAACGTGACGATTCTCTACGGCCACATTCATCGCGCGCATCACCGGACGATCGGCAACGCGCAGCATCACGCGGCGCGATCGCTGATCTTCGCGTTTCCCGATCCGGCGACGGCCGCGGAGAAAAAAGCGCTGCCGTTCGACAAAGAGCATCCGTTCAAAAACCTCGGCATCCGCGAGGTGTCGTCGTCACCGATCGCGATCGACGACATCGAGCTGACGGCGCGCGAGATCAGCGGCACCGAGGGAGTTCAGCAGTTGCGCAAAGGAGGAGTGCTGTGAAGAAATTTTTCATGCTGGCAGTCGTGGTGATCATCAATGCGAAGCGCTTCGAGTTCTCGCCCGCCGAGGTGCATCTGAAAAAAGGAGAGCCGGTGACGATCAGGCTCGTGTCGACCGACCGGCCGCACGGACTCTCATCGAAGCCGCTCGGCATCGAGCTCGATGGGAATGACGAGGTGACGATCACGCCGCAGACCGCGGGAACGTTCAAGGCGATCTGCGATCACTACTGCGGGTCGGGGCACGGCGGTATGAAGATGACGTTCATCGTGGAGTAGGCCGCCTTCTGTTACAGTTGCGCGCAAATTTCCGAGGCGGAACGGAGAGTCATGGAATCGAGTCTCGAGATTGGGTTTCTGCGCGTCACCGAGAAGGCAGCGATCGCAGCGGCGCGCACGATGGGCTACGGCAAGCGGAAGTATTCGGACCAGGTGGCGGTCGAGGCGATGCGCGAAGAGCTGAACCGGCTCAAGATGCGCGGCACGGTCGTCATCGGTGAGGGTGAACGCGACAAAGCACCGATGCTCTACGTCGGCGAGCCGCTCGGACGCGGATGGACCGAGGGCGAGATTTACCCCGAAGTCGACATCGCCGTCGATCCGCTCGAAGGCACGAATCTCTGCGCGACCGGCGCGCCCGGCTCGATCGCAGTCCTCGCCGCATCGGAAAAAGGGGGACTGCTGAACGCGCCCGATGTCTACATGGACAAGCTGGTGGTCGGTCCGACGGCCGCGCAGCACGTCGATCTGCAGAAATCGGTGCAGGAAAATCTCGGACAGATGGCCGAGGCGTTTCAGCGCGACATCGATGAACTGACGATCATCGTGCTCGATCGCGAGCGTCATCACGATCTCATCGCGCAGATACGCGAAGCGGGTGCGCGCATCAAGCTGATCAGCGACGGCGATCTGTCGGCCGGCATTTCCGCCGCGGTGCGCGGCACCGGCATTCACTGCGCAATCGGCATCGGCGGCGCGCCCGAGGGCGTGCTGACGGCCGCCGCGATGCGCTGTCTCAATGGACGCATGCAGGGCCGGCTCAAGCCGCTCGAGAAGTGGCAGGAGGAGCGGCTCAAGTCGATGGGTTATGTCGACGGCGACAAGATCTACGACACCGCGGAGCTCGCGTCCGGCAACGACATCATCTTCTCCGCGACCGGCGTGACGGACGGCGATCTGCTGCGCGGCGTCCGCTTCTTCGGCGGCGGCATCCGCGTCTCGTCGCTGTTCATGTCGCTGAAGACGAATCAGATTCGCTTCGTCGACACGATCTATCGCGAAGAGGGCTCGCACCTGGCGGTCAGCTTCGCGTAGGGTGTAGGGCAACCTCTCAGGTTGCCCAGCGACAAAGGGTGTAGGGCAACCTCTCAGGTTGCCCAGCGACAAGCTGAGAGCTTGTCGTACACCTGCTGCGATCGCGGAGGGTGTAGGGCAACCTCTCAGGTTGCCAGCGACAAGCTGAGAGCTTGTCGTACACCTGCTACGACCGCGGAGGGTGTAGGGCAACCTCTTAGGTTGCCCAGCGACAAGCTGAGAGCTTGTCGTACACCTACTACGGGTTGCCGGTCGGTTCGCTGCGCAGTGCTCAACCGATGGCGGCGAAGTCGCGGAACACCTTCGGCAAGGGCGCGGTGAAGCTCAGCTTTTTTCCTGTGGTTGGATGGACGAAGCCGAGGAGCTTCGCGTGCAGGCCGAGGCGATCGAGGGGATTCATCGTCGCGCCGTACATCGTGTCGCCGACGACCGGATGGCCCCTCTCCGACAGATGCGCGCGGATCTGATTCTTGCGCCCGGTCTCGAGCGTGATCTCGAGCACGGAGCATTCATGCGCACGCGCGATGGTCCGGTAATGCGTCACCGCATGCCGCGCCTCGGGGTGCGCTTCATCGGCGCTGACCATCTTCAGATCGCGCCGCTCGCGCAGATGCGATTCGATCGTGCCGCGGATCGGGTCGACGTAGCCCTCGACGATCGCGACGTACACGCGATCGACATCATGCGCGGCGAACCGGTCCTTCAACCGCTCGCGCGTCTCGAGGTTCTTGGCGAAGACGAGCACCCCCGACGTCTCGCGGTCGAGGCGGTGGACGACGTGGACGCGCGGCTCCCCTTTCTGCCTCAGGTACGCGTTGAGGTACGCCTGCGCGGTCGTTTGTTTTTCGCGCTCCGTCGCGACGGTGAGCAGTCCGGCCGATTTGAGGACGACGAGCAGATCGTCATCTTCGTAAAGCAGCCCGAGCGTCGGCGGCAGCGCGATGTTGACCGATTTCTGTGCAACGTCGACGGTCTCGTCGTCGGCAATCTCGCGCCGCGCGTTCTTTTCGACCTCGCCATTCACGCGCACGCGGCCGTGCTGCAGGAGGTGGCGCAGGGTGGTGCGGGAGGAGTCGGGGAAGCGCTGGGCGAGGTGATCGAGGAGTTGCACTCGCGCAGGATAAACTGCGCCCCACCATGGATTACAAAATCGTCGGTGACGTGATGCAGGCGCTGCAGATCGAATTGCAGCAAGGCGAGGAGCTCTACGCGGAAGCGGGGGCGATGCTTTACATCAGTCAGGGCATCGACCTGCAGGCGAAGATGCAGGGCGGATTCATGAAGGGGCTGATGCGCAAGTTTCTGGCGGGCGAGTCGCTCTTCATGAGCTGCTTCCGCGGCGTCGGGCCGAAGGCAACCATGGCGCTGGCGAATCCGATCGCGGGAAAGATCTTTCCGATCGAATTACACGGCAACACGATCCTCGCGGAGCGCAACGCGTTCCTCTGCGCGGTCGGCAACGTCGACCTGTCGATCGCATTCACGAAGCGTTTCGGCGCGGGACTCTTCGGCGGCGAAGGATTCATCCTGCAGAAGATCAGCGGACAGGGACTGGTCTTCCTCCACGCCGGCGGCAACATGCTGGAGTTCAATCTGGCGCCCGGCGAGCGTCTGCGCGTCGACACCGGCTGCATCGTGTCGATGGCCGAGACGGTGTCGTACGACATCCAGTTCGTCGGCGGATTCCGCAATGCGCTGTTCGGCGGCGAAGGTCTGTTCTACGCGACGCTCACCGGACCGGGCCACATCGTGCTGCAGACGCTCCCCTTCAGCCGGCTCGCGAATCGCATCGCGGCCGCGGTGGGATCGAACCGCGACGAATCGAAGGGACTGGGCGGCATCGCGGGCGGAATCATCGGCGATCTGATGTCCGGCGATTGATCGAAGCACGCTCTGCGGTATGCAAAATACACAATGAATTTTTGCGCCGGATGAAAATTCAGCAGATGTATACTTCCTTCCCCCTAGAACGCGTTGAGGAGGAAGCGGCGATGCATCAACTGATGATTCGTTCCCGGCGGGGCAATGTCGTTTTCGCGGTACTTGGCGCGATGTACGTGCTCGCCGCGCTGATGCTGTTCGGTGTGCTGATGTACAGCACGCACGCGCAGCAGTCGCTCACCGAGATGTTGATCGAGGTGATCCTCGTGGCGTGTGCGGTCAGCGGCTTCTGGGTGGCGACGAACAGCGCGCGCAATCTGCGGCATCACTGAGCGCGCTCGAGCTCGTCGAACCTTCGCTGCAGCTCCTCCGTCACTTCGCCGCGACGGCTGTTGCCGATGATGCGGCCGTCGATCTCGGCGACCGGCATCACACCTTGCGTCGTGCTGGTGATGAATGCCTCGCCGAGGGTGAAGAGCTCCGCTTCGCGCAGCGGCCGCTCGTCGACGCGGATGTGCGCGGCGATGGCGAGATCGATGACGCGATCGCGCACGACGCCGGGGAGGATGTGCTCATCGAGCGGATGCGTGATCACGCGGCTGTCGATGACGGCGAAGAAACTGGAGCTCGCCCCTTCACGCACGGTCCCGTCCTCGATCATTACCGCTTCGTCGGCGCCGGCGCGCTGCGCTTTCTTCTTCGCCAGCGCGTTCGCCAGCAGGTTCACCGACTTCACATCGCACTGCTTCCAGCGCTGATCGGGCGTGGTGACGATTTTGATGCCGCGCTCTTTTTTTGCGGCGTCGGGAAATTTGAACTTGCGCGAGTACGCGATGGCGGTCGGCGAGAGGTTGTCCTGCCAGAAGTGCGCGCGCTCCGCTTCGCCGCGGGTGACCTGGATGTAGACGATGCCTTCATCGAACTGCGTGCGATCGAGCAGCTCGCGCATCGCCGCACCGAATGACGCCGCGTCGTTCCACGGATTCGGGATCTCGATCGCTTGCAGCCCTTTTTCGAGACGGAGGAAGTGCTCGGCGAGAAATGCCGGCCTGCGGCTCACGAACTTGAAGACTTCGTAGACCGCGTCGCCGAAAAGGAAGCCGCGATCTTCGACGCCGAGGACGCGCTCGTCGGTGGTGGTGAATCGTCCGTTGATGAAGAGGACATCAGGCATTCGCCGTCGCCTTCACGATGACCACGGTGCGATCGTCCTCCCCTTCCCGTCCCCACTTCGCCACGCGCGCGAGCACCTCCAGGGCGATCTCCTGCGCGGTGCGCGTGCGGTTCTGTTTGACGATGCGCTGCAGGCGGTCCATCCCGAACTCGCGGTCATGCCGGTCGTGTGCCTCGACGATGCCGTCGGAGTAGAGACAGAGCAGATCGCCCGGATCGAGCTTGGCGAATCCGCGCGTGTAGGTGGCGTCGGGCGTCGGACCGAGCACCGGTCCGCCGTTCTTCAGCAGCTCGATCTGATTGCCTTTGAGCAGGAACGGATAGTTGTGGCCCGCATTCGAGTAGATCAGGATGCCGCCTGTTTCGAGCTCGCCGTAGAACAGCGACACGAACTTCGTCGTCATGCGGCTGCGATGGATGATGTGGTTCAGCTTCTCCATCGTGCGGACGATTTTGAAATCGCGGTCGGTGGCCATGCGCAGGCCCATGTAGATGTCGCGCACGACGAGCGCGGCGGGGAGGCCGTGACCGGAGCCGTCGGCGATGGCCAGTCCGAGGATGGAGTCGGAGATGGGGATGAAATCGTAGAAGTCGCCGCTGACGATTTCGGCCGGGACGGTGCGCCCCCAGATATCGAAGCCTTGGTACTGCGGAATGCGCGACGGCAGGATCGACTGCTGGATGCGCTGCGCTTCGACGATGAGCGATTCGAAGCGCTCCGCGCGCAGCCGCTGGTTGACGGTGTAGCGGATGAGATTGAGCGAGAAGTTGATGTCTTCGCGGCTCAGTTCAGGGGCGACGTCGAAGGCGACGATGTAGTTGTCGTCGCCCGCCGCGATGGCCGCAAAACGCCGCGCGCCGAGGCGATGCTCGAGGACGGGATCGATGCCCGGATCGTCGGCGTCCATGACGATGATCCCGTTCTCGAGGACCAGCTCGACCGGCTTGTAATCGCGCGGCACGGCGATGCCGAGCGAGCCGTCGCCCTTCGAGCCGAAACGGCCGACGAGCGTGTAGCAGTTGTCGTCGATCGACAGCTCGTAGATGCGGCCGCCGGTGATGCCGAGCTGATCGCGGAAGTTGGTGGCGATGGTCTCGGCGATCTGCTCGATGGTGAAGCGGGTGGTCTCGGCGGACTCGATTTGCTCGAGGGTGCGTTCGACCTGGGTGAGGAGGCGTTTGTAGTCCATGCGCGGCGCGGTTACTTCTTCACCACGCGCTGACGCAGCAGAGCAATGCGTTCATCGATGTAGCGGTCCTTGAACGCATTCAGCTCTTCGATGGAGCGAAACTTGTGGACGCCTTTGGGGATGTTGAGCGGAGGGATGAGACCGCGAGTCATTCTCAGCACGTTTCGAACGCGAGCGGGTACACGGGGATCGCCGGTGTAAAGCCATCTCTCACGATCGAATGCGTTCATTTCCTCGATGGACCTGAATTTCCGGACTGGCACCGTTACTCCTTCAACGAATATCGCTCGCGCAGATTTGCGGCATCCAACTTGTCTTTATACCTCACGGTGTTCTTCTTCATTGCGTAGAGTGTCTCGGCCGTGACAACAGGCACGCTTACGCCATCAAATTCGATGATCTGCGACGGCAGGTCGGTGTAGACAAACGCTTCGCCGAGACGAGACACGACGTCAATTCCGAAACTCTCGTTCGGAGGATTGTAGTTAAAGCTCGGGTAGTCGCCGATCATGTCGTCGTCCTGAATCTCATCGATGTTCGGATCGTTCCAGATGGAGCGAAGCGCGCGTTTGATCTTCACTACATTTTCGGGCGACGGGTCGACGAAGAAATCTGCATCTTCCGTGTTTCTCACGATTCCGTGAAGATTCAGCGCGATTGCGCCGAACACTTTGTACGCCACGCCTTCGTGGTTGAACGCACGGAAAATCTTCAGAACATCTTCGAGCTCGATCACTACTTCAATTCTACGCCGTCGAGCTCATACGGCGCCTTCACTCCCAGCGTCCCCAGCACGGTCGGATACACATCCGCGATGTACGGCGCGCGGTTCGTCGCCAGCTTCTTGTTGATGAAGAAAATCCCCTTCACGATCTCGGGGTCGACGGAGCAATGATCGCCGCTCCAGACCTGCTTGTTCGGCTCCAGCAAATTCTTCGGGATGCCGCCGAGGGCGGTCTGCCAGGAGACGCGGTAGCCGTCGTTGTTGGTGACGAACAGGTCGGGGATCATGTTCGGATCGAACTGCTTGTAGATCTCCTCGCGCGCGAGGACGCGTCGCACGGGATGCTCGCCGTTCTCCGGGTCGGTGAATTGCGTCAGGCGCTGCTTCAATTCCGTTTTGAGCGCTTCCGCTTCGGGGCCGGGGCTCACGATGCCTTGTGACTCCCGCCCCTTCGTGTTGATGTAGATCTCGCCGAGGCCCATCGCGTAGGCGCGCGTCTTCGACCAGTCCACGTTCTCCCAGAACTGCCCCTGATCGAACAGCATCTCGACGTTGCGCTCCTTCACCTGCACGCCGCTCTTGAGCACCATGTAGCCGTTCATCACCAGCCAAGTGTTGTAATTGACCGATTTCCGGAACGACGCGAAGCCGTGATCGCTGAGCACGATCAGCGTCGCATTGTGTTTCTCCGCCGCAGCCATCGCGTCGCCGACGATGCCGTCCATCAGCTGATACGAGCGCAGCAACGCATCGCCCCACTTCGCCGCGAGCGCGGAGTCGTACGCCGGATGCTGCGTGTCCATCAGCCGCCAGAAGACGTGCCCGACGCGATCGGGAAATTCGAAGCACTGCACCATCAGGTCTTTGTCGCTCGCGGTGAACGCGTCGAACATCTTGCGGTTCTGATTGACGGTGAAATTCATGTCATCCCAGAACATCTGCTCGTCCGCGAACCCCTCGGAGATCGCCCACGTGTCGATCTGCCACCCGAGCGTTTTGTACAGCCCGTACTGCTTCGCCACCTGCGGCGCCCACTTGACCGGTGTGGAGATCCGCAGCCCCGGCGGCAGATTGCGCGGATCGAAGTTGATCGGCGACAAATACAACTTCACCTCGGGCGCCACGCTGATGAGATGAAAGCGCGAGATGCCGCGCAGCTTGATCAGCGGATTGAACGGGAAGACGAATTCGACCCAGTCGCTCCATTCGCCGGTCTTCAATGTGAGCTTCTGCCCGCTCTCTTCGATGGCGATCGACTGCCGGTCCTGCCCGACCGTGATGGTCATCGGAATCGAGATGTACGGCGGCTCTTTGAACAGCTTGTTCGGCGGTCCCTGGATCGAAGTCGGGATCACGCCTTTGTTGTCGACGAGCTGGACGACCTCGATCGAAAACTCGTTGGAGCCGCTGCCGCCGCCGCGATGGAAGTCGAGCTCCGAGGTGAAGTAGAACGGCTTGCCGACGCGGCCGGAGACGTCGGGGACGCCGAGGCCGGAGAGCATGTAGCCGTCATCGAAATCGGTCGCCGGGAACGTGACCGGGACGTGGATGATCATCGACTTCTTCCCCGCTTTCGCGGCGGCTTCCCAAAACGGGATGCCCTGGCGTCGATTGATCACGCCCGGTCGCGTCGTAGGCAGATATTTCCACGCGGCGAACCAGGCGCCGCCGGCGGCGAGCACTGCGATTGCGAGCACGATGAGGCGTGCGCGTTTGATGGGGATGGCGATGAGTGCAAGGAGCACGAAGATGATTGCCGCGGCGATCCATGGGTTCTTGTCGCCGGCGAGGAACGGCTCCTTCGTTTCGTCGAAGGCGGCGAAGACCGGGAGGTAGTTTTTCGGGTTGCGGCGGAGGAAGTCGAAGATGCCGGTGCGCCCGGGATCGATGCCGGTGGAGAAGGTCGACCACGACACCGGAGTTTGGGCGGGCGTCGTCGGCATCAGCGGGCGGAAGGTGCCCGACGCACGCAGCCGCGCCATGTTGGGCAACTTCCCTTCATTCATCCATTTTTCGGTGTAGCGCGCGTCGACGCCGTCGAAGCCGAGGACGATCACTTTTTGTTCGGCAGCGAGAGCGGAGAGCGTCAGCGAGAGCGCGAAAACCGTTGCGAACAAACGGATAGCGGGCGGGCACATGCGGCGGCATCATACTTGTACGACGTTGGCGGTGGAGTAATGAAATGAAACGTGCATTGATGGTCCTGGTGTGTGCCGCATGGCTCGTCGGATGCGGTGGTGGCGGAGAGAAAAAAGCAGCGGCGGGCGGCGACAAAGACACGCTGGTAATCGCGTTCGACAGCTCACCGTCGAATCTCGATCCGCGCGTCGGAACGAACGCGAACGACGGCCGGATCTGGGACATGGCCGCCAGCGGTCTGATCAAGGTGACGCCAACCGGCGACTTCACCGGCGATCTGGCGGACAAATGGGAAACGCCCGACGACAAAACGATCGTCTTTCATCTGAAACCGAACGCGAAATTTCAGGACGGGCGGCCGGTCACGGCGAAGGATCTGAAGTTCACGTTCGAATCGATGATCGCGCCGGCGTTCCCCAGTCCGAAACGCTCGGGCTACGCGGCGATCGCATCGTTCGAAGCGCCGGACGATCACACGCTCATCATCAAGCTCAACGAGCCGAACGCCGGCATCTTCGACAACTTCCCCTTCCTCGCGGTGCCGCAGGGTGCGGATGCGAACGTCTACGCGCGCAAGCCGATCCTCGCCGGCGCGTATCAGGTGACGGATTTCAAAGTCGACGAGCGCGTGACGTTGAAGGCGTTCGACGGCTGGATCGGCGGCAAGCCGAAGATCCCGAACGTCGTCGTGCGCATCATTCCGGATGCGACCACGCGCGTGCTCGAGCTACGCCGCGGCTCGATCAATTTCGAGATGAACTCGGTGCCGTACGATCAGGTCGAGCCGTTCAAGAAGAATCCCGACTTCAAGGTCGTGACGTCGCACGGCGGCGCGTATCAGTACATCTGTTTCAATCTGAAGGATCCGATCCTGGCGAAGAAGGAAGTGCGTCAGGCGATCGCGCACGCGATCGATCGCAACCGGATCGTGCGCGATCTGCTGCACGGCTACGGCGCGGTGACCGAAACGATGTTCCCGCCGGGCCACTGGGCGCGCGCGGAGAATCTGCCGTCGTTCGACTACGACCCGGCGAAGGCGCGGCAGATGCTCGATGCGGCGGGCTACAAACAGAACGGCGCGAATCCGCGATTCACGCTGGTGTTCAAGACGTCGACGGACGAGGAGATCAAGCAGCAGGCGGAGATGATCCAGCAGATGCTGAAGGACGTCGGGATCAACGTACAGATTCAGACGAGCGAGTTCGGCACGTTCATGGACGACGTGAAGAACGGACGCTTCCAGCTGTTCTCCCTGCGCCGCAACGGCATCTCCGATCCCGATTTCTACTACACGATCTTCCACTCGAAGAGCCTCGCGCCGAACGGACAGAATCGCGGCTACTACATCAATCCGAAGGTGGATCAGTTGATCGAGCAGGGCCGCTCGACGTTCGATCGCGCGAAGCGGAAGGCTACCTACGATGAATTGCAGCAGATCCTCGCAGACGACCTTCCGTACATCTCGCTCTATCACCGCGACAACGTGGCGATCATGCGGAGCAACATCGACGGCTTCGTGATGTATCCGAACGGGTTCCTGTTGTCGGTGCCGCAGATGTCGATCAAGTAACGGAGACAGCTGTCATTCCGAGCCGCGTAGACGGTCGAGGAATCCCCCGCCGATGGAGCGGGTCTCGTGCTTCGGCAGGGGATTCCTCGACCGTCCTCCGCTACGCTCCGGCGGCTCGGAATGACACGCTGCTACGGCAGTGACGCCAGCACCTGCCGCGCGCGATCGAGATGCATCGACACGGCCTCGCGCTGTTTCAGCAACAGATTGGCGAGATCGCCGTGCGCGGACGGGATGAGCTGCGTGTCCATCATCGTCAACAGGTTCTGATGGATGTTGACCTGCGACTGCATGTAGGTCGCATCGACGTTGTTGCCGCTGTTGTTGAACGTCGAGACGAGCTGTTTGGTCTGATCGCGCAGCATGCCGACCTGTCCGCTCTCGGTGCGCGGCACGGTGTGATTCGACGAGAACGTCGCGTTCGCTTCATTCAGCGCCGCGGTGTGATCGTTGATCATCATGTTCGCGAAATCGCGCGCCGCCTGCGACGAAAGATGCGGCAGCGCCGCCTGTGCCTGCTGCACTTCGCCGGCGTTCGCCGTGGCGAGGATGCCGGCGATGTCGGGCGCGCTCATCGATGTGACGTTCATCGGGCTCTTGCTCGATGACTGCATGCCCATTTGCGTGCCGGAGCTGGTGTTGCACGCGACCATGCCGATCGCGATGACTGCGACAAAGAGAGCGTGTTTCATCTGAATCCTCCTGCCGCCGGGAGGAGCAAACAGCGGGCCGCGCCTTCACCGCAGCCGTCCAGAGGCGACATCCTCGCAGCCCGGGAGCCGGCTCAGGGGATGGCCGGCTCGCGAGAATGCCGCCACTGGGCGGCTGCGGCCGTGAGGTCCGTGCAGCGCTCGCATCCCGCCGGTCTCCGGGGTCGGGAGGAAGGAAATCGGAAACAGCGACGCGCTGCTTTCGAGAGGAGACCGGCCGGGTGCCGGCGCTGCAGGGACCGCAGTCCGCTGGATCAGCGCGCCGGCGGCGAGCGAGGATCGGCGTGCTTCGCGACGACGAACGACACGCGCGCGACCGGACGCACCGTGATGCGCGCGATCGCCATCAGGCCGATGATGAGAGCGATGGCCACCAGCACCGCTGCGAGCACTTCGTACGTGTCGCGATCGGCGCCGAGATCGTCGGAGAGGGAGATGACCGGGAACAGCAGCGCGGCGCAGCAGAGGAGTGCGGCGACCGCATGTTTCCCGCGCCGCGACATGGCCTGAGGCAACAGGACCAGGAACGCCGTCACGGTGACGGCCACCCAGGCCAGGTTCAGAATCAGCTCAGCCACGGCGACGCTGTTATTCATTACGCTTCAGTTGCTGAAACGCGGAGCGACTCACGTGGAGCCGCTCCGCTCGATGAGTATACGTTAGTCCCCGCAGACGGTTTCGATCAGCATGGCGCAGACCTGATACGGATCCATGTTCGCGGCGGGACGGCGATCTTCGAAATAGCCGCGGCCGGTCGCAGTAGTCGCCATCGGGATGCGCACCGATGCACCGCGATCGCTGATGCCGTAACGGAATGCGTGAATCGGCGCCGTCTCGTGCAGACCGGTGAGCCGCTCTTCGTTGTGCGCGCCGTACACCTTGATGTGGTCGTCGTGCCGCTTCTCGAGCTTCTTCATTGCCTCTTCGATGATCTTGATGCCGCCCTCTTCGCGCGTCGCCTTCGTGGAGAAATTGGTGTGCGCGCCGGCGCCGTTCCAGTCGCCCTTCACCGGCTTCGGATAAAGCGTCGCGCTCACGCCGAACTCTTCGCCGATGCGATACAGCAGCCAGCGCGCCAGCCAGAGCTCGTCCGCGATGTCCGGCGCTCCCACCGCACCCACCTGGAACTCCCACTGCGCCGGCATGACTTCGGCGTTCGTGCCGACGATGTGAATGCCCGCGCGAATGCACGCGTCCGCATGTGCCTCGACCACTTCGCGCCCGAAGACCTCATCGCTGCCCACACCGCAGTAGTAGCCGCCCTGCGGCGCCGGGAAGCCCGACTCCGGCCAGCCGAGCGGACGGTTCCCTTCGAACAAGGTGTACTCCTGCTCGATGCCGAACCACGCGTCGTGCTCCTTGTACTTCTCCGCCACTTCGCGAAGACGCGCGCGGGTGTTGCTCCAGTGCACGCTGCCGTCGGGATTCAGGACTTCGCAAAGAACGAGGATGTCGTTCTCGCGATGCAGCGGGTCGGGTACGACCTTCACGGGACGGAGCAGCAGATCGGAAAAGTGTCCGCTCGCCTGGTAGGTGCTCGAGCCGTCATATCCCCACTCGGGAATGTCGCCGAGGCTTTTGACCGGACCGTCGATGATCTTGGTCTTCGAGCGGAGCTTGGCCGTCGGTTTCTGTCCATCAATCCAGATGTATTCGGCAGTGATTTTTGCCAATGCAGTACCTCCTGAAACGGTGCGTGAGTTGTGAAAGAAAATCAGGCTAACGGGTGGATGACGGAGAATAGCAGAAACGTTTTCGGCAATCATCGGCACGTTCGTTTTCGTCCCGCGGACACGCGAAAACTCCTCGGAATCGGGAACTTCTGGAACTCGTGGGCGGCGCAATGCGGCAGAGATCGTATTCGGCATCGGACTGGCGCTGACGGCGAAAACGGAGCGCGGGCGTCCTCGCCCGCAGTCGGCGGCCGTCTCGGCCGGCGACCGATCGGTGATCGAGCGGGACGCTCGCTCACTGCGGGCGGGGACGCCCGCGCTCCTGATCATCGCGAAAGTGTGCGAGCAGTACGACGCTGCGATCTAGGCCGCACTGGCGACACTCGCAATGTGGCAATGGATGCGCCCCTCGTCATCCCGAGCGGAGTCGAGGGACCTGGGCGGCTGGGGGGCTCGATAAGCGCGCCGCCACACACCCAGGTCCCTCGACTACGCTCGGGATGACGAGCGCGGCGTCAGCCGATCGCGGTCGAAAGCTCGCCACCGGCATTCGGCATCATGTCCTCGCCCGCCCGCGACACGACGACCTGATTCTTTCCCGCCGATTTCGCGCGGTACATCGCGCTGTCGGCGCGCTTCAGCAGGTTGTTCTTCTCCTGTTCGATCGGCAGCGACGCGTTCGGATCGGGCAGATACTGCGCGATGCCGATCGATGCAGACAGAATCCCGCGCAGATGCAGCGGCGGCATGGAGAAGCCCCACTCGCGATCGAGGAAGCTCGCGTTCTCGATCGTCGAGCGGATCTCTTCGGCGATGCCGAGACCTTCGGCGAGCGTGGTGCCGGGGAGGATCATCACGAACTCGTCGCCGCCGTAGCGCGCCACGGTCGCGTCGCCGAGCTGCACGATCCGCTTGAGATGGAACCCGACTTCGCGCAGCACCTGGCTGCCGGCGAGATGACCGTGGCAATCGTTGATGAACTTGAAGTGGTCGAGATCCATGAAGATCAGCACCGCTTCCTGTCCGCTCTTCCGCGCGTCGCCCAGTGATTCGGTCAGGCGCACGTTGAACCAGCGATCGTTGTAGAGACCGGTGAGGTCGTCCTTCTTCGCCAGCTCGTGCGCGCGGCGCGCATCGAGCGCGTTCTGCAGCGTGAACGACGTGTAGCCGGCGAAGATCTCGAGCAGGGTCATGTCGCGCTGGGTGAACGCGTGACCGTCGAGCCGGTTGATCAGCTCCAGCACGCCGCAAACGTGCTTGCCGATGTAGATCGGAACGCAGACGATCGAATGCGTGACGTGCCCGATCTCCTGGTCGATGTTCGGAAAGTAAAACTGATCCTCGGTCACATCCGTCGACAGATACGGACTGCCGGTTTGATAGACGCGCCCCACGATGCCGTGCTGCGCGGAGAGGCGCTGTCCGATCAGGTCGCGGCTCGATTGCCCGAAGGTCGCGATGAAGACGAGGTCGTTGTCTTTGCGCGATGCGACTTTGCGGAACGGGTCGTCGAGGAGGATCGATCCCGATTCGGACGGAACGAACTCGTACGCCTTCTGCAGGATCTGCCGCAGGACGAGATCGAGATCGACTTCGTTCCGCAGCGTCAAACCGGCTTTGTGCCGTTCGAGAAAGCGTTCGAGCTGCGGAATCTCCAGCGAATGAAACTGGATCATGAATCCTC
Organism: Thermoanaerobaculia bacterium; assembly: GCA_035255945.1. Classification (GTDB taxonomy): domain Bacteria; phylum Acidobacteriota; class Thermoanaerobaculia; order Gp7-AA8; family Gp7-AA8; genus JAJPHC01. The sequence goes on from DATEZA010000317.1 coordinate 17,040, forward strand.
TGAGTGTACCGAGCCTTCGATTATAAGCGCCTCCTGTTCGAAGGAGATACGCCGATACGCTTCGTGCGAGGGCATCCCCTGCCGGCGATTCGCGACGTATTCGCGCACGTAGCGCAGGTAGAAGCTCAGCAATCCGACGCGCGCGATCTGCTCGACGTGTACGCGTTCATGCGCGAGGATGCGCGCGCGCTCGAGGCCCTGCAGCGCATCCGAGATGTAGACGCGGCGCCCGATCGTGATCGCAATCACGTTGCGAAACAGGAACGGGCGCAGCCACCACGGGAAGCCGGTGCGGATATGCATTCAGTCACAATGATGCCGATGACCGATGAATTCATGCAGGCTGCCATCGATGAAGCGCGGCTCGGATTCGAGGAGGGCGGCATCCCGATCGGCTCCGTGATCGTGCATCGCGGCACGATCATCGGACGCGGACACAACCGCCGCGTGCAGCGCGGCAGCGCGATTCTGCACGGCGAAATGGACGCACTCGAAAACGCGGGCCGGCAACCGGCCGCGGTGTATCGGGAGAGCGTCATCTACACGACGCTCTCCCCCTGTCCGATGTGCAGCGGCGCGATTCTGCTGTACGGAATCCCGCATGTGATCGCCGGCGAGAACCGCACGTTCATGGGCGAAGAAGAGCTGCTGCGCTCGCGCGGCGTACGCGTCGACGTGCTGCAGGATGCGGCCTGCCTCGACCTCATGACGCGCTTCATCCGCGAAGCGCCGCAGCTCTGGAACGAAGATATCGGCGTCTAGCGCGCGCGCTCGTGCAGCAGCATCCACGACGTCCCGAACTTATCGCGCAGCATGGCGAAGCGCGACGCGAAGAACGTCTCCTCCATCTTCATGAAGATCTGGCCGCCGTCGGAGAGCAGCAGGTAGAGATGCTCCGCTTCCTCCGCGCTGTCGAGCCGCAGCGTGAGATACGCGCTGCGCATCGGCTCGGCGTTCGGAATGTCGGCGCCCATCAGCACGCTGCCGCCGATCTCGATGCGCGCGTGCAGGACCGCGTTCTTCCAATCGTCGGGCACGCCGGACTGCGGATGATCGCCGTGGCGCGTGATCATCGTGATGCGTCCGCCGAGGTGTTGCTCGTAGAAGCGGAAGGCTTCCTCGCAATTGCCGTGGTAGTTCAGATAGATGTCGAGTTTCATTCGAAATGCGTCCTCCTGCAGGTCTTAGACCGGCGCGGGCGAAAAAAATCATCGGTCGAGCTCTCCCGCCTCGCCCCAATCTCGACTGGCTCCGCAAAACCGCAAAACAACGTCTGCGAAGGCGAAGCTCGCCGATGCCCAGCGCGAGGTCGGCGCCGATGTCAACGGCCGCATGGTCTCCGCTGATGCTTGCGATCGTGACCTCGGCGGACTGGTAGTCGGACAGCGTTTCTTCGAGCGGGGACATTTCGGGCAGAGGGTGCCTCGTCATCCCGAGCGTAGTCGAGGGACCTGGGTGGGCGGATGGCGCGCCGCCCTCGCCCCCAGGTCCCTCGACTACGCTCGGGATGACGCGCTCTTCGAACAGCTCGCCCGCGGTGCGCGCGTCGGCGTGGTCGAATCGCTGATGCTCGGCGATGACGCGCGCATCGACGAGCTCCTCGATCGCGAAGGCCTGCCCGTGATGACGCCGAACGGCGGCTCCATCCTCGCCTTCGCCCGCACCACGCACGCAGTCGACCGCCTCCTCGACCTCGGCGCAAGCCTCGACACGAAGGACCGCTGGGGCTCCGCGCCGATCGATGCATGAGCCGCATGGGCAAACGCGGTCTGCCGCTGGTGCGACATCTGATCGCGCGCGGTGCCGCGGAGTACCTGCGGACATTAGCGATGAGAACGCGATGAGCGATCACTTCGCGTGAATGCGATCGCCGATCGAATTCACTGTCCTCCAGCCGAGATTCACGTGACACGCGATCGGATGTTTTCCTCCAGACGAGATTCATGCGATCGCGCGTCGCATGAATTCGATCCGCAGTCGTATGAAAACGATGCCGCAGCGCATGAATGCGATCGCCGCACGGAATCACACGTGCGCGGACGGCTACGATACGACCGGCACCACGTGCGTAATCGTGCGGCGAACGGAAACGCGACCGGCTTTTTGTGTGGCGCCGGCGACCCGCCGGCGTCATCCGCCGCCGAGTCGGCGGCGCCACACCGGCGCCGGACGCATTAGAGCGACTGCGGCACACATGTACGCCACCGGCTGTGGGATCGATAGCGCAGCAGAAACGAATCGCGCTCTGACGCGCAGATGGATTAGAGTCATTATTTGACGTCCATATTGACTGCCTGCAGATAACGGCCGATCTTGCACGCAAGGAGACCATTCAATGTGCAGACACTCACTCAAATTGCTTGCAGTCGTTCTTCTCTCCATCGCCGCCGCCACGAGCGCATACGCCGCGGATGACGGCAACACGCAGCCGAAACTCAATACCGCCACCGTCGGTGGCGGCATCACTTCCCCGCAGGACATCGTTGGACTGACGAACGGCGCCGGAAATGTCAAAGACGTTCTGTGCACGAGTGCTTCGGGCACGCAACTCTATGCCGCCTCAGTGCAGATCTTCGTCAACGGCGGCGCTCAACAGACGCTGAACCTCTCGACTGGACAATTCCTGCAGGACACTGCGTCGAACAATTACATCGATATCCCGATGAACGTCCGCTTCACGAGCAGCATCCGAGTGAAGGTGGCTGGAAATCAGTCAGGGCTACAAGTGAGCTGCACCGTCAGCTGGGCACTCGACTGAGACCCCCGCCGTGTGCAGGCCTCGCGGCGCCATCGGTGCGCCGCGAGGGATAAAGGGATCGAGGGATAGAGCACGAAACGCTATCCCTCGATCCCTTTATCGTGTCGAACGCCGTCTTCGGACGAGACGATCGCCGAATGTCAAGGGTAGGGATTTGCGCGCCCAAATCCTCTCCCCTGGCGAGGTTGACATCGTCACGAGCGGTGCTATCCTCGATCAGGAAATCCCGAACAACTGACGTAAGGCTCTAAGGGCAATCCCGCGTGCCTGGAGGCATTGCCATGAAACATGTTCTGCGCAAGGGGCAGGTCGCAGCACTTATCGTTCTTCTCTTCGCCGGCGGTGTCTACGCTCAGGACAAAAAAGACGAAACGTCCCCGCCGGCGCCGGTGAAGGAAGAGATCACCGTCACGGGGACGCGCTTCGAGCGGCCGATCGATCTCACGCCGCAGTCAATCAGCGTACTGCCGTCCGAGGAGATTCACACGCGGCCGATGTGGAACGTGCAGTCGCTGCTGGAGGACGTGCCCGGCGTCTCGTTTTCGCGCACCGGCGCGGTCGACGGGCAGGTCGTCATCCGCGGCTTCAGCTCGGGCGACTCCCGCCAAGTCTTGTTCATCGACGGCGACCGCTTCCGCGGACGCGTGTCGCTCGAGTACAGCTTCCTCGATCCCAACGAGATCGATCGCCTGGAGATCATCCGCGGCCCGGCCGCTGCCCTCTACGGCGCGGATGCGATGAACGGGGTGGTGAATGCCATCACCCATCGCGCGACAGGCGATCCGCTGCAGAAAGGCTTCTCCCTCCGGCCGCGGCTCTACGCGCTCGGCGTCTCCAGCACGAACAGGCTCGGAGCGGCGCGGCTCGAGCTCGAAGGCGTGGGCAACGGCTTCGACATGCTGATCGGCGGCAACTACCGCACGGCCGGAAACTACGACAGCCCGCGGGGCGAGATCCCGAACAGCGATTTCACGATTCGCTCACTCAACGCGCGCATCGGCTACTCCCCCACCGCCACCCGGCGCTTCGAGGTGATCGGGAAGCTCGCCAACGTCGAAACGGGACGCGCCAACGCTCCCGGAGCGCCGCTCGTCATCACCCGCAATGATCCGCTCAAGGAACAGTCGCTCCGCCTCGCCTACACCGAGAGCCAGGTCTCGAGCTGGATCCAGGACGTGGAGGCTTCGCTCTATGTCCGCGATATGAACACCATCATCCGCAGCCGCACGGCCACCGCGGCGAACGGCAATGTGGAGTTTCGCGACACCTGGGTCATCGGGCCGACGGTATCCGGCGGCAAACTGCTGGCGCGCTCGGTGCTCGGCAAGAGCCTGCTCTCGTACGGCATCGACCTCTACAACGAGAACGTCCCTCCCTTCGAGGACGAAGTGCGGGTCGTGAACAAGGCCGGCGCGCCGGTTTCCTTCAGCCCGCGGGCGGACCGCATCCGGGCCGTGGTGCAGACGGACGCCGGCGCTTTCGGTCACTACGACTGGGATCCGTCGACGCAGTTGACGGTATCGCTCGGCGGCCGCTACGACGCGGTCCGCACCAACATCGATTCCAAGCCGGCGCTCGACGAGAGTCCCCAGCTCTCCGCCGCCTTCGCCCGCAGCCTGACGGCGAACGATCACGCGCTCACCGGCAGCGCCGGCGTGATCTTCCGGCCCGTCTCCGCACTGCACTTCGTGGGCAACATCAGCACGGCATTCCGCACGCCGACGACGTTCGACAAGTCCGGCTCCGGCGTCGTGGGCGCTCTCAACACGCTGCCCAACGCCGACCTCAAGCCGGAGTCGAGCAAGAC
>DATEZA010000318.1:0-19358 GCA_035255945.1 Thermoanaerobaculia bacterium
CGCCATCGGACTCGAAGCGATTCGCATGCTCGAAGAAGGGGTCGCCAGCGCGGAGGACATCGATCGCGCGATGGAGCTCGGCTACAACCATCCGATGGGTCCGCTGCGTCTCACCGATCTGGTCGGACTCGACGTCCGCCTCGGCATCGCCGAATACCTCGCGTCGACGCTCGGTCCGCGTTTCGAGCCGCCGCAGCTGCTGCGTGAGATGGTTGCGCAGGGAAAGCTCGGCAGGAAAACGGGCGAAGGCTTTTATCGCTGGTGACGACGCGCAGCGAAGCGTACGCCGCCTTCGCGTACGCATACGATCAGGCCCTCGGCCATCGCTTCTTCAAAGCGGTGCGCTCGCTGCTCGACGAGCACCTGGCGAAGTATCCGACGCCGGACAAGACGCATCTCGACATCGCATGCGGCACCGGACTGGCGCTCGAATACTTCGCGAAGCGCGGCTGGCGATCGACCGGCGTCGATGCATCGATGGAGATGCTGAACATTGCACGGAAGCGCGCGACACGACTCGTCGCCGGCGATTTCCTCGCGCTTCCGCTGCGCGGCACATTTGCGCGGATCACCTGTCTGTACGACAGCCTCAATCACATCCGCGAGCGCGACGAGCTCGTCGCCGCGTTTCGTTCGATGCGCCGCCTGATGTCGCACGGCTCGCTGCTGATGTTCGACATCAATCATCCCGACATCTATCCCGAGATCTGGGGAATGGCCGAGCCGTTCGTCGCGGAAGGAAAGGACTACCAGCTCGAGATCGCCACGACCTTTCGCAAACGCGAGGCGACGGGACGTGCGCGCGTGACCGGCTGGGCCAAGCTGCCCGATGGCGTGAAAGTCGCGATCGACGAACGGCATCAGCAGCGCGCGTGGCGTGAGCGCGAGATCGCGGACGCGTTGAGCGAAGCGGATCTAGCGCCGCTCGATGTCATCGAGTTCGATCCGTTCGGCGAAGCGGACTCGATCGAGGCGCCGACGGTGAAATTGTTCTACGTCTGCAGGCCCTCGTCATCCCGAGCGTAGTCGAGGGACCTGGGCGTGCGGGCGGCACGCTCATCGCGCCACCCGCCCACGCCAGGTCCCTCGACTACGCTCGGGATGACGGAGAGGCTACGGTGCGTTACCTTGATTCCAATGAATTACCTCCAGAAGAGCTTCGACATCGGCGCCGTGCGGGTCGATCCGCCGCTGGCGCTCGCGCCGATGGCCGAGGTCACCGACACGTACTACCGCTCGCTGATCAAGGAGCTGGGCGGGGTGGGGCTCGTCGTGTCGGAGTTCATCTCCGCCGAGGGATTGACGCGCAAGAACGATCGGAGCCATCAGATGCTCGCGTTCGCGGAGAACGAGCGGCCGGTGTCGATCCAGATCTACGGCGGCGATCCCGACCGTATGGACGACGCGGCGGCGATCGTCGAGCGGCAGGGCGTCGACATCGTCGACATCAACATGGGCTGCCCGGTGAAGAAGATCGTCGCCAGCGGCGCGGGCTCGGGGATGCTGCGCGACTTCGACAAGGCCGCGCGCGTGGTCGACAAAATCCGCAGGCGCGTGAAGATCCCGGTGACCGTGAAAGTGCGCAAGGGGTGGGAGAGCGATGATGTGCTTCCGCTGCTCAAGCGCTTCGAAGAGATCGGCGTCGCGGCAATCGCGATTCACGGACGCACGCGCAAAGAGGCGTACACCGGCGCGAGCGACTGGGCGTACATCGCGCACGTGAAGAGCAATCTGTCGATCCCGGTTTTCGGCAACGGCGACGTGAAGACGCCTGCCGATGCGATCCGCATGTTCGAGACGACCGGTGTCGACGGCGTGATGATCGGCCGGGCCGCGCTCCACAATCCGTTCATCTTCCGGGACATCGCCGCGCATGTCGCGGGGGCGCCGCTGGTCGGCAACGAAGTCGAGCACCGCATCGACGCGATGCAGTGCTACCTGTCGAAGATCGAGGGGGCGCCGCAGATCGCCAAATGGAAGCTGCACAAGGCGCGGACGGTGATCGGCTGGTTCTCCAAAGGGATTCCCCACGGGAAAGATATCCGTACCGGTCTGCAGGACATCACTACGGTATCGGACGTGCAACGTCTACTGGACGCCGCACGCGAGCGTCTCGCGGCGTGAGGATTTCAGGATAAACTGCCGTTTGCGTGAGGCCGGAAGCCATTGAGTGGCGGAAGGAACCGCGGAAGGAGAAACGAAACTCGATGGCTGCGAAAGTTTTTGTAGGGAATCTGAATTTCAATACGAGTCGCGAGGAAGTAGAGAGTCTGTTCGCGCAGGTCGGCAAACCGCGCGATGTGTTCATGCCGAATGACCGTGAGACCGGCCGGCCGCGCGGGTTCGCCTTTGTCGAGTTCGAAAGCGACGAAGAAGCGACCAAAGCGATCGAGCAGTTCAACGGCTACGAGCTCGGTGGACGCGCGCTTCGCGTCAACCGCGCCGAGGAGCGTCCGCGTGGCGGCGGCTTCGGTGGTGGCGGTGGCCGTGGTGGCTTCGGTGGCGGTGGTGGCGGCGGCCGCGGCGGCTTCGGCGGCGGCGGCGGTGGTGGTTTCGGTGGTGGCGGCGGCGACGACTTCGGTGGCGGCGGCTACGGTGGTGGTGGCGGCGGCTACGGCGGCGGCGGCGGTGGCAAGAACAAGGGAAGCCGCCGGAACATCCGGGCCAAAAAGCGCGGATTGTAACGCGCCGCGTGCGTGTCGTTTCCCGAGCACATCGGTCGCATCCTCGACGCTTACGGCGTTCGAGCCGATACGAAAGCTGCGCTCTACGATCTCTACGTCTCGCTGGGCGATGAAGTCCTCGAGGTCTTTGCCGACCTCGCGGAGTCATCGCCCACACTCGACGCGCTGACGCCCGACGACACCTCGCAGATTCGCGCCGCTGTCGTCGAGCGCTATCTCAAACGCAATCATCCTCAGTGGCTCGCCGGTCAACCGACCGCGAGCCTCTGGCATCCGCGCATCGCCGAAGGGCGCGCATCCGGTCTCGCCATGCCGCTGCGCCGCGTCGAAAAGCCCGACGGCATCCTGATGCTCGGCCGCAACGCGCACTACGGCGGACGGCAGGAGACGATCTCGTTCGACATCGTCGCCGCGGATCTCAGCGACGCGATCGACATCGCGCTCGCGGCCGGGCAGCAGCACACGACTCCTGGATCGATCGGCGAGACGAGCGGCACTTACGACGCCACGGCCGGCATCGCGCTGATCTGGGAGATCCAGCCGAACGTCTACAAGCCGGGCGCCGATCGCAATCGAACGATCGCGAAAATTTATCGCCGTCATCGCGACTGGCACCTGCTGACGCTCACCGCCGCACTCGAATGGCTGCGCGGCCAGAAGTGCGCGATCTACATCCTGCGCGGTGAAGCGCTCGCGGCCACGCATGAGGTCAATCCCGCGAAGCCGGTGTCACAGACGATCGTGACGCTGCACAACCGCACGGTCGAACAGGTTGCGCATACTGCGGGCGTCACGTTGTGCGACACGAATGACGATGACGGCCTCCTGCTGCTCGACTCCGTGGTGATGAATCACGCGCTGCGCAAGCACGTGCTGCAAAGCGGGCCTTCCGGATCGATTTGGCGGGTGGATGGCAATATAATTAGTTGTCCATCGTCCTCCAATTAAGGAAATCCCACCTTCATGCCCTACCGCAGGTGCGCCCGCGCCGTTATGACTTCGTTTTGTGGTCCGCTGCGTTGGCGTTCGCGAAAATCGCCATTTGCGCGAGAGGCGTGCGTTCGGGCTGGACCAACAAACGCAGCGGGCCGCGCCCGCCCGCCGGAGGCCTCTTCGTCGTCCCTTGCACTACACCGGAAAGGAATCGTTCCCATGTCGCAGCTCCGCCGCTTTACGTGCGTCGTTCTGACGCTTTTGTCGCTCTCCGCGTTCGCGAAAGAGCAGTTCCTTCACGATGCAACGCCGGAAGAACTGGCGATGAAGAGCGTCGAGATGGCGCCCGGCGCGCAGGCGGTCGTGCTGCAGTGGGACCATCGCCAGGATGACTTCACGAACTGGGAGAGCGAGTACGTCCGCATCAAGATCTTCGATCGCGCGGCGGCGAAATACGGCGACATCGAGCTGCCGTTCGCGCCCGGCTATTCGTGGATCAAGACGCTCGAAGCGCGCACGATTCACCCCGACGGCTCGGTCGTGCCGTTCACCGGTAAGACGTTCGACAAGCTGATCGTGAAGGCGTCGGGCATCAAGGTGATGGCCCGCACCTTCTCCCTTCCCGACATCCAGCCGGGCAGCATCCTCGAGCTGTACTACGTCCGCGCCTGGAATCCCGATCACCTCGCGTCGTCGCACTGGGTCGTGCAGCGCGAGATTCCGGTGCTGAAGGAAACGATCTGGCTGAGGCCGTACACCAAGGTTTACTCGAGCTTCTTCACCTACCAGGGACTGCCGGCCGGCAAGCTGCCGACGAAAGTCGGCGATCACTTCGAGCTCGCGCTGGAGAATCTGCCGGCGTATGACGAAGAGCCGTATTCGCCGCCGGCGATGATGGATAAAGCGCGCGTCGACTTCCTCTACACCGAGGGAGAGACGGAGCCGGCGAAGTACTGGAAGAAAACCGGCGACGACTGGACCGACGTCATCGAGGACTTCATCGGCAAGCCGAAGGGCTCGATCAAGACCGAAGCGACGACGCTGACGAACGGGTTGACCTCCGACGACGAGAAGCTGAAGAAGCTGTACGAGCGCGCGCAGAAGATCCGCAATCTCAGCTACGAGCCGGACAAGACGGAGAAGGAAGAGAGCCGCGAGAAGCTGCGCGACAACCGCAATGCGGATGATGTGCTGAGCAACGGCTACGGCTGGCGCTCGGAGATCACGAGGCTGTTCGTCGCGCTCGCGCGCAGCGCCGGCTACACGGCGAACGTGGTCCGCTCCGCGACGCGCGACGACCTGATGTTCTCGGAAAAGATTCCGGACAGCTCGCAGCTCGATACCGAGCTTGCGGTGGTCAACGCCGGCGGCAAGGATCGCTTCTTCGATCCGGGGACGCCGTTCGCGCCGTTCGGCATCGTGACCTGGCAGGTGACGGGAGTGCCGGGACTGAAGCTGGTGAAGAAGCAGACGGCGTTCGTCGAAGTGCCGCATCTCACCGCGGCGGATGCAGTGCTGAGCCGCAAAGCGGATCTGAAAATCGACGGCGACGTCGTGAAGGGCTCGGTGAAGATCACCTACAACGGCGAGCGCGCGCTGGTGCGCCGCGTCTCGGGCCGCAACGATGACGAAGCGAAGAACAAGAAGACGATGGAAGACGACATCAAGAGCTGGCTGCCCGAGGGCTCGACGGTGACGCTGAAGTCGTTCGGTCCGCTGAAGAGCTTCGACGATCCGCTCGTCGCCGATTTCGACGTCGAGATGCCGAACCTCGGCTCGTTCGCCGGCTCGCGCGTGCTGCTGCCGCTCTCGATCTTCTCCGAGTCGGCGAAGAATCCGTTCTCCGCATCCGATCGCAAGCACGACTTGTACTGGGACTACGAACGGCAGACCGAGGACGAAGTCGTGCTGCATCTGCCGGACGGCTACAACATCGAAGCGCTGCCGCAGGGGACTTCGAGCAACCTGCAGGCGCTGATCTTCAAGACGACGTGGTCGAAGGACGAGCACTCCGTGACGTTCAAGCGTCTGCTGCAGGTCAACACGTTGTCGATCGAGCGCAACTACTACCCGCAGATCCGCTCGTTCTACAAACGCGCAACCGCCGCCGATCAGGAAAACGTAGTGCTCAAGAAGGCGGCGAAGTGATGAGGCGCGCTCTCCTGCTGTCCGCTGTCTGCTGTTTGTTGTCCGGCCACGCCTTCGCCTGGGGCGGCGCGCCCGATTGGCTGAAGGCGCTCGCGAAGCAGCCGGTGCCAACGTATCCGGCGGACATCCCCGGCGTCGCGCTGCTCGATGAAACGATCGTGACGGCCGGCAACGACGGCACGATCACCACGCTCCATCGCCGCGCCTACAAGATCCTCGGCACCGAAGGCCGCGACCTCGGATACGTCGCCGTCAATTTCGATTCCGACACACGCATCTCCGGACTGCACGCCTGGGGCATCGATCCGAAAGGGGAGGAGTATCAGGTCAAGGACGGCGATGCGGTGGAGACCGCGGCGTTCGAAAGCTCGCTCTACGCCGACAACAAGCTGAAGGTGCTGCGCATCCCGTCCGCGCAGCCCGGCAGCGTGATCGGCTACGAGTATCAGCAGCGCGAGCATCCGTGGGCGCTGCAGCAGACGTGGCATTTTCAGGATGAAGTGCCGATGCGCATCGTGCGCTATTCGCTGACGCTGCCAGAGGGGTGGAAGCACGAAGAGAGCTGGTTCAACGGCACGGCGATCGAACCGCGCGCGGCGGGCAATCAGTTCACGTGGGAGATGAGCGATGTCGCGGCGGTCCGTCCGGAGCCGAACGCACCATCGGTGCGCACCGTCGCCGGTCACATGGCGATCAACTTCATTCCGCCGCAGGAACAGCTGCAGGGGAAAGCGCATCGCTCGTGGAACGACGTCGCGAAGTGGTTCTACGGACTCGCCGACGCGCGCCGGAACGCGACGCCGGAGCTGCAGGCGAAGACGAAGGCGCTGACGGCGAACAAGACGTCGACGTTCGACAAGATCGCCGCACTCGCCGCGTTCGCGCAGCGGGACGTGCGTTATGTCGCGATCGAGATCGGCATCGGCGCGGTGCAGCCGCACATGGCGAGCGAGATCTTCGCCAATCGCTACGGCGACTGCAAAGACAAGGTGACGGTGCTGAGCGCGATGCTGCGCGAGATCGGCGTCGATTCGTACTACGTGCTCGCGAATGCGACGCGCGGCGTGGTCGAGCCGTCGTTCGCATCGATGGCGTCGTGCAATCACGCGATCATCGCCATCAAGTTGCCGGCCGATGCGCCGGTGACGTCGCTCTACTCGGTGGTAACGCATCCGAAGCTCGGCAAGCTGCTGCTGTTCGATCCGACGAGCGAGTCGACGCCGATCGGCTATCTCCCCGAGGACGAGCAGGAGAGCCGCGTCGTGCTGATCACGCCGGACGGCGGCGAGATCGTGACCGTGCCGGCGCATCCGCCGGAGGCGAATCGGATGAATGTCGTGGCGAAGCTGAAGCTCGACGAAGGCGGCGTGTTGTCCGGCGAAGTGCGCGAAGTCCGCACCGGTCTGCTCGCGGCGAACATGCGCGCGTACCTCACGTCGATGAAGAACGACACGGAGCGCAAGCAATTCGTCGAGCGGCGGTTCGCGTATCACATGACGCAATCGAACGTGTCCGATCTGGTCATCGAGAATCTCGACGACATCGACAAGGACCTCGTCTTCCGCTGCAACCTCAACGTGACCGGCTACTCCAAGCGCGCGGGCGGCATGCTGCTCGTGCGGCCGCGCGTGTTCGGACAGAAGTCGGAAGGGACGATCGATCTGAAGGAGCGGAAGCTCGGCTACGTGACGCAGGGGCCGTCGCTGGAGACGGACGAGTTCGAGATCAGCGTGCCGGGCGGACTGAAGGTCGATGAGCTGCCGTCGCCGGTGACGGTGTCGACGAACGCGGTGAGCTACACGAGCGAGTCGAAGTTCGAGCACGACGTGCTGCGCTACAAGCGGCAGTACAAGGTGCAGACGTTCGGCGTGCCGCTCGCAGGGCTGACGGAGCTGAACAAGGCGTTCTCCCAGATCAGCGCCGACGAACGGAGCAGCGCGGTATTCAAATGAGAGCATGGAGTGCGGCAGCTTGCTGCCGCCCTCGGAACGCGCCAACTCCCGTGCTGACGCATCGACGGCAGAGCGCTTTGGTTCGTCGTCTGGAGATGCAGGACGACCCCGCCGCCATGGCGCGGCTCACGCACGACTGGTTGCCCAAGGGCTCGCACGTCACGGTAGTCTGGTGTGGCGCCGCCGACCCGGCGGCGCTCCGCCGGCGAGGTCGCCGGCGCCACACCGAAGAGCTGAAAGATGCGGGGCCGCTGAAGCCGTTCGTGTACAAGACGGAATACAAAGACAGCTCCGTCAGGCGATGTACTCGCAGCTGCGTGAGTTCTGGGCGAAGGCGCTGACCGTGATCAGGAGCCGCTGGTGTTTCGCAACCCGATAGCGCACAAGTGTCATCCTGAGCGCCGCAGAGCGCGAAGGACCCGTAACCTGAAACCGCAGCGCGCACGAGCTACGGGTCCTTCGCTGCGCTCAGGATGACAGGACTTGGTGCGCGCATCCACGACACGATCCGCCGGCGAGGTCGCCGGCGCCACACTGAAGAGCTGGAGACGAACGCGACATTCGACATTCTCGGCCGCGAGTCACATGAGGTCGGTGCTGGCGAGAACACCGATCGAAGCAGACAGCCAGAGCTCGCTATTGCAGCAACTCGATTGATGGAGTGCGTCAGAATAGCCACGGCTGCCATACTGTTGCTCCCGTGTCCATGCCTGAAGTAACTCTCGAAAAGCCTGTTCGCCGCGTCGGGATGATCTCCCTCGGCTGCCCGAAGAATCTCGTCGACGCCGAGATCATGCTCGGGCAGCTCGCCGCCGATGCCGAAGTGCGCATCACGAATGACCTGGCCGAGGCCGATGTCGTGATCGTCAATACGTGCGGCTTCATCGATGCGGCGAAGCAGGAGTCGATCGATACGATCCTCGAAATCGCCGGGCGCAAGGGGAAAGGCGTGGAGCGCCTCATCGTCTCCGGCTGCATGGTGCAGAAGTACCGCAGCGAGCTCGCCGAATCGATCCCGGAGATCGATGCATTCGTCGGACTCGATCATCTCGAGAAGATCACCGAAGCGGTGACGGGCGAGGTGGACGACGCGGCGCCGGCGCGGCGCAAGATGTCGGTGCGGCTGTACGAAGACCTGCCGCGCGTGCTCGCGCAGGGGAACGCGCATGCGTACCTCAAGGTCAGCGAGGGGTGCTCGAATCCGTGCACGTTCTGCTCGATTCCGCAGATGCGCGGCAAGTTCCGCTCGCGCTCGATCGCCTCGCTGGTGCGTGAAGCGCAGCAGCTGCAAGTGCAGGGTGTACGCGAGCTCTGCCTCGTCGCGCAGGACACGACGCGCTACGGCGAAGACCTCGGCATCAATCGCGGTCTGACGCAGCTCGTCGAGACGCTGCTCGCGGAGACCGACTTCCGCTGGATCCGTTTCCTCTACGCGTATCCGGGCTCGCTCGACTGGTCGCTGTTCGAGCTGATGGGACGCGAGCCGCGCTTCGTGTCGTATTGCGATATCCCGCTGCAGCACGTATCGCAGAGCGTACTGGAACGGATGCGCCGTCCCGGCTCACCGAAGGAGTATCGCGAGATGGTCGCGCGCATGCGCCAGCTCGTGCCCGATCTCTCGCTTCGCACGACGTTCATCACCGGACATCCGGGCGAAGGTGCGAAGGAGTTCGGCGAGTTGTATGACTTCGTGGAATGGGCGCAGTTCGATCAGATGGGCGCGTTCGTTTTCTCGCCCGAGGATCACACGCTCGCGGAGCGGATGGCGGACATCCCGACGCGCAAGACCGCCGAGCGCCGGCGCGCGAAACTGATGGAGCTGCAGCAGAAGATCTCCGCATCGCGCAACGGGCTGAAGGTCGGCAACGTGTACGACGCGATCGTCACCGGCGTGTGCGACGAGACCGAGCACCTGCTCGAAGGACGCCTCATCGGCCAGGCGCCGGAGATCGACGGCCGCCTGCTGATCAACGACGGAATCGAGCTGCTGCCGAAAGATCTGCCGGCGTTCGCACGCGTGGAGATCACGGATGCGCATCCGTACGACGTGGTCGGCGGCGTGATCGCGATCTAGCCGTTCGGTCGTGCCGCTGGTTTTTCGATGATCACCACCGTACCTGTCGCCTCGTCTTGACCCGTCGTAAATCGTCCGATGAGACGTGCTCCCGCGTCATCGATCACACGACGAACGGCTCTTTCGTCGTATACGTTCGTGTCGGTGTAGGCGCTTCGCACATCATCCTGGCTCCTGAAGCCAGCTGCCCGACGAACGAACCGCGCTCTTGCTGAAGGTCCTCGAAGAATCATGTGCAGTGCGGCAACGCCCGATGGCGCGAGCAGGTCCAGAAGTGTGCGAATGATCGCATAGCCGGCTGAGTCAGGAATGTACTGAAAAACGAGAAGCGAGCAGACGAAATCGAACTGGCTTCCTGGCAGAAGAGAGAGTGCCTCGAGTGCTACGAAGGTCACGTTCCGGAGGCCGGCGTTCTCGACGTTCTGCCTTGCGTGAACGAGCATTGTCGGCGCGACATCGCACGCTACCACCCGGATTGAGCGGCGCGCGAGGGGAAGAGTCAGGCGGCCTGCCCCGCAACCGAAATCGAGCGATGCCGTCAGGCAAGGGTCGTGACCGAGAACCGAAGCCACGGCCGAAACCAGGGACTCAATATCGGTTTCGCCGGTCTCAAAAAAGGCGTCGGTTGGGACGCCCGCGCCACTGGTCTCAACGCGACCTTCATGATTGAGAACACGAAAGTACGGCTCGCGGAGCGCTAAGGCCTCCCATTCATCAGCACGGAGATCCTTCACGATTTAAAGGATACTCGCTCCACTTGGCATTGCGGTGCGCACAACTCCTCGGGAAGATTCTCGTCTGTCTTAAAGCGCATGCGCAGAACTCGGCGGGAGCGTCACTACCCTTTCGCGAGCGAGTTCAGCTGCGTATGCAATACAGGCATCGATACCTTCGGGTGTGACAGATGGATAGCTGCGCATGATCTCGTCGGGAGGAACGTGTGCTGCCAGATTGTCCAGCACAACCGACACCAGGACTCGCGTACCGATCAGACACGCTTGCCCATGACAGATATTCGGCTCGACAGCAATGTGTTCGCGCCAGTTCATGATGCGATTCTACCGTTCGTCAGCGCGATCGTCCTGTCACTCCTTCGTAGCAGCCTTTTCCCTCGCTCGGGCTTAGCGTGTTTGCATGTTGCACTTCATGCTCGCGCTTCTCGTCACCACGACCATCAAGGGTGAAGTCCTGATCGACGACGTGCCGGTTCCGGGAGCGGTGCGGTGTGGCGCCGCCGACTCGGCGGCGGATGACGCCGGCGGGTCGCCGGCGCCACACAAAATCACGCTGGTCGATCTCAGCGGCGTTCCTCGCGTCACGATCTCGGACATCGACGGCGCGTATCACTTCGAGAACGTCACGCTGCCGTACACGGTCACGGCCGACATGGACGGGCTGCGCGTCGCTCGAGTTCGTGGGACGACGATCCGGATGAAATCTGCCAGCGTGGTCGTCGCCGGCGGTGGCTGCGAAGAATGGGGATGTCAGCCCGACCCGGTCCAGCACGCGCAATACTGGGTACCGCTGGCGACGAGGTTGCCGATCACGCGCGGAATCACAGGCTTGCTCGAGCTCGCGCCGGGCGTGCACTGAACCGCGATTACGATGACGGCATGTTTCGACGGTTCGCCCGGCATCTGCTCGATCTTCCGCGCCGCTTTCGATTGAGACATTCGCCGACCGGCTGCGAATATGCGCTGGCGGATCGAGTCTCGATGCTCAATCCGGAACATTGGGATCGGCTGACCGCGGGGAAGTCGTTGTTTCTGTCGCGTCAGTACCTCTCGCTGCTGCGCGACCATGCACCGCCCGGAGTGCGGCTGCATGTTGCGCTGGTGTACCGGGACGGAAATCCGGTCGCGGCGATTGCGGCGCAATCGCTCTGCGTGCGGCAGGATCAGTTGCGTCCCGAGACCGAGGCCCGGGCCCGCAAGCGTGAGCGCGCGCTGCGGCGCACGATGGACGGGCTCGATCATCGCGTGCTCGTCTGCGGCAATCTGTTGTCCTCGGGATCACACGGGTTGGCGTTTGCCGATGATGCCGAACCGCAGCACGTTTGGCCCGGAGTTACGGAAGCACTCTACCGGCTGCGGAGGGCGGAACGGTTAGCCGGCGAAACAGACCTGGTGCTGCTGAAAGACCTTCCAACCGGCGACGATGTGGCCTCGGCGGCATTGCATCCGTACTCGTATCGCCCGTTCGAGACCGAGCCGGACATGGTGCTGCATCTGGATGATCGCTGGGCGAGCTTCGATGACTATCTCGCCAGCCTCCGCAAGGATTACCGCAAGGCGATCAAGAACACGCACAAGCAGATCGACGACGCAGGCATCTCCGTTCAACGGCTGGCCGCGACAGAGGTGGAAGCGGAGGCCGCAGCACTGCATCGTCTCTATCTGAATGTGCAGGAGGCGCAGAGCTTTCGGCTGGTGACTCTGCCTTCTTCGTATCTCCCCGCAATGGCGCGAGCCTTCCAGGAGAACTTCATCACCACCGGCTTGCGCGCGGCGGATGGCCGGTTGGTTGGTTTCGTCACGACGCTCCGGGACCACGAAGGGGCGGTGGCGTACTACATCGGATATGACAAACAGCTCGCGGCGAGCGGTACGCCGCTTTATCTGCGGCTGTTGCAGTGCGTGGTCGAGGATGCGATCGCAGCGCGTGCCACTTCCATCTCTTTCGGTCGAACGGCGTTGGAGCCGAAGGCGCGGCTCGGCGCGGAACCGCGGGGCTTGCGTTGTTTCGTCAGGCACCGCATCGAGCCGATGAACATCGTGGTGCGGGGCTTGATCGACATCATGCCTGAGCCTGATCTGCCTCCGGAGCGGCACCCGTTCAAGTAGCTCCGGAGTGCGGCGGCCATGCCGCCGCTCGCGGTACGCGCGGCCATGCCGCGCGAGGGGCGGCGGCATGGCCGCCTTGCGAAGAGTCAGCGGCGGCATGGCCGCCGCACTCCAGAACAAAAGGGCCGCCTCTTGCGAGGCGGCCCGTAAAAAGCGGACTAGAAGCTGACGCGGAGGCCGAGGCGCATCTGCCAGCGGGAGACCAGGTTCGCGATGGAGAACTGGCGTCCCGGGGTCAGCGAGCCGAAGATGCGGTTGCCGCTCGCGTCGACGGTCGTCGAAGCTTCGCGGTACACCGGCTTGCCCGTGGTCGGATCCTGTCCGACGTAGTTGACCGGCGTGATGTTCTGGTTCGCGACGAAGTAGACGTTGCCGTAGTCCTTGTCGAGGTAGTGTAGGAGGTTCTGCATGTCGAACGTCACTGCCGTGCGGATGGTGTGCACCGGCAGGCCGAGCTCGTAGTGGAAGTCGAGGTGACGCGACCACGGCTCGAACGACTCGTACTTGTTGATGATGTGCGGCCGCGACGGATCGAGACCCGCCTTGGCGGCGAAGAGGTTGAAGATGCTCGCGTCGATCGCCGTACGCGTGCCGCACGGGTTCGTCGCGGTCGGGGCGCCGGCCTGCGACGGGCAGAGGATGAAGTTACCCGGGCCCGGGAGGTAGAGCAGGTCGTTGCTGGTGTTGGTGTCCTTGTTCGGATCGCCGCCCAGGAGGACCGAGTACGGGCGGCCGCTCTGCGCGTTGTAGTACAGACCGAACGAGTGGGTGAGCGGACCGGTGGTCAGGTCGTAGGTCGCATTGAGGGTGAAGCGGTTGCGGATCTCGAATGCGGAACGGCCGAGGGTCGGCGTGAAGATGTCGCCCATGCTGTGCTGGAAGCGCCAGTTGGAGATCGCGCGGCTCGAGGTCGCGTCGAACGCCGAACGGGCCGACTGGTGAGCGTAGCTGCCGTACACGGTGATGCCGTGCGTGAACGGACGGCTCAGCTGAATCGTCTCGGTGCGCTCCATGCCCTTGTTGGTGTTGGTGAGGAAGGTCGCGTCGACGAGCTGCGTGGTCGCGCGCGCGTAGGTCGGACGGCCGTCGAGGACGCTCGTGCCGGTCTTCACGTAGTTGAGGTTCTCGTAGTAAACGTCTTCCTCGGTCTTCGAGTAGAGCATTTCGGCCGAGCCGCGGATGCCCCAGAAGAGGTCGCGGTCGTAGCCGAGGGTGGCGCGGAGAACGCGCGGGAACTTGAAGTTCGGATCGACCAGGTCGACCGACAGGGCGCCCGCAGCGCCGAGCTTCGGCTGGTTGTTCGGATCAGGATTGAAGGCCGGAACCGCGCACTTGTCGACCGTGCGGCAGGCGAGTGCAACCTGCTCGACGCCCGTGCCGCCGTATGCGTTGGAGATCCAGACGTACGGGGTACGGCCGGCGAAGATGCCGATGCCGCCGCGGAGCTGCTGGCGTCCACCCACGGTCGGGTTCCAGTTGAAGCCGACGCGCGGGGAGTAGACCATCTTTTCGCCCGGATGACGGTCGGTGTGCTGACCGATTGCGCTGAGCACCGTCTGGTTGAACGACGGGGTGTCGTCGAACTGCGGGATGTCGCCGCGGAGACCGAACTGCAGCGTCAGGTTGTTGCTGGCGTGGTAGGAATCGTTGGCGTAGAAGCCGTACTGCTTCGCGCCGAACTGGGTCGGGCGCTTCGGATCGGAGCCGGTCGCGTAGCTGATGCGGAACTCGCAACCGACCGAGCAGTCCTGCTTCTCGAACGCGGCGAGCGTCGGATAGAAGTAGTAGCCGTCGAACTCGGAGAGGAAGAGGTTCGAGAACTTGAACAGCTCGTTGTGGGTACCGAAGACCATCGTGTGATCGCCCTTGACCCAGGTGAAGTCGTCGGTGATCTCGGTGACCTTCTGATCGAGCGAGTTCGCGCCGGAGAACCGCTCGGTGCCGGCATTGAGCGTGGCGTTCTGGTTGGCGCCGCCGATCTCGATGCTGGGGAACTGCACCGCCGTGTTGCGGGCGTCCTTGATCGTCTGGTAGCCGATGCGGCCTTCGTTGAACATCGAGCTCGAGATGACGCTGTTGAGCTGCGCCACGCTCGAGTTGGTCTTGTCGGCCTGCGAGTAGATCGAGGTCGGATAGCGGAACGCGGTGCTGGTGCGGTTGGCGACGACGTCCGTCGAGCCTTTCACGTAGTTGTGGCGAAGGGTGAGTGCGTTGCTCGACGTCGCGTTCACGTCGAAGCGGATGAAGCCGAGATCGCTCGGGGTGCGCTGTTGAATGTCACCGAGCGCGCCCGGATCGTAGCTGTACTTGGTGATGAGGTCCTGACGGAGCTGGGCGGCGCTGCAGCCCGGGCTTCCGCAGATCGCATCCTGCGTCGCATTCGCGTAGTTCGTGGGGGCGCTGCCGTCGGCCGACGTGCCGTTCGGCTGCGTCTGGCGATTGCGCTCGCCGTTGACGAAGAAGAAGAGCTTGTCCTGGAGGATCGCGCCGCCGAGGCGGGCGCCGTACTGGCTGTAGTCGAAGTTGGAGATCGGTTTGTCGCCGATCGAGGTGTGGGAGCCGGTGCCGACGCCGGTGTACTTGGTCGCGTCGAAGATCGGGACGACCTTGCCGACGGAGCTCTCGTTGCGCTTCGTGCCGTAGACCGAGCCGGAGAGCTTGTTCGTTCCGGAGCGGGTGACGGCGTTCACGCCGCCGCCGGTGAATCCGCCCTGGCGAACGTCGTACGGGGAGACGACGAGCTGGATCTGCTCGATTGCATCGAGCGAGATCGGCTGCGTGTTGGCCTGACCGCCCGGCGTGCCGGTGGCGGCGAGACCGAACAGGTCGTTGTTCACGGCGCCGTCGATCTGGATGTTGTTGTAGCGGTTGTTGCGGCCGGCGACCTGCATGGCGGTCTGCGAGTCATCGCGCGCGTCGATCGTGAAGTACGGATTGGTACGCGCCATGTCCTGCAGGCTGCGGTTGACCGTGGGAAGCGATTCGATCTGCTTCTCGGCCACGGTCGACGTGGAGCCGGTCTTGTTCGGATTGATGATGTCGTCCGGACGAGCGGTGACGGTGATCGATTCGCTGACCGCCGAGAGCTGCATCTTCAGGCCGACTTCCGTGGTCGAACCGAGGTTCACGGTGATGTTCGACGCCTGGCTTGCCTTGAAGCCTTCGAGGTTTGCCGTCACCTTGTATGGTCCGCCGACCTTCACGCTCGGAAGGACGAAGCGGCCGCTCGCCTCCGTGACGGTCTGGTAGTGCGTTCCCGTCGGCGTGTGAATTGCTTCGACGGTGACGCCGGGAAGTGCAGCCCCGGTGGCGTCCGTGACTGTCCCGGCGAGGTTGCCGGTCGTCACCTGCGCCATCGCAGGCAGTACGAAGAGCACTGCTAATGTGACGATGAAGAGACTCCGGAATGCGGAGCCCAAAATCGCCGGTCGGTACGACAAACGGCGTTCGAACATAAAGCCTCCTGAACCGATTTTGACCTGGTTGTGCGTCCCCTCTCCGAGACGCAATACTGGCAACGGATTGTAGTGGCGTATGGTAGCGCGGATTGCGGTGAACGGGTGAAGCCCGTTTGAAATCGTAACGGCCCTTCCGGTTCGACGGCCGCGGCCGCCAGAACGACTTCAGGAACGTGAATTTCAGACGTTCTTCACGACTTCCGCCATTCAGTCGTTATACTTTGCCATCATGCGCAAAAGCTCACTCCTGCTGGCGATCTCGCTCATCACCGTTTTTGCCGGGATGTCGGCGTCCGCGCAAACGCTCGCGACCGAGGGCTACTACGCCGGCGGCGAGGGGGCGAATGCGACCAACGTGACGGTCGACAACGCCGGTGTCCTCACGTTCACCCAGAGCTGCTACGCCGGCATGACCACGGAGGCGGTGGCGGTCGACCAATACGGCTCGTTCAGCGCGGCAGGCGAGTTCGGCGCGCGCCCGTGGACCGGCCCCGGCTACCTCGATCCCGTCGCCGTCCACTTCGCCGGCACGGAGGACACCGGAGCGGGAACGCTCGACATCACGGTCATCGAGGACTCGACGAGCGACGTCCTCGCGTCCGTCGTCGTGCACATCGACGACTTCATGTCGCTGAACCACTGCGGGATGTAGCCGGGCGGGGGCAGGTGGCAGCGGTCAGAGTCCGGATCGACGCGGATACGAGTCGCACGAAGGGCTGGATCTGCTCATCACCGCCGACAATCCGCGCATGGGATTCATCCGGTCGGCCGTCGAATGCATTTGAGGATCACCGCGCCGCTTCGCGCAACCGCTTCATGACGTGCGCGTCGCGCGACGCGATCGACTCGGCGAGTGCGAGTGAGCCCGCCGAGGTGCGCATCCGTTCGGCGGTGTCGCTGTTGTCCTTGATCACGATCGAGATGCCGTGGCTCGACTGCCAATCTCGTACGTTCACGCCGCGACGAAGCCCTCGCGCGAAAACGCGCCGCCGGGCGGGTCGAGGACTTGGAGCGGCGCAATCCCATCGCTCGCGGCTACGAGCTTCTCGGGGCCGCACGTAAGGGTCCTGGCGAGCTAACAAAGCAACACCGCGATCTCCTCGATGCTGAGGCTGAGGAACTTCGGAAGGACATCGACGCTGAGCATGACAAGAAGAAGTGACGCGGAACTCTAGGCGGAGGCGTTCGTCGACCGCTACTGCACCGACTTGTCGACGCGCCTCTTCGACGTGGCCGCTCGGATCTCGCTCACGGTGAAGGATGTCGACGCAACGTCCTTCGATGGAGCGCTCATTCGCGTGAAAGGCGTAGACCGCGGAAAAGTGCTTCTCAACCGCAATGTGCCTGAGCCCGAACGGCGGCTCTTTACCCTCGCCCACGAATCGGGCATTTCGTCAGCCCCGCCACGGCCGCGAGGCGAGTCTCTGCCGCGCGGCGGACGTCAGAGACGTGGGATCCATCGGTGAAGGCGGCCGAACGTGAGGCGAACGAATTCGCAGCCTCCATCCTCATGCCCGAATCCGTCTGTCGACCGTATGTGCGGAAAGAGCCGTCAATGCAGGTCGTCAACGAGATGCGCAAGGCATGCGGAACGTCGCTCACAGCTACGCTCGTCCGCTACGTCCACATGTCGTCATTTGCTGTCGCGATGGTACGAAGCGAAGGTAGCGTCGCTAAGTGGGCGATCCCCTCGAACGAGTTCACGGCCGCGATCAAGCGCGGGCGGCTTGATCGAAACACCTTCGCCGCCGATGCCGCCGCCGCACGCCCCGTTCCAGGCGATTTAGATCACGTCCCGGCGACGGCATGGCTCTACGATGACGCAGTCATCGACGGCAGCCGTATCTACGAGGCCTCCGTCCCGATGCCGCGGTACGGCGCCGTCTTAACATTCCTCTATATGCCTGATCAGATCCTCCGCCGGCGTGACGAGCCCGACGACGACGACCTCGACCCGGCGAATTCACGCTCGAAAGGAAGCATTGGCCGAGAAAGCGTTAAAGCCTCGCTTCGGCGCACGACCGGAGATGCCTCCGTACTCGCGATGGTGCGTTCTGACGCTACGGATTGATGCTATCCCACGATGCGCTGCCGTGTACACTCGGCATCGCGCCTACAAGGCGGATGGCCGAGACCTGAGGGGATCACATCTGGAGACTTTTAAATGGCTGCGAGCATTTCCAACCTGGCAGAGCAGGTCCGCAAGGCGCGCGAACGTAAGGCGGTAACCCGCGCGGACATCGTACGGCTACTCGGCATCGAGGAAGGAGATATCGACAAACTTGAATCCGGCGAAAAGCTGCCCGGACGCGACGCCGTTGAATCTATATGTAAATACCTCGGCGTCGGCGAGAAACACTGGCGTCCACTTCTGTCGACACAGTCGGCCAAGCGCAAGAAGTTCGAGGAGACGCTTGAGGAACTCGTCGGTGTGGCGCTGACCCTCGACCATCTTGACAACGCAGCCGCTCATGCAGCTGATCGTATCCTCGACGAGCTGATGGGCGGGTCGGCAACCGCTACGCAAACTTTGGCGCTGCTGAACAGGTTGCTGACATTTTACGGTGCTGATCCGATGTTTCGCCCTTTCTTTGAGTACTACCTTACACCCCGGGCATTTTCTTCTGAGCAGCGGCTCACTGAAGCGGTAAGGCGATACCAAGTCGACGCTATACGATTATTCAGTAGCTTCGCTCAAGCGTATGCCGCCCTGAACGGTGCGCCTGATCTCGAATCTCACCGTCGAGTCTTGGAGCCTCGACCTGATGACGAATTCAGAGCACGCCGACCGTGGAGCGCAATTAGTCTCATAGATGAAGAAAGGCTTCCTGATCTCGGCTACATCTCAGCGTCGGCGATACGCAAAGAGCGTGATGAACGGAGCGCACTTAGCCAATTCTTGATCGAAGTCGCTGGGAAGATCGAACAATCAGGACCGTCCGCGCTCGCAGAGATCAGCCAAGAAAAGCTCCGCCGTATGGACTCGCTGCTGCGGAAGTTCTCGTCGACTATACCTCATGGTTTTTTGTCGCCGCTATTCGCCCCAGACGGCGACGCGCTCCGCCGAGAGGCTGATCGACTCGGCCCTAAGGAGGAGAGGGATCTGTCGAGGATGGAGCGCACGCAGGCCGAAGCGCTTGAGAATCTTGCGAATTATTTAACAGCCGACTACATGGATGTGTATGTCGCTACATCCATGCGTACGAATGCAGACTTTGTATCAGTCAACCGATTCGTGACATCGCTTTTCGCACACCCCGACGTCG
>DATEZA010000319.1:0-71617 GCA_035255945.1 Thermoanaerobaculia bacterium
ATTCGTTTTCGCCGTCTGCCACAACGTCCTGCTCGAGCACTGGCGCGCGCCCGAAACGGAGAACATCGACGATCACATCGAGCCCGCGATCGATGAGCCCGATCAGGAAGACGCGATGATCACCGAAGAGCGCAAACGTGCGGTTCATCGCATCCTGAACCGCATGAAACCGCCCGGCGGCGTCATCCTTCGCGCGAACATGCAGGGATTCCCGAACGACGAGATCTGCGCGCGTTTCGGCATCACTCGCGACTATCTCCGTGTCCTGCTCTTCCGCGCCCGCGCCGAATTCCGAGAGAAATATCTTGCCCACGATGAAACGGATGGCGACGAATCGTCACTACCCCGCTGAGAGGACCAATGGACCACAAATCAGCAATCGCTTCGATGGCCGTGGAGCAATACCTCCTCGGTGAACTGAATTCCGATGAACGCAAAGACTTTGAACGACACGCCTTCGACTGTGACGCCTGCGCCGCCGCCATTCACGACGGCATCGTCCTGCTCGACAACGGCCGCGCTGTCGTGGAGGGCGAGCGGCGATTCCGCTGGGGGCGAGTCGTGATCTGGGTGCCGTCAGCAGTCGCCGCAGCGCTTGCCGTCGTCGTCGGCATCCAGAACTTCGCTCCTTCCGCACGCCAGGCATCGCCCGCGATTCGCGCGCTCGACGGATATTCACTCGAGCCATCGCGCGCCGCGGCGAAGCATGTCCGCGCGGGGGAACCGGCCGTGCTGTACATCAACATCCCCGATCAGTCCCAACCGCAGTACGTCTGCGATCTGCGCGATGCGAGCGGTCACGTCCGCTCCTCGTTTCCGATCACGAAAGAGCAGGCGAAAGACATCGTTCCGGTGGCGCTGCTCCGTCCGTTGCCAGCGGGCAGCTATGACCTGGTGATCTACGGAATCCGCGACGGCAACCGCGGACCGGAAATCACCAACTATCCGTTCGAGGTGGGCCCGTAACCGCAGAAGGAGAGAGTCATGTCTGGTCATTACGTATTCAACGCAAGTGCAATCGGTCTCGGCGGCGTGCTCACATCGCCGAAACGCAAAGTGATTCCCAGTCTCGCTTCGGTGGCGCTTGCGCCGACCGGCGGCGAAGGCGTGGGCATCGTGACGAACTACGACGACGGCGACGGCATCACGTTCGACCGCGCCGAGACGCACGTGTTCGGCACGTCGAACGGCGACGGCACCTACACCACCGTCGCGGACGTCATGGTGAACAATTTGAGCGTGTTCAATCAGCTGCAGGTCCAGGCCATGCGCGCGAGCGTGACCTCGATCCGTCAGGTCATCGACGGCATGGTCTTCGACAGGAAGTTCACCTTCCAGGCGGAGTACCTCGGCGTCTACCTGAACGGACAGGAGATGGATCTGCCGGTGGAGACAAAGGTATTCGACGACAACCCGTCGTACGACGATTTCGTGAAGGCGCTCGGGACGGACGAGATGGCGGATTACCGCAAGCTGATCGGTCTCGACAACGCGCAGGCGAAGTCGCTCGTCCGCTCGGCGCGAGCCGAAGACAGCGCGACGGCCGACTCGCGCACGATCTGCTGCACCGCGATCTCGCCGAAGTGCCACGCCGGCTTCCACGTTCCGGTGAAGGGAGTCGGCACCGCGCATCTCGCCGAGGTGCTGGTCAAGCAGGGACGCCGCCGTCTGACGCTTCTGCGTCTCGAGCTCGAGCCACGCGAATTGCCGCACGTCGGCATCGCGATCAAGGAGAGCAAGGGGCTGTCGAACAACGGCTCGATGACCGTCGGTTCCGTGGAGGGGAATGGCACGTACACGTTGCCGTGACCTGTTGCTTGCGCCGCTGTTGACGCTGCTGCTCGCCGGCAGCGTCGCAGCGGCGCCTGTCATTTCTCCGCGCACTCTCGATGAGGTGCGCACGGCGGCCGACCGCGGCCGCTGGCGGACCGTCGAAAGCAAAGCCGCCGAAGCGCTCCGCAGCGCAGGCGGCGCGGACGACGAGATCGTGTGGGAGCTCCGCATCCGCCGCGGTGAAGCGCTGGCCAGCATGGCGCGATACGACGATTCGCGCGCCATGCTCCAGCCCGAGTTGCCCGCCCGGCTCGCGCAGAGCCGCATCGCGGTCCGGCGTCTGCTCGCACTCACCGCGCTCTCGCTCTACGCAAGTGACATCGAAGCCGCGAAGCGATATGCCGAACAGGCGTACGCACTCGCCGAATCGCATCAGCCATTCCTCCTGCCGAATGCGCTGCTCTATCGCTCGGCTCTCACTCGTGACTCCGATCCCTTGCTGCGCCGCGCGCTGCAACTCGCCAAGAAGAACGGCAATGAATTCGCGGAGCTCAACATCCTCCAACGCATCGCACGCGCCCGAGTTCTCAGCGGCCATCATTACGTCGAAGCGATTCACGAATACGAATCGCTGCTGAAGCGCGCCCGGTCCCTCGGCTACGACGGTCTCGAGCTGAAGATCGAAGGCGAGCTCGCGTGGGCGCTTCGCGCGATCGGCGATTTCGAGCAGGCGACGCCGCATCTCGAGCGCGCGATGCAGATGAGCGAACGCACCGGCGCGATCCTCGACCGCCTCACGTTCGTCATCAACCTCGGCAACAACGCATTCGATCGAGACGATCTGGCGACCGCCGAGCATTACTACCGCATCGCGTACGAGCAGGGAAAGCCGGTGCAGCATCGGCAGCTCGGATTCGTGCTGCACAACCTCGCGTCGATCATGATCGAGTCGGGCCGCTACGACGAAGCGCGGCGGCTGGCGGCGGAGGCTGAGGCCTTCAAGAAGAAGCTGGGTGATGACGAGTCGCTGCTCCTCACGCGAATTCTGGATTCGCGTATCGCGGCCGAGACCGGCGATTACGAGACCGCTCGCAAGATCGCCGAAGACATCGCGAAGGCCACGAAAAAGGCCGCCACGCGCTGGCAGGCGCAGGTGCAGATGGGAATCGTCTACGCGGCCGCCAAGCGCAACGACGAAGCCGATCAGCAGTTCCGCAACGCGCTCACCACGCTCCGCTTGGCGCGGGCGGAGATCAAGGAAGAACCTCTGCGCCTGTCGTTCAACAACGAAGCGGGCGAGTACCTCAACGAATATCTCGACTTCCTGATCCGCCTGCATCGCGACGACGATGCGCTGCGCGTCGTCGAATCCCTCCAGGCGCAAACACTGGAAGAAGGACTCGGGATCAAATCGAGCCGCGATCCGAAGACGATCGCCCGCGACACAGGCGCAACGATTCTCGACTACCGCCTCGGCAAAAAGCATTCGTACGTCTGGACCATCACGCCCGATTCGATCAAGGCCGCGACGCTTCCGCCGCGCAGCACGATTCACCGCACGATCGATACGTACGTTCGCGATCTGGTCGGTCCCGCGGGCGGCAGCATGTCGCGCGGCGCCGAGCTCTATCGCATGCTCGTCGAGCCATCGGGCGTGCGCACCGGCCGCGTGATCGTGATCCCGGACGGCCGCCTCAACGTCCTCAATCTCGAAACGCTCGTCGTGCCCGCTCCGAAGCCGCACTACTGGATCGAGGACGTCGTGCTGCGCAATGCGCCGTCGCTGCAGCTGCTCGCGCGCGAGCCGCAGACGGAACGCGCCGCGCAGTCGGCGCTCGTGATCGGCAACGCGCCGCAAGTCGATCCTGCGTATCCCGCGCTGCCGAATGCCGGCCACGAGATCGCCGTCGTCGCGAAGCGGTTCAGCCGCGCCGTCGTGCTCGCCGGACCGAAAGCGACGCCTGCCGCGTATCGCGCCGCATCGCCGGAAACGTTCGATGTCATTCACTTCGTCGCGCACGGCGATGCGACGATCGAGAACCCGTTCGACTCCGCCGTGATCCTCGGCCGCGATGCGAGCGGCTACAAACTCTCGGCGAGCGACATCATCGGGCAATCGATCACGGCCCGGCTCGTCACCCTCTCCAGCTGTTATGGCGCGGGGAAGCGGACGTACGTCGGCGAAGGATTGGTCGGCCTCGCCTGGGCGTTCGTGCGCGCCGGCGCGCAGCAGGTCATCGCCGCGGTGTGGGAAGTCAACGACGCCGCCACGCCCGAGCTGATGGACGCGCTCTACGCGAGCATGAACGCCGGGCGCGATCCGGCAACCGCACTCCGCGACGCGAAACTGAAACTGATCCGCACGAAAGGGCTGAAGCCGAAGTACTGGGCGCCATTCGTCCTCTACTCGGGCATGTGATCGCCTCCCGAAACGTTCTCACTTCGACATGCCCACTCGCACCATCGCGATCCGCGGCGCACGGACTCACAACCTCAAGAACGTCAACGTCGAGATCCCGCAGCGCCAGCTGACGGTCATCACCGGTCCGTCCGGCTCCGGAAAGTCGTCGCTTGCGTTCAACACGCTGTACGCCGAAGGTCAGCGACGCTTCGTCGAATCGATGTCGACGTACGTGCGGCAGTTCCTGGAGCGGATCGATCGTCCCGACGTGGACGAGATCGACGGAATCCTGCCGGCGATCGCGATCGAACAGAAGAACTCGGTGAAGAACGCGCGCTCCACCGTCGCGACCGCCACCGAGCTCGCCGATCACATCCGTCTCTTCATGACGTATTGCGGCGAGACGTGGTGCGCCGACTGCCAGACGAAAGTGCGCAAGGAATCGCCGGAGTCGATCACCCGCGAGATTGCATCGACGCTCGCGGACAAGCGCGTCGTCGTGCTCGCGCCCGTCTTCTTCGAAGCGGCGAATCGCAGCGAAGTGCTCGTGCAGCTGATCAAAGCGGGCTACTTCCGCGCATGGATCAACGGCGCGGTTGCCGATCTGAAGGAAGTGGAGACCGACGGCTTCACGTCGCTCGAGATCGTCATCACGCGGCTGCGCGTCGATGAAGAGAAGCGCTTGCAGATCACCGAAGCGATCGAGCAGGCGTTCGAGATCTCCAAGGGCACCGTGAACGTGCTCGAAGAGACCGAGGAAGGCTGGCACTCGCATCGATTCACATCGCGCTTCGCGTGCAACAAGTGCGGGAACGAGTTCATCGAGCCGACGCCGCACCTCTTCTCCTTCAACTCGCCCCTCGGCGCGTGCACGGTCTGCCAGGGCTACGGCCGGATCATCGGCATCGACATGGAGAAAGTGATTCCGAATCGCGCGCTGCGGCTCGACGAGCAGCCGATCGCGCCGTGGAACTCGGCCGGTTACGAAGACTGCTACGAAGACCTCGAGAAGGCTTCGAAGAAGTACGGCCTGCGGCTCAATGTACCGATCAATCAGCTCACGCCCGCGGAGTGGGAGCTGCTCTACAACGGCCGCAGCAAGTGGTACGGCATCAAAGGCTTTTTCGACTGGCTGGAGACGAAGAAGTACAAGATCCACGTCCGCGTGAAGCTGGCGAAGTACCGCAGCTACGAGCCGTGTCCCGACTGCCACGGCTCGCGATTGAAGAGCGCGGCGAACAACGTGAAGTTCCGCGACCTCTCGATTGCGCAGCTCTTCGCGATGGATGTGAAAACGGCGCGGCGATTCTGGGAGTACCTCCCGCTCGACCGCCACGAGGAAGCGATCGCCGGACATCTCCGCCGCGAGATCGTCAACAGGTTGACCTATCTCGACGAAGTCGGATTGTCGTACCTCACGCTCGATCGCCAGACGCGCACGCTGTCCGGCGGCGAGGCGCAGCGCATCAACCTCGCGGCGGCACTCGGATCGTCGCTGACCGAGACGATGTACGTGATCGACGAGCCGACGGTCGGCCTGCACGCGCGCGACAGCGAACGGCTGCTCGCGGTGCTCAAGCGCCTGCGCAATGCGGGGAACACGGTGATCGTGGTGGAGCACGATCCAACGATCATCGCCGGCGCGGATCACAACATTGAGATCGGGCCGGGGGCGGGGGAGTACGGCGGAGAGATTCAATATGTGGGGAAGCCGCGCGCTGTGGACAACGGGTCCTTCGCCGTCGTTGCGGCTCAGGATGACACCTCGTCGGGACACATCAAGATCCGTAACGCGCGCGAGCACAACCTCAAAGGCGTCGACGTCACGATCCCTCTCGGCAAACTCGTCGCGCTCACCGGCGTCTCGGGCTCGGGTAAATCGACACTCATCCGCAACTGCCTGTTCAATCGCTACCAGCGCGACGTCCGGGGCACGAACGGTCTCGATGTCGGTAAGAGCGAGCTCGAAGGGACGGAGCTGATCTACGACATGGAGTTCGTCGATCAGTCGCCGATCGGCCGCTCCTCGCGCTCCAATCCCGCGACCTACATCAAGGTCTGGGACGACGTCCGCAAACTCATGTCCGAGACCACCGGCGCGAAGCTCAACGGCGTCACCGCCGGCATGTTCTCGTTCAACACGGAAGGCGGACGCTGCGAAACGTGCGAAGGCGCCGGCACGGTGAAGATCGACATGCAGTTCCTCGCAGACGTCGAAGTGATCTGCGAGAAGTGCAACGGCCGCCGCTTCGGCGAGCAGGTGATGAAGGTCCGGTACAAAGGTAAAGATGTTGACCAGATCCTGAATCTCACCGTCGACGAAGCGACGAAGTTCTTCATCGACAAGCGCGGTGTCCTCAAGAAGCTCGCCTCGCTCCGCTCCGTCGGCCTCGGTTACCTCCGCCTCGGACAATCAACCGACTCGCTCTCCGGCGGCGAAGCGCAGCGGCTCAAGCTCGCGTCGTTCCTCGCGGAATCCGCAGCGAAAGCGAACGAGAACGGCGGACGCCTTTTCCTCTTCGACGAACCGACGACCGGCCTCGCGGCAACCGATGTCGCGCAGCTCATCACCACCTTCCGCGATCTCCTCGACCGCGGCAACTCCGTGCTGGTGATCGAGCACAACCTGCAGCTGATCGAAGCCGCGGATTACGTGATCGATCTCGGTCCGGAGGGAGGCGACGGAGGCGGCGAGGTGGTCGCAGTCGGGACGCCGGAGGAGATCGCGGCGAATCCGCGATCGATCACCGGACGGTATCTCGCGGCGTCAGCGACGATTCGCAGCGTGTCATCCTGAGGTGCGAAGACACCGAAGGACCCGTGACTTCACACGCTGCGCGCTCACGTTACGGGTCCTTCGCCGTCTTCGCGGCTCAGGATGACAAAATCACGACGTGAACATCCTCGCCATCACCGGCAGTCTCCGCTCCGCATCAAAGAACACGCAACTCCTCCGCGCACTCGCCGCACTCGATCCATCGATCACGCTCTACGAAAAAATCGGCGAGCTTCCGCACTTCAACTCCGATGTCGACGACGCCGGCGCACCGCAGCCGGTGCTCGATTACCGCGAGCAACTTCGCGCAGCCGGCCTCGTCGTCATCTCGTCGCCCGAATACGCGCACGGCGTTCCGGGCGTGATGAAGAACGCGCTCGACTGGGTGGTCGGCAGCGGCGAGCTGATCGACAAGCCGATCGTGCTGATCAACACGTCGGCCGCATCGAAATTCGTGATCCCGCAGCTCGCGGAGACGCTGACGGTCATGTCTGCAAAAGTGGTCAAAACGTGCACGATATGGCCGCTCGTGGAGACAGAGTTGCGGGCCCTCATCGAGCAGATTCACGCCGAAATGACCGCTCGTTCCGTGTAACGACCGCTCGTTCTCGGCGGCGCGGAAAGTGCACACTTCCGGGTGCTAAAATGGCCCGCCCACCAGGAAGTTTCAGGAGAACTGCATGAGCGTTGCGGAAAAAGAGTTTCCCGACATTGTCGGAGCAGCCCCGGATCATCCGGCATCCGCCGAATTCGAGCCTTACATTCCGGCGGACCGCGTACTTCCCGAGCTGACGTTCCTGCCGATCCTTGCCGGGACCATCCTCGGAATCATCTTCGGCGGGGCGTCGCTCTACCTCGTCCTCAAAGTCGGCCTCACAGTCAGCGCTTCCATCCCGGTCGCCGTCCTTTCCATCACCTTTTTCCGCATCCTCTCGAAGTTGGGGTTACGTCGTGACGCCAATATCCTCGAGAACAACGTCGTGCAGACGGCCGGATCGGCCGGTGAATCGATCGCGTTCGGCGTCGGCGTCACGATGCCGGCGATCCTGATCCTCGGCTTCGATCTCGAGTTCACGCGCGTGATGCTCGTCGCCGTGCTCGGCGGTCTGCTCGGAATTCTGATGATGATTCCGCTGCGGCGCGCACTGATCGTCGCGCAGCACGGCACGCTGAAGTATCCCGAGGGAACGGCGTGCGCCGAAGTGCTGAAGGCGGGCGCGTCGGCGGAATCGATGGCCAATGCGTCCGACAGCGCGAAAGAAGAGATGGCGAGGCTCGGCGGCGCCGCAACGAGTGCCAAGACGATCTTCGCCGGCTTCGGCGTCGGCTTTCTCTACAAAGCGCTGAACGTCGCGATCAAGTGGTGGAAGGACACGCCGGAGAAGATCTTCGGACAACCGTTCGCCGCCGGCTCGATCTCCGCCGAGATCTCGCCCGAGCTCCTCGGCGTCGGCTACATCATCGGACCGCGTATCGGCTCGATCATGTGCGCCGGTGGCGTGCTCGCATACCTCGTGCTGATCCCGGCCATCAAGTTCTTCGGCGCCGGACTCGCCGCGCCGCTCGCGCCCGAGACCTCGCGCCTGATCAAGGACATGTCGCCGAACGCGATCCGCAGCGCGTACATCCTCTACATCGGCGCGGGCGCAGTTGCCGCAGGCGGCATCGTGTCGATGCTCCGCTCGCTGCCGACGATCTGGCACGGTCTGAAAGAGGGCCTGAAAGACTTCCGCGGCGGTTCCGCTGCGCGCGCCGGAATGCAGCGCACCGATCAGGATCTCTCGATGAAGCTCGTGCTCATCGGCAGCTTCGCGCTCGTCGCAGTCATCGCGCTTGCCGGCCCGCTCTATCACGGTGGCACCGGCGTCACGGCGCGCGTCATGGCGGCGGTTCTGATCGTCGTCCTCGGCTTCCTTTTCGTCACCGTGTCGTCGCGACTGACCGGTGAGATCGGCTCGTCGTCGAATCCGATCTCCGGCATGACCGTCGCGACGCTGCTCATCACCTGCCTCGTGTTCCTGGTGATCGGCTGGACCGGCCAGACGTACTACGTGACGGCGCTCTCGATCGGCGCGATCGTCTGCATCGCATCGTCAAACGGCGGCACGACGTCGCAGGATCTGAAGACCGGTTATCTCGTCGGCTCGACACCGAAGTACCAGCAGATCGCGATCCTCATCGGCGCGCTCGCCTCGGCGCTCGCGCTCGGACCGCTGCTGCTCATGCTCAACAACAACAGCAGCATCTTTCTCCCGCGCGTCAGTTCCGAGCCGGTGAGCGGTGAAGAGAGCGGACCGATGAAGCAGGTCGAGAACTGGCCGGCCACGCTTCACACCGATGCGGCGACGCTCGCCACGCTCTCGCACAAGAACTACGAAGGCAAAGACTACTTCGTGTGGCATTACACGCCGGAAGGCGGCGCCTCGGCCGAGGAGTACCTCGTCGACTCCGCCGGCACGCCGCAGTTCCTCGTCGATCCGGCCATCAACGGCACCCACAAGTTCCTGGCCAACGGCAAACCGGGGCCGAAGAAATTCGACGCACCGAAAGCGACGCTCATGTCCTACATCATCAAGGGCATCCTGAACCGGCAGCTGCCCTGGGGACTCGTGCTCCTCGGCGTGATGATCGCGCTCACGCTCGAGATGTCCGGCATTCCATCTCTCGCGTTCGCCGTCGGTGTGTACCTCCCGCTCTCCAGCTCCAGCCCGATCTTCATCGGCGGCATGATCCGGTGGCTGTCCGACCTATACGTCCGCAAGAAGTACAAAGGTCTCAATCTGACCGAGGAGCAACTGACGGCGGAAGGGGACAAGAGTCCGGGCGTGCTGATGGCGTCGGGCTACATCGCAGGCGGCGCGATTGCCGGCATCGTGATCGCGTTCATGGCGGGGCTCAACGACAAGTTTGTCTGGCTAAGCCACTTCAACGATTACCTCGACAAAGCGGCGAGCAAGAATCCGTTCGTGTCGGGCGCGAATGCCGACCTGCTGTCGTGCCTCCCGTTCCTCGTCCTGACGGCGTTGCTGTATCTCGTCGGACGAGAAAAACTGTTAGCGCCAAAAGCCGCGAAGGAATGATGACGACGGCCCGCTTCGGCGGGCCGTTTCGTTTTTGGGCGTATCCTTTAGAGACTTCGTCCACTTATGGAGTTCTTTGTCTGGCTGCTCGCAACGGTGCTCGGTGTCATCGCGCTCGTTTCCGCGAAAGACGCGAAAAGACGCGCGACCAGCGCCGAGGATGAAACGCAGCATCTGCGCATCGCGCTGGAGAACCTCGGGAAGCGTGTAGCGGAGCTGCGGAAGATGGTGCAGGAGCCACGCGCCGAGCCGGTAGCTCCCGCGCCTGCGCCGCCGCCGCCACCTGAACCGGAACCCGTGCCCGAATCGGTGCCCGTGCCCATTCCGGAGCCTGTTTTCGTTGCGCCGGAGCCGGAACCTGTTCCAGTTCCGGAGCCGGTGGTCATCGAACCTCCACCTCCTCCGCCGCCCCCACCACCCATCACACCCCCCAAACCCGCCGCACCGGCGTTCGATTGGGAGAGCTTCATCGGCGTCAAACTCTTCGCGGCGATCGCCGGCATCGCGCTGGTGCTCGCGGCGATCTTCTTCCTCAAATACTCCGTCGAGCACGGCTGGCTGCGTCCGCCGGTGCGGGCGGCGATCGGACTGCTCACCGGCGCGGTGCTGATCTGGATCTGCGAGCTGCGCATCGCACGCGACTACAAAGCGACGGCGAACTCGATGCATGGCGCCGGCATCGCCATCCTCTACGCCACGCTCTTCGCGATGTACGCGCGGTGGCATCTCATCGTCGCGCTCTTCGCGTTCGGGATGATGATCCTGGTGACCGCGGTCGCGGTCTGGCTCTCGATCCGCCGCGAGTCCGTCTTCATCGCACTCCTCGGACTCCTCGGCGGCTTCGCCACGCCATGGCTCCTCTCGACCAACGAGAACAAGCCGATCGGACTCTTCTCGTACCTGCTGCTGCTCAACGTCGGACTCGCGGTCGTCGCGTGGCGCCGCCGCTGGACGTCGCTCAGCATCGTCAGCCTGATCTTCACCGCGATTTATCAGTGGGGCTGGATCAGCAAGTTCCTCACCGCTTCGCAGCTCCCGCTCGCAGCCGGAATCTTCATCGTTTTCGCGATGGCCGGCGCGGCGTCGCTCTGGGTTCGCCGCCGTGACGACGGCCAGCAGCGCACGTTCGACACCGCCGCGATCGCCGCTGCGATCCTGCCGCTGCTCTTCGCAATCTTCACTGCCGCCGTTCCCGCGTACGGCTCGCATTACAACGTGCTGTTCGGATTCCTGCTGATCGTCGTCGCGGGACTTGCCGCGATCGCGATCATGCGCGGTCCCGCGTGGCTGCATCTCGTCGGCGGACTCACGACGCTGCTGGTGTTCGCGATCTGGCGTGGCACGTCGTTCACGCCGCTCGCATGGCCGGCGATCCTCGCCTGGATCGTCGCGTTCTTCGCGCTCTACCTCGGCACCGGCACGCGCTTCCGCACCACCGCCGTCTACACCGCGCCAGCGCTGCTCTTCATGTTCCCGACCCTCGTCGCGGCGAACGACTTCACCTCATCGCCCGGCCTCATCTTCACCGTCCTCTTCGTGTTGCTCGCCGCCGCCGCGATCTACGCGATCCGCTACGAAAACGGCATCGTCTACTTCCTCGCCGCGTTCTGCGCGATCGCGACGGAAGGCATCTGGTCCTCCCGCTTCCTCACGCACGAGCGGCTGCTGCAGGCGCTCGCGATCTACGCAATCTTCGCGATCTTCTTCCTCGGCGTGCCGATCCTCGCGCGGCGCTTCAACAAGCAGCTGAAGCCCGCCGGCGCACTCACCGCGCTCGTGCTCCTCAGCATCGGCATGCTGTTCTTCCTAGACGGCGGCCGCATCGCCGACGCGTCGCTGTGGGGACTCGCTCTCCTG
This sequence comes from Thermoanaerobaculia bacterium, assembly GCA_035255945.1. Lineage (GTDB taxonomy): Bacteria > Acidobacteriota > Thermoanaerobaculia > Gp7-AA8 > Gp7-AA8 > JAJPHC01. Next base: position 11,888 of record DATEZA010000319.1, read on the forward strand.
CTCGCGATCCTCAACGCCGGCGCGATGCTCGAAGCGCGGCTCATCCGCACGCCGCTGATGTCGATCATGGCCGCGGTGTTGTCGTGGGTCGTGATCGGCGTCTGGTGGGGCGCCGCGACGATCGAAATTTCGCTCATGCCTGCGCTGATGGTGGTCGGCGTATTCGGCGTGCTGATCGTGGCCGGCAACGTGCTCGCCAGCCGTCACTCCGGCGACGCGTCGAGCTTCGAAGGAAGTACGTACCTCGGTCTCGCCGGACATCTGTTCCTGCTCTTCGTCGCATCGCAGAAATCGCTCGCTTTCCCGCCGTGGACAGTGTTCGCGATTCTCGGGCTACTCGATCTCGCGATCGGCGTCGCCGCGATTTACCTCAAGCGCGAAAAGCTGATGACCGCCGCCATCGCCGCATCACAACTCGTGCTGCTCGTGTGGGCGACGCAATCGACCGTGCTGCCGTGGCCGAACGTCGCGCTGGGGATGATCGTCGCGATCGTGTTGTTCGCGATGATCTGGTTCTTCGTCGATCGGCGGTTCGGCGTTGCGGTGATCGCCGGTGTGTTCATCGGACAATTCGCGTGCGTCGTCGCGGGCCTCGACGCGCACCTTTACGCGACTCTGCTGATCGCACACGCGCTGCTGATCGTGGCGCTGATGGTGGTCGCGTGGATCACCGGGCAGCACAAGGTTCTGCCGGTCGCGGCGATCGTCGGCGCGGTCGCCACCGCCGCCGCAAACCTCCCGGCCTGGCAGCAACAACTCACGTTCGCCGCCGTGATCTACGCGCTCTTCCTCGCGTATCCGCTGCTCCTCGGCAGGCGCGCGAAGCAGTCGCTCGCGCCGTATCTCGCCGCCGTTTTCGCCAGCGCGATGTTCTTCGGCTTCGCCTATCACGCGCTCCGCGTCGGCGGTTACGAACCGTACATCGGCGCGCTGCCCGTCGTGCAGGCGATCCTGATGCTCGTCCTTCTGTGGCGGTTGCTGGTGTGGGACCGCCCAGCCCGCGGTCTCGCCGGCGAGTCGCCGGCGCCACGCATGCTCTCGCGGCTCGCACTCGTCGCCGCGACGGTCCTCGGCTTCATCACGCTCGCCATTCCGCTGCAGCTCGACAAGGAGTGGATCACGATCGCCTGGGCGCTCGAAGGCGCGGCGCTGATCTGGCTCTTCCACCGCATCCCGCATCGCGGTCTGCTGATGTGGGGCGGCGGATTGCTCGCCGTCGTCTTCACGCGACTCGTGCTCAACCCTTCGGTGCTCGAGTATCACGCGCGCTCCGCAACGCGCGTTCTCAACTGGTACCTGTACACATACGCCGTCTGCGCGATTTCGATGTACGTCGCCGGCTATCTCTTTCCGCGCACGACGAAATGGATCGTCGCCGCGCTCAACGTCGCAGGCACCGTGCTGCTCTTCCTGCTCGTCAACATCGAGATCGCCGACTACTACTCGGCCGGCTCATCGCTCACCTTCAATTTCTGGTCGGCACCGCTCGCGCAGGTGCTGTCGTACACGATCTGGTGGGCGATCTTCGCGATCGCGATGCTCATCACCGGCATCGTGCTGCATCAGCGCGCGGTGCGTGTCGCGGCGATCGTGCTGCTCTCCGTCACGATCATGAAGTGCTTCCTCCTCGACCTCTCGCACCTCGGCGGCCTCTATCGCGTCGGCTCGCTGCTCGGCCTCGCCGCATCGCTCGTGCTCGTCGGATTGCTGTTGCAGAAGTTCGTCCTTCGCAAGGCGGCGGAGACGAGCGCGGCATGATCGCGATTCTGTTCGCCGCATTGCTGACACGCACGATCACTCCCGCGAACACAGGTCCGAATCGCATCGATCCAGACGTCGAGCTCCTCGCCCACGCGCGGCCCGACCTCGGCGATCTGCGGCTCATCGACGCGAGCGGCCACGAAGTGCCGTACCTCGTGATCGCGCCCGCGTCGCACGATCCGAACTGGCTCGACGGCCGCGTGCTCCCGATCGCGAAAACCAAAACGACCTCCGGCTTCGAGCTCGACCTCGGCGCCGTGCACTCCATCGATCGCATCCGCATCGACGGCATCGCGACGCCGTTCCTTAAACGCGCGCAACTCGAAGGGAGCGGCGATCGCACGCACTGGACGATGCTCGCCGCCGACGCCACCGTCTTCGATCTTCCCGACGAAAAGCTGAAGAACGTCGAGATCGCGTTCGAGCCCGGCGACTATCGCTATCTGCGCATCACGTGGAACGATCGCAACAGCGCAGTCGTCACGAACGCCGGCGAAGTCTCCGCGCGACTCCACGATTCCAACACGCCGTCCGAGCCGGCGCGCGTACCGCTCGCGTTCCGCAAGATCTCGAGCGAGCCGCAGAAGTCGCGCTATCACATCACGCTGCCCGGCGCGCAGCTGCCGATCGCCGCAATCGAAGCGGCCGTGACGAACGGCGAAGTGTTCCGCGAAGCGTCGGTCTACGAGCCGCATCTCGAAAACGGCCGCATCCTTCCGCAGCTCCTCGGCACATCGACGCTCAAACGCGCGGAGCGCTTCGGCGGCGTCGCAGCCGACATGGCGGTGAAGATCGCACATCCGGGCGGCGTCGATCTCGAGCTCGTCGTCGACGACAGCAACAATCCGCCGCTTGCGCTCACCAGCATCGACGCGAAGCTCGCGCCGCTGCCCTGGATCTGGTTCGAAAGCGCCGACGGAGCACCGATCACCGCGCGCTACGGCGATCCGCAAACCACCGCGCCGCGGTACGACCTCGAGGCCTCGCGCTCGACGATTGCGAAGAGCTCACCGCCCGTCGCGCGTTGGGAAGGCGTTGCTCATCCGACGAACGTCCCGCAGGAGACGACGACCATCGCATCGTTCCGCGGCGCGACGGTCGATCGCAACGACTTCCGCTGGGCACGTGCGATCCCGAGCTCGCCCGCGGGCGTCACGCGACTCGCGCTCGATGCCGATGTGCTCTCGCACAGCCGCAGCATCGCGGACGTGCGCATCGTCGACGAGAAAGACCAGCAGATCCCGTACATCGCCGAATATCCGGCGTCGCCGCTCACGCTCGCGCTGAAAGTCCCGGAGCGTGCGGCCGACGGGAAGAGCTCGCGGTATTCGTTCGAGCTGCCGTACGACACGCTGCCCGAGGGCTCGCGCATCGTGTTCACGACCTCGGCGCATGTGTTCGAGCGCGCGGTCACGCTGCGCAAACCGGCGGATGAGAGTCATGGCCGCGAGCCGGCGACGATCGACAGCGCGACGTGGAGCAGCAATCAGCCCGAGGTCGCGCCGCCGGTGCTCGTGTTCGGCCTGCCGCGCGCGAAGCATGTCGAGCTGCTCGTCGACGAAGGGGACAACGCGCCGCTGCCGCTCACCTCGGCGACGATCGAGATGCCGGCCGTCGCGCTGCGCTTCTACAACTCCGGAGCTCCGCTCACGCTGCTGTACGGCAATGCGCGCGCCTCGGCGCCGCAATACGATCTCGCGCTGCTCGCGCCGCGCGTCCTGGGCGAGCCGGCGCACGACGTGATGCTCGGCGCGATGACTGGGCCCGGTGCGGAGCCCGGCTCCGTCGACGCAAAGATTTTCTGGCTCGCACTCGCGCTCGCAACGGTCATCCTGCTCGCGATCCTCGCGCGCCTCGTGCGCTCCCGCTAAGGAGCGCGGACGTCTCGTCCGCAGTCGCTGCGCGTCTCGCGCGGCGACTTTATGCCCGTGCTCCGCAGGACACCACGTAGTCGCGATGCGGCGACTTACCTGCGTGCCAGGCGAGACGCCTGACACGTGCGGGCAAGATGCCCGCGCTCCGAGGGACACCACGTCGTCGCGATGCGGCGCGCGGCTCGTGCGCTCACGCTGTGGAGCGCGGACGTCTCGTCCGCAGTCGCTGCGCGTCTCGCGCGGCGACTTTATGCCCGTGCTCCGCAGGACACCACGCGGTCGCTATTCGGCGACTTACCTGCGTGCCAGGCGAGACGCCTGACACGTGCGGGCAAGATGCCCGCGCTCCGCGGGACACCACGTCGTCGCGATGCGGCGCGCGGACCATTTCGGAAACGCGCGGGTCAGCCAGACGTAGCCGAGCATCAGCACATTCATCGCGACGACGAGCGCGATCGAGTCGAAGCGCGACATCAGCGGCACATGCGCCGCGGGCCAGCGAATGAGCAACGCGTCGACGCCGGCGACGAGCAGCAGTTGCGAGATGTCGCGGAACAGTGCGCGGCGGCGTGCGCGGCGGATCGCCGGCCGCGGGTCGCAATGAACGACCGGCGGGCAGCCGCGATGGGAGATGCCGGGGAGCAGTTCAGATCGGGGCATCGCACCCGGTGCAGCAACCGGGTGCGTCCGATTATTTCAAATAACTGTTCAGCTTACCGCGATTGGGAGGCCCTCATCCGGCCTTCGGCCACCTTCTCCCCGCAAGCGGGGCGAAGGTCAATGGTGCCGAAGGCGGGTGAGGGGCTTTTCACCGCATCCGAATGGTCTGCCCGATGTAGTCTCCGTCCGCGTCCCGGTACGCCTTCACCACCACCGCATCTCCTTTTTTCAGCTTGTCCGCAGTGGTGTGCGTCCCGGCCTTCTGTCTCACGACGAAGTCATCCGTAACATAGATGTGGAACTGCGCACCGGTCTTCGATTCGGTCACGATCAGCGTCGGCCCATTCGTCAGCGTGTCGCTCACCGTTCCCCAGATCGTCGCCACCGCGAGCACTGCGGGCGGCGCGACTACCGGCCCGGGCGTCGGACCCGGCAGCGAGTTGTCGTTCGCGTCGACGAACCGCACGGTCGTCGCGGATAACAGATCGGGAGTCGAGCCGAACGAGCCGGTGATCGTCACGCGATCGCCTGCCTGCACGTCGCGCGCGCGGATGCGGGCACCGCTCGCGTCGTACGCATTCGTCAGGTCGACACGTACTTCGCCGCGTCCGGTATCGACGCGCACCATCTCCGTCGCGCGATCGATGCGCGTGATCCGGCCTTCGACCTGGGTCACGCTGCGCGTCGTGCCGCCCTCCTGAATGCTCCGCACCACTTCCATCGAGCGCGCCGTCACTTCACCGCCGGTGGTCGAGGTCGACTGCGGCTCGATGCGCACTCGATCGCCGATCTCGAGGTTGCTGATCTGATACGTCTGACCGCCGTAGAACACTGGCGTGTTGCGCGTCGCGCGGATGGTCATCATCTCGCGGCGATCGGTCTCCACCACGACGCGTCCTTCGTCCGCATTCACCTGCCGCACGACGCCTTCGACGCGGCCGTAGACCGTGACATCGGACGCCGAAGGCGCGGTGGTCGGCGTCGAGATCGTGTTCGGCGGACGCGTGTCGCCGACGCCGGTCGGGCCCGCAGGAACGCTGCGGCCGAGGAGCGTGACGAATTCCGCGCCGATGGCGTGATTGCCGCGGCCGATGCCGCGCACCTCCACGCGGTCGCCGAGCCGAAGATTGCTGAAGCCTTTGGTGCCGACGAAGATCTCCGGCTGGCCGTTGATGACGCCGCCGAAGCCGTTGTACTGCGTCGACACGGTATCGGCGATGACCGGAACACGCATGTGGATGTCGTTGTCGGGCGAGAGTTGGAACCGGCTCGCCCCTTCCTCGATGTCGACGATGGAGCCGACGATCGATCCGCGGGCGCCTTCGCCGACGTCCGACGCTGTCCGCCACTGAGGACTACTTTGTCCGAAAGCGGACAGAGCGAGCACGCAGAGCACGAGGATTCGTCTCATGAAAACCTCCTGAATAGCAGTAAGCACGCCTATCGCGTTGTGTCATTCCGAGCCGCGAAGACGGTCGAGGAATCCCCTGCCGAAGCACGATGAGCGCTCCGTCGGCAGGGGATTCCTCGACTTCGCTCGGAATGACACGATCATCATCGCGCCGCGACTTTTCGTCCCGCAATCCACGCCTCACGTACGACGCGATCGTCACCCATGAAGATTAGACCGGCCAGGAGGTCTTCAAGTGACGATGCCCGGTCGCTGCGCATCGAAATGAGCGGCGTGGCGTGCAGGTCGAGGACGATAAAATCGGCCGATTTTCCCGCTTCGATGCTCCCCGTTTCCTTGTCCAGCGACAACGCGCGCGCGCCGCCGAGGGTCGCCAGATACCAGAGCTGAAACGGACTGAGCGACACGCCCTGCACGATCTGCACTTTGTACGCGTCGGCCATCGCGGTGAGCATCGACGGTGTCGTTCCAGCGCCGATGTCGCTGCCGAGCCCCACCCCGACGCCTGCCTTCAGCACGCGGAACAGCGGGAAGAGGCCGCTGCCGAGGAACAGGTTCGAGTTCGGACAGTGCGAGATGCGCGAGCGGCGCTGGCTCAGCAGATCGAGCTCTTCGTCGCTGAGGTAGACGCCATGTGCGAGCACGGTTTTCTCGTCGAGCAGGCCGTAGTCGTCGTACACATCCGCGTACTCGGCCTCGGCGAAGAGCTGCTGCACCCAGAGCACTTCGTTGCGATTCTCGGAGATGTGCGTGTGGACGTACGCGTCAGGGAACTCGCGCTTGAGATCGCCGGCGAAGCGAAGCAGCTCCGGCGTCGATGTCGGCGCGAAACGGGGCGTGATCGCGTAACGGAGCAGTCCGCGGTTATGCCATTTCGTCAGCAGCTCGCGGCTCTGGTCGTACGACGTGCGCGGATCCTCCAGAAGAAAATCGGGCGCGTTACGATCCATCATGTTTTTGCCGATAATTCCGCGGAAACCGCGGCGTTCGGCCTCGGCGAAGAAGATCTCGGTCGCTTCGTAGTGGATGGTCGAGAAGATCAGAGCGCAGAGCGTGCCGTTGCGCAGCAGCTCGTCGAAGAACAAGCGCGCGATCACTTCCGCGTGCTTCGGATCCGCGAACTTCGCCTCGGTCGGAAACGTGTAGCGGTTCAGCCACTGCAGCAGATCGCCGCCGTACGAGCCGATCATCTCGAGCTGCGGCGCGTGCAGATGCGTGTCGAAGAAGCCGGGCGAGATCAGCGCGTGACGGCCGAGGTCGGTGACTTCGCCTTCGGGACGATCGTTCCAGTCGCCGGCGCCGGCGATCCGTCCGTCATCAACAGCGAGGTACCCGTCTTCGTATGTGCGATAGGAGCTCGCGATGTCGCCCGACGCGAACGGATCGGACAGAGGCGTAAAGATCCGCGAGCGGAAAATCTGCACGGGCGAATTGTACGCGGTGCTCTGACACACGGGTTTCGGCGGCGCAACGTCGCCTCCGGTCTATTTTCCGGGCGCGAATGCAAGCATTCGTGCCCGGGCGCGTGGCGACCGGAGGCGACGGTGCGCCGCCGAGACGTTCACTTTCTCAAGACGTCAATTCGCCAGCTGAATTGGTCGACGAGCTTTTCCGTCCACCCTTCTTTTTTGAAGGCGATGCGTCCTTGCGGATCGAGGAACCAGGTGGTCGGGTATGCGAGCACGCCCGATCGATGCGCCCAGCCATCGTCGAGAAGGACCGTGAAATCGTAGTGATTGTCTGTCATCCATTGACGCACGATGGACGGATCGCCGTCCGTGTCGACGGTCACAATCCGCACCCGATCGTCGTCCGCATAGCGCTTCGCAAGCTTCACGATGTCGGGCATTTCCTTCACGCACCAGCCGCACCAGACGCCCCAGAAATTCACAACCGCGACCTTGCCCTTCAAATCGGCAAGCGAGAGCGTGCGGCCGTCGAGTGTCTTCAGACGGAACTCGGGAGCACGCACCGGTTTCGCGATGCGCGACTCGAGCACGCGCTGCTTGCTCGCCGCCGTTCCGTTCGAATCGACACGCACGAGATACGCATCGAAGCCGGCGAGCGTCTTGTGCTTGCGTCGATAGAGCGCTTCGAGCGCGGCGCGATTCGGATTCACGCCGTTCGTCTGCAGAGCTAATCCCTCGCGGTAGAGCTGCTCCGCCTCGGTGATCTGCTTCTCTGCTTCATACGTCCGCGCGAGGTGGTAGACGATCGCCGCGCTCTCCGGATAGAGCTCGCGCGCGGCGAGGATCTCCTTCTGCGCCGCGCTCGTGTTGCCGCGCGCGAGCCAGACCCAGCCGAGCGTGTCGTGCACCATGCCGCGAAGGTACCGCTCCATACGCTCGCGGGACTCCGGCGGGTCGTTCTGAAATCCGAGCAGATAGCGCTCGTTGAGATCGATCAACCTGCGCGCGACACGATCGGCGTAAACGAGGTCGAGCTTGCGGTCGGTGAGCTTCTGCACGGCGGAAGAAAGCTGCGGCACGTAGTTGACCGTCAGCGGAATGTTGTGCACCAGCGCGACGAGCCGCGCATCGTCCTTTTCATCGCGCAACAGCACCGAGCTGGCGGTGGCGATGGCATCCGGATCGCGGCGGTACGGGTAATCGAGCACGTCGCGCCACGTCGCGTTCGACTTCGCGCGCGACATCAGCACGGTCAACGCCTGCGCGCTCGCCGGCGCTTCGCGCAGGATGCGGTCCTGCACCTCGCACATACGATCGTTCATCTTCAGCTGCTGATAGCCGCGCGCGGCGAGCGACAACACGTACGGATCGCCATCCGAATCGCGAATCCATGCTTCCAGCTCGGCGGCATTCGGGAGTTGCAGCGCCATGACATAACGCGACAGCTTCGCGGCGCTCTCGAGCAACGGCTTCGCTTCATCGCGACGCCGAATCTGTTTCAGCATCGAGCCGAGACGGTTAAGCGCGGCGATGTTCGACGGATCGATTTTCAGCGCTTCGCGATACGCCGCGATGGCCGGCTCGTCCTGCAGCATCTCGCCCTTCGCCACCCACACCCGCGCGCTCGGCGGAACCGCGTCGAGCAGGCGCATGGCGGCGTCGTGCTCGGCGATGCTGTTCAGCGCAACCGCGCGCGCGATGACCAGCGCTTCATCCGTTTCGGATGCGAGCTTCTCCGCGGCGAGCTTGTTGTCGTCGAAGTGATCGAGATCCTCCCGATACTCATGAGCGATGGCGAACCAGGTCCATGCGCTCTCCGGATGCGTCGCGCGCATCTCCTCCGCGAGGCGCGTGGCTTCGAGGTCATCGATGTGCTGCAGATTCCGGATGAACCAGGCGTGCTGTTCGTCGGACGCCCCATCGGCGGCGGCGGAAAAATCAAACCTCTCGTATGCCTGCTGCTGCAAGGTAGTGGTCGTGGTGGTGTAGGGCAAGCTCTCAGCTTGCCCCTGTGACAAGCTGAGAGACGATGACAAGCTGAGAGCTTGTCCTACACTGGCGGCTAGGAAGAAAAGCGCAAGCATGGCTTCGCAGACGTGTGGACGTGTCGCATTATTACCTGCCTGTGCCCGTAGGACTGGACCCCCAGCTCGAAGCGCTCGTCGCCGCACGCAACGAGTCGCAGCGCGCAATCGCGATCGAGCAATTGCTCACGGAAGTCGCCGATCCGGTGATTCGCAGGAGTTTGTTCCATCGCCTCGGCACGCGCGAGCCGGAGCTCGATGACATCCGCGGCGGCGTGATGCTGCGACTGGTCCGCAAGCTCGATGAGCTGCAGCGCGGCGCGAGCGAGCCGATCGGCAGCTTCGCCGATTACGTCGCGATCGTGACATTCCACGCTGCGGACGACTTTCTCCGCCGCAAGCAGCCGCAGCGGGCTCTGCTGTCGAATCGCATTCGCTATGTGCTCACGCACGATGCACGCTTCGCGCTCTGGCAGATCGAGCGCGAGCTGGTGTGCGGCCTGGCGAAGTGGCGCGATCGTCCGGCGCGCCCGCGCCCGCTCGATCCGGCGGATGTCGAGGAGCGTCAGCTCGCCGACTCGCTCGACCGCATCTTCAAACGCAGCGGCGGACCGTTGCCGTTTCAGGAAGTCGTCGTGCTCTTCGCATCGGCATCGGCCTCGGAGATCAATCTGTCGATCGAGGACGTCGATCTGCACGAGCTCGCGCCGTCCGCATTCGAGCAGCTCGCGTCGAAGCAGACCGCGGAGCACCTGTGGCGCGAGATCGAGCAGCTCCCGCCCCGGCAACGCGCCGCGCTGCTGCTCAACCTGCGCGAAGTAGGGGGCGGCAGCGCGATTCCGTTGGTGACGGTGACGGGACTGGCAACTTCGGATCGGATCGCGGAGCTGGTCGGCATTCCGGCCGGGGAGTTGGCCTCAATCTGGAACCAGCTGCCCCTCGACGACAACACCATCGCCTCGCGCCTCGGCGCGACGCGGCAGCAAGTCATCAATCTCCGGAAGTGCGCCCGGGAGCGGCTGGCCAGGCGCCTTTCGAAACGGTAATCAAAGCCGGGCGCACGCGTCTTTGTGAGGTGACCATGAACACGGACGAGAAGGAACGGCAGGCGCTGGTACAGGCGCTGGTCGCGGAGCTTTCGGCCGCCGAGCCGCTCCATCTCGACTACGAGCTGATCGAGGCGTACGTCGACGGGCGCTGCGACCTGATCGATCAGGAGATCGTCTCCTCGCATGCCGCGATGTGCCCGATGTGCGGCCGGGAAGTGCGGGATCTGCAGACATTTGCGGCCCAGCACCGGCGTCCGCGCCGGAACTGGCTGCCGCTCGCCGCGGCGGCGATCGCCGCCTGCCTCATTCTCGCCATTCTTCCGCTGCTCCGTCCTTCCGCAACGGTGCTTTCGCTCCACGACGGCAATCGGGAAGTGCGGCTCACGAAAGACGGGCAGCTCTCCGGCATCAGCGGTCTGACCATCGACGACGAGCGGCGGATCGCGAACGCCTTGCGCAGCGGCATGGTCGGGATCCCGCCGAACGCCGCGCAGCTCGCAAAAACGGGCGAGGCGCTGCGCTCGACATTCCCCGCCACGCCATCAGCGTTCGAGCCGCTGGCCCCGATCGGATGCATCATCGTCAGCGACAGGCCGACCTTCGAATGGACCGCCGTTCCCGGAGCTCTCTATCGCGTGGAAGTTTTCTCCGACCACTTCCGTCCGGTCGCGGACAGCGGTCCGATCGACGAAACGCGGTGGACCACGCCGCAGCCACTCGCGCGCGGCACGACGTACGTCTGGCAAGTGACGGCGCTGCTCGACACAGTCGAAACGACGTCACCGGCGCCGCCGGCCCCCGAGGCTCGGTTCGCGGTGTTGGACGCGGCGAACGCGCAGGAGATCGCGCGACTCGAGCTGGTGCAGCCGCGTTCGCATCTCGCGCTGGGCGTGGCGTACGCCTCAGCGGGTGTGACGGCGGAAGCGGAGCGCGAGCTGCAGGAGCTGGCGAACGAAAATCGCGGCTCGGCCGATGCGCAGCGCTTGTTGCAATCGTTGCGCTCGCACTGAGCGGCCCTCATCCGGCCTTCGGCCACCTTCTCCCCGCTGCGCGGGGCGAAGGCCAGGGGCGAGCGCTCGCTGCACACGCCATCGACCTCACAAACCAAAATCGCATCGATGAAGCTGCATCCGTCGCATTCGACGCGCGCGTTGCCGCTCTCGCATGCAATGACCTGATCGGCGTTGCGCGTGCGGCGGACGCGCAGGGCGTCGTCGCGCGCATGCGCAACGATGCTGATGCCGCGCTCGACTACACGAGCGAAGCGCTCGCACTCGGCGAGTTCGCGCACGACACCTTCACGATCGCGCGCGCATGGAGCGATCTCGGCCGCATCTACTTCGATCTGCTCGAAGACTACGACGCAGCGCTCGCCGCGTATCAGCGCAGTCTCGCGATCAATCCCTCCGATTCGCGCGTGCTGAACAACCTCGGCAACCTCGCGCGCGCCGAGGGCGACTTCCGCAATGCGATCGCGTACTACAAGCGGAGCGGTGCGGCGGCGAAGAAGGCGAAGGATCGGTATGGCGAGATCAGCGCGGAGCACAACATCGGACTGGTGTACACGCAGCAGAACGATCCAGCCGCGGCGCTCTTGCATCTGCGACGCGCTCTCGCGATGGATCGCTCGGCGCGCACGCTGCTGTCGATCTCGGAGGCGGAGCGCGCACTCGGCAACGACGCCGCGGCGTTGCGCGATCTGCGCCGCGCGCGTGCTGCGTCGAAAGATGATCTGACGCTTGCGACGATCCTGTTGCGCGAAGGCGATCTGCGGCTCGACCGGCACGATCTCGCCGGCGCAGCGCGCGCGTTCGATCAGAGCATTCGCCTCGCGCCGACGCCGGCCGCGCTGACGTATCGCGCGCGGTTGCGCCTCGCGCAGAAGCGATACGCGGATGCAGCGTCAATCGCGATCGATGCGGCGAATCGCGCGAACGATCCCGACACGATCGCGCACGCGCAGTCGATCGCGGGGCAGGCGTATCGCGCGTTGCACAATCGCGACGCGGCGAAACGCGCGTTCAGCGCGGCGATCGATGCGATCGAGCGCGAACGGCGGCAGGTCGCGGGCGGCGCGGAGTCGCGCGAGCGTTCGTTCGAAGCGAAGGTCTATCCGTATCTCGCGATGGTCGATCTGCTCGCAGAATCGAACGACGCGCGAGGCGCGCTCGAATACGCGGAGCGCGCGAAGGGACGCGTGCTCGTCGACGTGCTGCAGGGTCGCATCAGCGTGCCGGCGTTTCGTCTGCAACTGCCCGAGGAAGGCGACGCGATTCTCGAATACGCGGTGAGCGATTCCGCGCTGTACGCGTTCGTCGTCACGCGCGAGGGCGTGCGCGAGTTCACCACTGTGATTCCGCGCGCGGAGCTCGCCGCGGTCTGCAATCGTTTCGCGAGCGAGCTCGCCAGCCGCAATCTCGCGTTCCGCCGCACCGCGCGGCATCTGTGGGATCTGCTGCTGGAGCCGGAAGCGCCGCTGCTGCGCGGGAAGAAACGGATTTGCATCGTGCCGGATTCGGAGCTCTGGCGCGTGCCGTTCCAGGCGCTGATCGATCCGAGCGATCGCTACGTCGCCGACGATGCGGCGATTTTTTATGCGCCGTCGATCGCGGCAATAAGGCCCGGTGTACGACAAGCTCTCAGCTTGTCGCCTCTCATCGTCGCCATGCCCGAAGCGCGCAGCGAAGCCGAACAGATCGCCGCGATCTATGCGCCTCGCGCGCATGTCGAGATCGATGCACGCGAGCAGCTCGTCAAAGACGCCGCGCCGCGTTACGACATCCTCCACTTCGCAACGCACGGCGTGTTCGACGACGACGCGCCGCTCTCCTCGTACCTCGTGTTCGGACGCGGACGGCTCGAGGCGCGCGAGATGATGTCGATGCACCTCAACGCGCAGCTCGTCGTGCTCTCCGCGTGTCAGACGGCGATGGGACGACCCGCGCCGGGCGAAGGGATCATCGGCATGTCGTGGGCGCTGTTCGTCGCCGGCTGTCCGACGATGGTCGCGAGCGAATGGAAAGTCGAGGCGACGAGCACGTCGGCGATGATGGTCGCGTTCCATCGCAATGTCGCGCAACGCGGGATGTCACCGGCGGAAGCGCTGCGCGCGGCGCAACTCGATGTGCGCAGGCATTACGAGCATCCGTTTTACTGGGCGTCGTTCGTCGTGTTGGGGCGGGGGTGGTGATTGACGCGAGCCCCTCACCCCTGACCCCTCTCCCCGCAAGCGGGGCGAGGGGGACTATTTCCGGATCGGTTCCAGCTCGTTCGGGGCGAGCGGCTGGCCGAGGGTGGACTTCATCGCGCCGGAGATCGAGGCGAACGGCGAGGTTGCCGGACCGGTCCCGCCGCGCTGCGCTTCGAACTTGTTCGCCAGCTGGAACGATGCGACGAAGCGCTTGAAGTCGTCCATCGCATTGCGCGACTCCGACGCGTACTGAATCGTGTAGATGCGATTCAGCGCCGCGAGGTAGCCCTCGACGTACATGACCTTCCCGTTCTTGTCGATGCGGGTGTACGAGTAGGTGTACGACGGAAAGATCGGCGACGTGGTGCGCATCGTGTGGAACTCGCCGATGTGAAAGCCCGCCGCCTCGGCATCGAAGCGCAGCGTCGTCTGCACCGCGTACAGCAGATGCTCGTCGACCTTGAAGTTGCCGGTCGGCGTCACGGTGATCGAAAAACGCTCGCCGTGCGGATCGCTCACGTACAGGACGCCGTCGTACTCGCCGAGCTCCTTGTGAGCGACGGTGCTCCACTTCCAGTCGGACGCCGGCGTCGCGATCGAAAAATTCAGATCGCGATCGGTGAAGCGGTCCTGCGCGGTCAGCGATGTGGCGAAGAGGAGCAGCGCAATCAGGTTTCGCATGATTCAGATGCCGGTCGGAATCTCTTCTTCGGGACGTTCGTCCTGCACGAGTTTGTCCAGGATGATCGCCTGATGCTTCGCGGTCACGACTTTTTCGTCGACCGTCTCGACACGCTCGAGCGCAGCAGTCAGCTCGAGCGAGCTCCGTTCCACCGCTTCCATGAACGTCGGCTCGGAGCGCGGCAGCACGATCGGCAGCTCCGCCTGTTCCGCCGGCGCGCGGCGCCACCAGCGCTCTTCCGATTCGCGGAAGTCCTTGTTGAACATCAGCAGCGTCGGGACGATCTTCTCGTACAGCTGCGCGGTCGCGCGTACGTCTTCGAGGCAGTAGTCGGCGATCTCGCGATGCCGTCCCATGCGGTACCACATCTCGACCGAGCGGCCGTCGATGCCTTCGCTCTTCGACGTCTCGACGCCGAACGTCTTGCACGCGAGATCGAGGTTGAATTTGAACTGGCGGCTGTTCGTCGTGCCGAAGAAATTGAGCGCCTCGCGCAGATCGCAGTTCGGGTGATAGCCGTAGCGATAGCCGACGAGATCGCGCTTCGGCACGACGCCGTGAATCGCGGAACGGATCATCAGGAACGGGCCGTCGAACTGCCGTCCGTTGAAGCTGATGAAGCGCGAGTCGTCATCGAAGAACTGCCAGAACTTTTCGAGGATCTGCTTCTCGCTGCCGGAGATGTAGGTGCGCGTGTTGACGCGCTCGACGCGCAGCTCGGTCTGGCCCGGCACTTCATACAACACGCACGAGCGGCCGTCTTCGATGTTGATCACGCCGATCGCGACGATGCGGCCGCGAAATGGTGAGAGTCCGCCGGCCCGCCGCGCCTCCTCGGCATCACCGTCCGACAATCCCTTGATCAGATACTCGCGAACGTACGGGTCGAGCTCTTCCCACGGAATGCCGACGGTCTCGATGTCGATGACGAGTTTTTTCATGATGGGCGCGTGCGTGCAATTTTATGACAGCGCACGCGCCCCGATGATTCCGGGTGCAGAGTCCGGATAGCAGCCGCTACCGGAGCGCGGGCCTCCGGCCCGCAGTCGGCGGCCGTCTCGGCCGGCGACAGGTTTTCGCGATCAGGCGAGACGCCCAATCGCTGCGGCCGGGACGGCCGCGCTCCGTGCTCACTGAATCTTCAACTTGTCGACGAGCTCCGTCACCGCGTCTGCCGACTTCTGCAGTGCGGCCTGTTCGTCCGCTTCCAGCTTGATCTCGATGATTTGCTCGATGCCGTTGCGGCCGAGCTTCACCGGCACGCCGACGAAGAGATTGTTGAGCCCGTATTCGCCCTGCAGGAACGCGGCGCAGGGGAGGATCTTGCGCTTGTCCTTGAGGATCGCGTCGACCATCTCCACCGTCGATGCGCCTGGCGCGTACCACGCCGAGGTCTTGAGCAGGTTGACGATCTCGGCGCCGCCGGTGCGCGTGCGCTCGACGATCGCATCGATGCGCTCCTTCGAGATCAGCTCGGTGATCGGAATGCCGGCGACCGTCGAGTAGCGCGGCAGCGGGACCATCGTGTCGCCGTGGCCGCCGAGGACGAAGGCGTGCGTGTTTTCGACAGAGACGTTCAGCTCGGCGGCGATGAAGTAGCGCATGCGCGCGGAGTCGAGCACACCGGCCATGCCGATCACGCGCTCGCGCGGGAAGCCCGACACGCGCCGCGCGACTTCGCACATCGCGTCGAGCGGATTGGAGACGATCACGAGAATCGTGTTCGGCGAGCGCTTCACCACTTCGCGCGTCACGCCGGCGACGATCTCTTCGTTCTTCCACAGCAGGTCGTCGCGGCTCATGCCCGGCTTGCGCGGCAGGCCCGCGGTGATGACGACGACATCCGAGTTTTCGGTCGCGTCGTAGGAGTTGGTTCCGGTCTGCAGCGCGTCCGACTTGATGACCGGAGCGGTCTCGTTCATGTCGAGCGACTTTCCCTGCGGAACGCCTTCGACGATGTCGACGAGCACGACGTCGGCGAGCTCTTTGATCGAGATGCCCTGCGCAACGGTTGCTCCGACGTTGCCCGCACCGACCACTGTCACTTTCGTTTTCATTCGTGATTCCTCGTTCTTTAAGATGACGGGCGCGGATTCTATCGCATGCTTTCCGACCTCACCGTGACGGCGAATGCGATCGCCGGTACGACGAAAAAGAGCGAAAAAGAGCGGATTCTGGCCGAATATCTGACCGCTCTCGACGACGCCTCACTGGAGCGCGCGGTGGTCTATTTCGCCGGCGCGCCGTTCCCGCGGCGCGAGCAGCGCGTGACCGGAGTCGGCTGGTCGACGATCGCCGATGCGGTCATCGAAGCTGCCGGCATCAACGCCGAGGAGCTCTGGGCCGCGTGGCCGAAATACGCAGACCTGGGCGACACGATCGCCGACGTCTTCAAAGGCGAAGGCGACGTCTCGCTAATCGAGCTCGGCGAATACTTCGATCGGCTCGCCGCGACCTCCGGCTCGATCGAAAAGAAGAACGTGCTCGTCGAGCTGTTCCGCAAAGTCGATGCGCAAGGCGCGCGCTACATCACGAAAATCCTGCAGAGCGAATTGCGGATCGGACTGGTCGAAGGGCTCGTCGAGTCCGCGATCGCGAAGTCATTCGGACGAACGCTCGCGGATGTGCGGCGCGCGAACATGTTCACCGGCGACATCGGCGCGGCCGCGCTGCTGGCGAAGAGCGATGCGCTGTCGTCCGCGAAGATGACGCTCTTTCATCCGTTCGCGTTCATGCTCGCGCAGCCGGAGGAAGATCCGGCGGAGATCGTCGCGGCGCTGGGCGCGGGTGCAATCGCCGATGACAAGTACGACGGCATCCGCGCGCAGATCCACACGGACGGCGATCAGGTTCGCATTTATTCACGAACGCTGGATGACGTGACGCACCGCTTTCCGGAGCTCGAAGATGCGGCGCGGAAACTCGGCAGGGGAGTGATCCTCGACGGCGAGATCGTCGCGTATCGCGATCGCATCCTTCCATTCGCGATCATCCAGAAGCGCCTCGGACGCCGCAAAGTCACCGACAAACTTCGCGAAGAAGCGCCGGTCGTCTTCTTCGCATTCGACTGTCTCTACCTCGACGGCGAGCCGCTCTTCGAAACACCGCTGCGCGACCGGCTCGCAAAGATGCCGGCGGGCGGCGCGATTCATCGCGGCGATTCGAGCGAAGTGCGTGATGCGAAACATGTCGACGAGCTGTTCGACGCCGCTCGTGCACGAGCCAACGAAGGGCTCGTGATCAAGGATCCGAATTCGATCTACACGCCGGGACGCCGCGGCAAGTCGTGGCTGAAATACAAGAAAGCGCTGGCGACACTCGACTGCGTCGTGACCGCGGCGGAGTACGGACACGGCAAGCGCCGCGGCGTGCTTTCCGATGTCACATTCGCCGTCCGCCGCGAAGGAGAGCTCGTCAACATCGGCAAGGCGTACACCGGCCTCACCGATGTGGAGATCGCGACTCTCACCGAGTTTTTCCTGAAGACGCAGATCTCGCGGCATGGGCCGGTGCTGATCGTCGAGCCGAAGCTCGTGCTGGAGATCGCGTTCGATCGCATCCAGGAATCGTCACGCCACAAGTCGGGATACGCGATGCGATTTCCGCGCATCGTCCGCATTCGCGACGACAAGACGGTCGACGAGATCTCGACCATCGACGAAGTGCGGCGCATTTACGAAGGGCAACTTAAACGAGAGAATCAGTCGTAATGGTTTCAACGACGTTCGTCGCCGCACCGCCGAAGGAGCTCGTCTTCGATGACGGCTTTCGCTTCACGCACGGTCAGGTCATCAAACCGTTCACCGTCCGCTACGAGACGTTCGGCGAGCTGAACGCCGACAAATCGAACGCGATCCTCGTCTGTCACGCGCTCTCCGCGAGCGCGCACGCGGCGGGCAGGTACACCGACAGCGATGACGAGCGGCCGGGCTGGTGGGATGGACTGATCGGCTACGGCAAAGGGATCGATCTCGAGAAGTACTTCGTGATCTGCGCGAATCTGCCCGGCTCGTGCTACGGGACGACGGCGCCGAAGTCGATCGATCCGGAGAGCGGCAACGCGTACGGCTCGAGCTATCCCTGGCCGACGATCGAAGACATGGTGCATTCGCAGAAGCAGCTGCTCGATCGGCTCGGCATCACGCATCTGCACGCGATCGCCGGCGGTTCGCTCGGCGGGATGCAGGTGCTGATGTGGGCCGCTCTCTATCCCGACTTCGCGGACTCCATCATCGCGATGTGCAGCGGTCCGGCCGTGCCGGTGCTCGGCATCGCGTGGCACATCATCGGCCGCAAGATCATCGAGAGCGACACGCGTTTTCACGGTGGCGATTACTACGACAAGCCCGATCCGCTGCGCGGCCTGGAAGTCGCGCGCATGGTCGGCCACATGACGTACCTCTCCGCGCAGGCGCTGCAGACGAAGTTCGGGCGCCGCCGCCGCGGCAACACGCGGCAGTTCGAGATCGATTCGTACTTCGAGTACCAGGGAAAGAAATTCGCATCGCAGTACGACGCGAACTCGTACATCCGCGTGCAGGCGGCGATGGACGAGATGGACCTCGAGGAGCAGTTCGGATCGCTGCAGGCGGCGTTCGCGAAGTGGCGCGGACGCACGCTGATCATTTCGTTCGACACCGACTGGCTCTTTCCGCAGCTCGAATCGGAGCGCGTCGCGTCGGCGCTCCGCTCGCTCGGCGTGCACGTGCAGCACGAGCGGATGACGTCGCCGAACGGCCACGATTCGTTCCTGATCGATTACGATCTCATCACGCCACCCGTTCGCGAATTCCTCAGCTGATGATCGTCCCCGGCGCTCGCTTTGGCCTTCATCTGCATGTGCACTCGCTGCGCAGCGGAGACGATCGCGACCTCGGTCCGACCGAGTCGCGCGTCGAGATCGTGGGCGACGTGATGGTTTCGACGCATGAAGGTGCGCTCGTCGCGCAGCACGTCGACAAGAACCTGCAGCGCATCGGTACGCCGGTGGTGATCAGTCCCGCGGTCTGGTTCTATCGCTCACTCGGATTCGCGGAGTTCTCCGTGTCGCCGCGCACGCTGGTGTACGCGACACCGGCGGCCGAGGGACACGCGACGTGGTTGGATCGAAGCGGTGCGATCGTCGGAACGATCGGGCCAAACGATGCTCGCGGCGGACGCATCTCGCGCGATGGCCGCCACATCACGATGCCGGTGATGGATGCGGCGCACGGAACGGCTGACGCCTGGATCGCCGACATCTCACGCGCTTCGGCGGTGAAGGTGACGAATACACCATGGTCGGAAGGCTCTCCGCTGCTCTCGCCCGACGGGCAGTTCCTCGCTTACTCCGGCGAGCCGGATGGTCCGCCGCACATCTTCATGCAATCGCTCGGCGGAACACCGCAGGCGGTAACCGCGGTGCGCGGCATTCAGTACCTCAACGACTGGTCGCCCGACGGCACGACGCTGTTGTTCCGCGAGCTCGATCCGAAGACGAACATCGATCTCTGGACCGTGGCGGCGCGTCCGAATTCGCAACCGGTGCCGCTGCTGCGCACGCCGTTCAACGAGACGAACGGCCGGCGACATCAAGACCGGACGGAGAGTGGAATGACTTCGAGGTGACGGCCTCGTCATCCCGAGCGTAAGTCGAGGGACCTGGGGTGCGGGTGGCACGATCAACGCGCCACACGCCCTCCCGGGTCCCTCGACTACGCTCGGGATGACGCTTACCGGATGGCAATCGGTTCCTGGTCGCGCGCCGTCTTTCCGGACCGGAAATGCGTCCGCTCAGCGCGGTGATCAACTGGCGCGAGCTGCTCAATCAGCAGGCGAAGTAGCGTTCTCGAATTCGCGCAATCGCTGCTCGAACCGCCATTGTTCGCGCGCTTTCGCACTTTTTTTGATCAGTGCATCGCAGGCATTGCCGCACGCGTACGACGCGTATTCGCCGTTCGTCCAGAGGCTCGCGCCTTCGAGAAACGAGTACTGCAGGCTGTTGCGCGCGATGCGTTTCAACTCGCGGTATCCGAGGTTGTGCTCTTCGGCGGCGCGTTGAAACTCGGTCGTGAGATCGCCGCGCGAGACGCCGGGATCGTCGGTCGCGAGCACGACCGGTACGTGGTTCTGCAGGTAAAGACGCAGCGGATGATTCGCGCCTTTCACGCCGAGGATCACGTCGTTGCTGGTGAGGCAGATCTCGACGGCGACGCCGCGTGACGACATCGTGCGCAGCAGCTCCGGCATGTTCGTTTCGCGCGCGACATCGACGCCGTGTCCGATCCGCTCCGCCTTCGCGATCATCACCGTATCGCGAATGTGATTGCGCAAGCCCTCGGGCGGCACGAGTCCCGGCGCGAGCTCGCCGGCGTGCGCGGTGAGCCGCACGGTCGGATAGAGCGGGCGGAGATACGCGAACATCTCCATCTGGTCGTCGAAGTTTTTCATCGACGCGTATCCGTCTTCGGGCATGACGGGATTGAGTCCGACGACGCGCGGATCGGCGCCCGCCAGCTCGAACGCGATGACGAGCTCCGAGAAAAACTGTTCGCGCGGAATGCCGCGGTGGACCTGCACGAGGTAGCGAATCGTCGTGTTCGGACTCGCTTTGTGTGCTGCTGCATCGATCTGATCGAGATTCCTGCTCGAGAACGCGACGATCTCCGGGACCTTGCCGCTTTTCAGCAGCGCATCGCGCATCTCGGCGAACGAGGCGCCGGGCGTGAGAGTGGCGCCGAATCGCGCGGCGGCGCCGGAGCCGGCATCGAAAAGCGATTCGAGGTAGTCGACGTTCTCCGATGCGAAGCGCGTCGCGACGTTGGCGAGCATCTCGGGGACGTGTCGCGCGCTCACTGCGCGGAACTTGGTGAACGTGGCGAAGAAGTGATCGTGACCGTTGTCCGCCGCCGGATGGAAGTTGCGCATCGAAAGCGCGTCGATCAGCTGCGAGCGGAGCGCGTCGTTCATCGACTTCGCCGGCACGAGGCCGTGCGGCTCATCGCACGGTGGATTCGCGATCGTCAGCTGCGCCTTGTCAATGCAGAGGCCGTCCTGCATCGCCCAGTCGAGATAGGTCTCCGCGTACACGGCTCCGGAAAGATGCTCGTGCAGATCGCCGCCCTTCGGCATCGCCTCCAGAAATCGGCGGAGGAGGAGGGGATTGATGCGGATCTGGTCGAAGCGGTGCGCGGTGCCGGCTTCATCCGCGAAGACGCTTGTTGCGACGAGAAGGATCAGGAGGATGCGAAGACGCATCCGCGCAGTTTAAGCCGCGCCCTCGCCTTCGATCGGCGCTTTGTAGTCGCACTCCGCGTTGTTGCAGTACTCGATGTGCCCTTCGCGCTTCGTCGTCTTCTCGAGGAGATACGGCGCGCCGCATTTCGGACACGGCTTGTTCAGCGGACGATTGTTCAGCGCGAACTCGCACTTCGGGTAACGCGAGCAGGAGTAGAAGATGCCGCGGCGCGAGCGGCGCTCGACGAGCTCACCTTCGCCGCACTGCGGGCACTTCACACCGGTCGGCTTGGGAGGCGTCGACTTGCCGCCGCCGATCTTGCGGATGTTCTTGCAGTCGGGATAACCGGAGCACGAGTAGAACGGGCCGTAACGGCCGCTCTTGAGCACCATCTCCTTGCCGCAGTTCTCGCACGGCGGCTGCGGCTCGGTCGGGATGTTCGCCTTCATCAGGCGCGGATCCTTCGTGTTCTTGCAGTCGGGGTAACCGGTGCAGGCGTAGAACTGGCCGAAGCGCGAGCGCTTGAGCTGCATCGGCTTGCCGCATTTGTCGCAGATGATCTCTTCGCCCTCGGTCGCGACTTCCGCTGCGTCCCCCTTCGCCATCTCCTTCGTCGTCTTGCACTCGGGATAGTTGGAGCAGGCGAGGAACTCGCCGAAGCGTCCGAACTTGATCACCATCGGCGATCCGCAGTTCTCGCACTTCTCTTCCGTTTCGAGGCCCGTGCCCTTCACCGACTGCATCTCTTTCTCGGCGCGGGCGAGATCGGTCGTGAACTTCGCGGAGAACTCGCGCATCAGCGCGGTCCACTCGATCTGGCCCTCTTCGACTTCGTCGAGCTCCTCTTCGAGACGCGCGGTGTAGGTCTCGTCGATGATGTCGCCGAACGACTGCTTGAGCAGCTTCGAGATCAGCACGCCGAGCTGCGTCGGAAAGAACTTGCCCTCGTGCTTGTAGGTGTAGTCGCGGGTCTGGATGGTGGTGAGGATCTGGCCGTACGTCGACGGACGGCCGATGCCGTTCTCTTCCAGCGCTTTCACCAGCGTCGCTTCGGTGTAGCGCGGCGGAGGCTGCGTGAAGTTCTGCTTCGTGTCGAGATTGAGCAGCTCGAGCACGTCGCCTTCGTTCATCGGCGGCAGCGCCTTGTCGTTCTCCGGCTTCTCCTCGTCATCTTCATCGCCCGCCGGCTCCTGGAAGACGGCGAGGTAACCGGCGAACTTGAGCACTTCGCCCGACGCACGGAAGGTGTAGTTGCCGTTGCGGATGTCGGCGTCGGTGACGTCGAACAGGGCCGGCTTCATCTGCGACGCGACGAAGCGGTCCCAGATCATCTTGTAGATGTTGAACTCTTCCCTGGTCAGGAAGTCCTTGATCGCTTCCGGCTCGAACTCGGTCGACGTGGGGCGGATCGCCTCGTGCGCTTCCTGCGCCTGTGCAGCTTTTTTGACCTTATAAACGTTCGGCTTTTCGGGAAGGATATCGGCGCCGTATTTCGTGCCGATATATTGTCTAACTTCGCCGAGTGCGTCGTCGGAGATGCGGACCGAGTCGGTACGCATGTAGCTGATCAGTCCGACCAGTCCGTGCGGTCCGAGCTCCTTGCCCTCGTACAGCTTCTGGGCGATCGACATCGTCCGCTTCACGGGGTACTTGTAGCGGTTGTACGCGGCGCGCTGCAGCGTCGAGGTGATGAAGGGCGGCGCCGCGGACTGGCGCTTTTCCTTGCGTGCGATCGTGTCGACGACGAACTTCCCGCCCTTGACCGCGCTCTCTATCTGACGCGCGATCGTCTCGTTCGAAACGTCGGCTTTCTTGCCTTCGACCTTCGTCAGCTTGGCAATGAACGGCGGCGGAGTCTGCGCCGCGAGCTTCGCCGCGAACGTCCAGTACTCCTCGGGGACGAACGCTTTGATGTCGTCCTCGCGGTCCGTGATCATCTTCAGCGCGACCGATTGCACGCGTCCCGCGGAGAGACCGCGGCGGACTTTGTCCCACAGCAGCGGCGAGATCTTGTAGCCGACCAGGCGATCGAGCACACGGCGCGCCTGCTGGGCGTTGACCTTGTTCATGTCGATCTCGCCCGGATTCTCCATCGCCTTCTTCACCGCGTTCTTGGTGATCTCGTGGAAGAGCACGCGGCGGACTTTTTTGGAGTCGGTGCCGAGGAGCGACATCACATGCCAGCCGATCGCTTCGCCTTCGCGATCAGGGTCCGACGCGATGTAGATCGTTTCCGCTTTCTTCGCGGCGGCTTTGAGCTCGCTCACGACTTTCTCTTTGCCTTCGAGGATTTCGTACTTCGGCTCAAAGGTCTCCTCGTCGACACCGAGCTCGCTCTTCGGCAGGTCGCGCACGTGACCGACCGAGGCCTTCACGATGTAGTCCTTGCCGATGAACTTGTTGATGGTCTTCGCTTTCGCGGGAGACTCGACGATGACGAGATTTCTGGCCATAGCGGAACGCCGAACTGCGCGGCGGACACTCGAAATTCCTCGCGCGCGCATGATGCGCGAGAGCGACGGACCATATCAGAGGCCACTCTGGCGCGCAAAAAACCTACGCCGTGTAGACGATTCGAAAAGCGGCCTGCGCGCCGGGAGGACAGTCCTCGATCGGCTCGAAACTGATGCCGACGAGCGACTCCGCGGCGTCGCGCACCGCCTTCGTCACCAGGATCTCGTGCGCCTTCGCGATGTCCTCACCGAGCTTCGACGCGGCGTTCACTTCCGCGCCGAACACGTCCGCATCGCCGATGCGCAGCACGCGTCCGAATCCGAGTCCTACGCAGAGCAGCACGTGCTCCTGCGGTATGCGCGCGGCGTTGTAGCGCATCGTCGTTTGCTGCATCTCGATCGATGCGCGGATCGCCTTCTGCACGTTGCGAAAGATGACGAAGAAGCTGTCGCCTTCGACTTTCAGCAGGATGCCGTCGTGCTTCTCGATGACCGGAATCAGGACTCTCTCCGACTCGTAGATCGTCTGGAGAAAATGGATGATCCCGAATTCGGCGACGTTGCGTGAGAAGCCGGCGAGATCGGTGGCCATGATGCACCACTCCTCGCCGAACAGATCCCAGATGCGCTGATCGATCGCCTCGCGATCGGCCGCCGCTTCGATGCGCTCCTCGATCAGTTTTTCGAGCCGGTCTTCAGAAGCGCCGTGAACGATGCGACGGCGGAAAGTCATGGTTACGCGGTTGCGAGGCTACGCGGTTGCGGGGTGGGCGATACCGCGCAACTACTCCTCATCGTCCGCGCCCGCCGCTTTGTACTTCTTCGTCTTGTTGTAGAGCGTCTTGTACGAGATGCCGAGGATTTCGGCGGTCTTGCGGCGATCGCCGTCGGTCATGTTGAGCGTCTCTTCGATGACGATACGCTCGACCTCTTCCATCGGCTGACCGAGCGGAATCTGCACCGCGTTCCGCGCGCGGCGCTTGCGCGCGCCGAGGAGTTTGTCCGGGAGACACTCGACCGTGAGCGTGTCGCTGCGCGCCATGATGAACGCGCGGTTCATCACGTTGCGCAGCTCGCGCACGTTGCCCTGCCACTCGTACGCCTGCAGCGCCTCGATGAACTCCTGGTCGATGTTCTCGACCTTCTTGTCCTCGGTCTCGTTCAGCTTCTGCAGGAAGAAGTGCGCGAAGAGCGGGATGTCTTCGAGACGCTCCCGCAGCGGCGGCACTTCGATGGGGAAGACGTTGAGGCGGTAGTAGAGATCCTCGCGCATGCGGCCGTCCTGAATCGCTTTCTGCGGATCGCGATTCGAGGCGGCGATGATGCGTGCGTCGATGTTGATCTCGTCGTTGCCGCCGACGCGGCGGAACTTGCCCTCTTCGAGCACGCGCAGCAGTTTGACCTGCAGCTCGATCGGCATTTCGGTGATTTCGTCGAGGAACACCGTGCCGCCCTTCGCGGTCTCGAAGTAGCCCTCGCGGCGTTTGATCGCGTTCGTGAATGCGCCTTTTTCGTGTCCGAAGATCTCGGACTCGATCAGCGTCGGCGAGATCGCGCCGCAGTTGAATGCGATGAACGGCTTATTGCGGCGGCGGGAGAGCGAGTGGATCGTGTTGGCGACGACTTCCTTGCCCGATCCCGACTCACCGACGATGAACACGTTCGCGTCGGTGTTCGCGACCATCTCGATTTCTTCGAAGAGCTTCTGCATCCGCGGCGATTTGCCGACCAGATGTCCGAGGGCTCCCATCTTCTGCAGCTGACGACGAAGCTCGAGGATTTCCTGCTTCATCATCTGCTTGTCTTCGATCGACTTCAGGATGACCTGCAGTCGCGGCAGATCGACCGGCTTCGTGACGTAGTCTTCGGCGCCGACCTTCAGCGCCCTGACCGCCGAGTCGACCGTGGCGTGTCCGGTGAGGATGATGACGGAGACGTCGGAGTACTGCTCCTTGATGCGATGCAGCAGATCGAGGCCCGAGCCGTCGGGCAACTTCAGATCGACGATCGCGACGTCGGGCACGAGCTTGGAGATTGCCGCCCACCCGGCTTTCACCGAGTCCGCGAGCTCCGGCTCGTAGCCCCACTCCTCGACGACATCGGCCATCCCCGCGCTGGTTGCGCGGTCATCATCAACGATCAAAACTCGTTTCATCGTTCTCCCGTGGAAAAGGACAGCCGCAAGCTGACCTTATCACTTTCCTGCCACGCATTCAGCTCGCCGCCGTAGGTTTCGGCGATGAGTCTGGCGGTCGCGAGTGAGAGGTCAGGATTGCCGGCCGGATCTGTGTAGTAGAACTTGAAAATCTTCGTAAGCTCGAAATCATCGGTGACCGGATTTCCAGTCACAGTGATCCGAAATTCACGTGCATCGTGTTCAGCCGTTGCTGCGCGCTCGCCTGACGCAAGCACTTTTGCCGCACCGTCGAAGAACATCTTCACCGCCTGCCGGATTCTCGATTCGTGCGCAGGAATGATGGCCGGTCCGGCAACCTCGAGCGTGTAGCCGGCGGCCTGTGCAGCATCGATGAGGAGCGGTGCGAGATCGAGCGCCGCCGGTGCTTCGTCGTTTTTCGGCGGCGTCGATAACAAAAAAAAGCAGTCGAAGATGCGGGCCATGCGACGGAGCTCGGTCTCGATCGCGAGCGCGTATGCGATGAGCTTCTCGTCATCGCTGCCGTCGGTCAGTTTGCGGACTCGCATCCGCAGCAGCTCGAGATTGAGCACGGCGACATTGAGCGGCGTTTTCAGATCGTGCGCCGTGTCGCTACTGCGCCTGAAATTTGCGCGTGCGAATTGTTCGAGCCAGGAGTCCAATTTGACTCCACCTAATGCAAGGAAGAGGCCGGTGCCCTACCGGCCGTGATGCACGTTGATCAGTGCAATCGATTCTTCCAGCTTGCCTTCGACCACCGTGAACTCCGGATCATGCGACGAGAGGTACGCGAGCTCTTTCTCCGCTTCGAGACGCTCGCGCTCCGCAGCCGCTGCATCGATCTCGCTCGGCAGAATGCCGCGCTCCGCGAGCACGATGACGCGATCGGGCAGGACCTCCGCGAAGCCCCACGACAACACCATCCGTTCGAGCTTGCCGCCGGTGCGATACCGCATCTCGCCGATGCGCAATGTGGTCAGCAGCGGAGTGTGCCCTGGCAGAACGCCGATCTCGCCGTCCGTTGCCGGAAGCACCACTTCGTCCGCTTCGGTGTCGATGATCTTCCGCTCGCGCGTGACCACCGTGAGGTTGATCTTGGTCGGGAGGTCCGCCATCGGAGTTTCCTTATGCCGCCTCGGCCTTCATCTTCTCGGCGCGCTCGAGCACCTGCTCGATCGTGCCCTGCAGCAGGAACGCCTGCTCCGGAACTTCGTCGTGTTTGCCTTCGACGATTTCCTTGAAACCGCGGATGGTGTCGGCGATCTTCACGTACTGACCCTCGATGCCGGTGAACTGCTGGGCCACGAAGAACGGCTGCGAGAGGAAGCGCTGGATCTTGCGCGCGCGGGTGACGATGACTCTGTCTTCTTCCGACAGCTCGTCGATGCCGAGAATGGCGATGATGTCCTGCAGGTCCTTGTACTTCTGCAGCACGGCCTGGACGCCGCGCGCGGTGTTGTAGTGCTCGTCACCGAGGATGCGCGGATCGAGAATCTTCGAGGTCGAGGAGAGCGGATCGACGGCCGGGTAGATGCCGAGCTCCGCGATCTGGCGGGAGAGAACGGTGGTCGCGTCGAGGTGAGCGAATGCGGTCGCCGGCGCGGGATCGGTGAGATCGTCCGCGGGGACGTAAATCGCCTGGACGGAAGTAATCGATCCCTTCTTGGTGGAAGTGATGCGTTCCTGCAGCTCGCCCATTTCCGTCGCGAGGTTCGGCTGGTATCCGACGGCGCTCGGCATGCGGCCGAGAAGTGCCGAAACTTCGGATCCGGCCTGCGTGAAACGGAAGATGTTGTCGATGAAGAGGAGCACGTCCTGCCCTTCGACGTCGCGGAAGTACTCGGCGACGGTGAGGCCGGTCAGGCCGACCCGCAGACGCGCACCCGGCGGCTCGGTCATCTGGCCGTAGATCAGCGCGGCCTTCGAATTCGCCGGATCGCCCGGCACGATGACCTTCGACTCTTCGAACTCGAGATAGAGGTCGTTTCCTTCGCGCGTGCGCTCGCCGACGCCGGCGAACACGGAGAAGCCGGCGCGCTCCTTCGCGACGTTGTTGATCAACTCCATGATCAGAACGGTCTTGCCGACTCCGGCGCCGCCGAACAGACCGGTCTTGCCGCCCTTGGTGTACGGCTCGAGCAGGTCGATGACCTTGATGCCGGTTTCGAACATTTCGATGTTGGTCGACTGCTCGTCGAAGGCCGGCGCCTCGCGATGGATCGACCAGTGCGCCTCAGCGTTGACCGGACCTTTGTTGTCGACCGGCTCGCCGAGGACATTGAGGATGCGGCCGAGAGTCTGACGTCCGACCGGAACGGTGATCGGCATGCCGAGGTCGATGGCCTTCATGCCGCGCACCATGCCGTCGGTCGGCTTCATCGCGACGCAGCGAACCTGGTTCTCGCCAATGTGATTCGCCACTTCCACGACGACGTCGATCTTCACTTTCCCGAGCTCGCCGTCATCGACGATGCGGATCGCGTTGTAAATCGCCGGAAGGTAGCCCTCGTCGAATTCGATGTCGACCGCGGGCCCGATGATCTGGATGACTTTGCCGATCTTGTGGTCTGCCATGTGTGTTGTCTCCGTTACTCCTGCGCCGCCGATGCGCCCGATACGATCTCGATGATTTCTTTGGTGATCGCCGCCTGGCGGATGCGGTTGTAGGTCAGCGTCAGGTGACTGATCATGTCCGACGCGTTTTTCGTTGCCGCCTCCATCGCGGTCATGCGCGCGCCCTGTTCGGCGGCCGCGGACTCGAGGAGGATGCGGTAGAGCTGAAATTCGATGTGCTTCGGAAGGATGTCGTTCAGGATCGCGTCGGGACTCGGCTCATAGAGGTAGTCGACGACGTTCTGCACTTCGTCCCACGCGCGCTCGAGCGGGAGCAGCCGGACGACACGCACCTGCTGTGCGATCAGCGACTTGAACTCGTTGTAGACGACGTAGACCGCGTCGATCTCGCCGCTGACGAATTCGTCGATGAAGCCCTTCGCGATCTCCTGCGCGGTGTTCAGCGACAACGCCTGGTAGACGTGTGCTGCCTGCCGGCGGATCGGAGTCGGACGGCGCTTGAAGAAATCGAAGGCTTTGCGTCCGATCGGCAGCAGCTCGACCGATTCGAATTGCTTTTCGCGCATGAAGTTGACCGTGGCGCGGGTGACGTTCGAGTTGAACGCGCCGCACAGACCGCGGTCGGCGGTGACCGGCATGACGAGCACCTTCCGCTCTGTCTCGTGCGCCTTCAGCAGCGGATGCGCGGTGACATCGACGCGCGTGGCGACCGACGAGAGCACTTCGCGCAACGCGGCCGCGTACGGACGCGCAGCGAGCATGCGGTCCTGCGCGCGACGCAGCTTCGCCGCCGCAACCATCTTCATCGCCTTGGTGATCTGCTGCGTGTTCTTGACGCTGCGGATCCGGCGCCGGATGTCGATTGTGCTGGGCATGTTCGCTTATGAAACGACCACGTTCGGATTGTCGCGGACGTAGCCTGCTTTGAACTCGGTCATCGCGGTGCGGAGATCGCTCTCCAGCGCTTCGTCGAACTTCGGCGCCGTCTCGAGACGCTTCAGCAGATCCTGCTTTTCATCCTTCAGGCTCTGATGCAGCGCGGTCTCGAACGGACGAACTGATTCGACTGTCAGATTGTCGAGGAAGCCCTTGACGCCCGCGTAGACCGACGCGGTCTGCAGGCCGACGGCCATCGGCTGATACTGGCCCTGCTTGAGGATCTCGACCAGTCGCTTGCCGCGGTTCAGCTGCGCCTGCGTGACCTTGTCGAGATCGGAGCCGAACTGCGCGAACGCCGCGAGCTCGCGGTACTGCGCGAGGTCGAGACGGAGCGTGCCCGACACGGTGCGCATCGAGCGAACCTGTGCCGCACCGCCGACGCGAGAGACCGAGATACCGACGTTGATCGCGGGGCGGACGCCGGAGTGGAAGAGGTCCGTCTCGAGGAAGATCTGACCGTCGGTGATGGAGATGACGTTGGTCGGGATGTACGCCGAAACGTCGCCCGCCTGCGTCTCGATGATCGGGAGCGCAGTCAGTGAACCGCCGCCCTTCTCATCGTTCAGCTTGGACGCGCGCTCCAGGAGTCGCGAGTGGAGATAAAAAACGTCGCCCGG
Source organism: Thermoanaerobaculia bacterium (assembly GCA_035255945.1). Lineage (GTDB taxonomy): Bacteria > Acidobacteriota > Thermoanaerobaculia > Gp7-AA8 > Gp7-AA8 > JAJPHC01. The sequence goes on from DATEZA010000319.1 coordinate 41,902, forward strand.
ATACGCCTCGCGGCCGGGCGGACGGCGGAGCAGCAGCGAGATTTCGCGATATGCCGCTGCGTGCTTGGAGAGGTCGTCGTAGATGCAGAGCGCGTGCTGGCCGTTGTACATGAAGTACTCGCCCATCGCGCAGCCGGCGTACGGCGCGAGGTACTGCAGCGGTGCCGGCTCGGAGGCCGAGGCGTTGACGACGATGGTGTAGTCCATCGCGCCGTACTCCTCGAGCGTGCGCACGACCTGCGCGACGGTAGACTTCTTCTGACCGACCGCGACGTACACGCAGATGACGTTCTTGCCCTTCTGATTGATGATCGTGTCGATGGCGACCGCGGTCTTGCCGGTCTGACGATCGCCGATGATCAGCTCGCGCTGTCCGCGGCCGATGGGAACCATCGCGTCGATCGCTTTGAGTCCGGTCTGCAGCGGCTCCTTGACCGGCTTGCGGTCGATGACGCCCGGCGCGAGACGCTCGATCGGGTAGCGCTCGTTCGTGTTGATCGGACCCTTGCCGTCAACCGGCACGCCGAGCGGGTTCACGACGCGGCCGACCATCGCCTGTCCGACCGGGACCGACATGATGACGCCGGTGCGCTTGACCTGGTCGCCCTCTTTGATCGCGGCGGAGTCGCCCAGGAGAACGACGCCGACGTTGTCCTCCTCGAGGTTGAGCGCGAGTCCGGCGACATCGTGCGGGAACGCGACGAGCTCGCCCGCCATGACGCGCTCGAGTCCGTAGACGCGCGCGATTCCGTCACCAACCGAAGTCACGGTTCCGACCTCGGATACATCGACGCCGCGGCCGATGCCCGTCAATTGCTGCCGGATAATCTCTGTGATTTCTTCTGCTTTCAAATCGACAGCCATATGGTCTCCGTTAATTGGCCGTGAAACTGATTACGAATTTGTTCACGCTAACGACGCTCGGAATTTGTTGATTTTGCCGGCGACAGACGCGTCCCAGATCTCGCTTCCGACCTGAGCCACGAATCCGCCGAGCAGCGTCGGATCGGTGGTCAGCTGCAGCTCGACTTTCTTGCCCAGCTTCTTCTCCAGCGTCTGCCGGAGCTCGTTCTGTTCGTCCTGGTTGAGCGCATGCGCGGTGCGGACATCGGCAACCGCGATCTGCAGCGCGTCATTGACGTACTGCACGAGTGCATCGTTGATCGCGCCGAGGTCGTTGATTCGGTGGTTGCGGATCAGGACGTCGAGGACCTTCACCGCGAGATCGGAAAGACCGAGCCGCTTTGCGATCTCGGCGGTGACTTTCGTCTTCGCGTCAGACTCAAATCCGGGATTGGCGTAAAAGTCCTGCAGCTCGACCGACTTGGCGCGCTGCGCATCGAACTGCTCGAGTTGCTGGCGAAGCTCGTTCGCCGCGGCGGGCGAGCCGGTGACATCCATGATCGCGCGGGCGTACGGGCGGGCGAAGCGGCGAATCATCGAACGGTCTCCAGTTCTTTGACGCTCTCGCTGAACAGCTTGTGGCGATCGGCGTCATTGATCCGCTCGCGCAGCAGCGCTTCGGCGCGCTCGCTCGCGAGCTCGCCGGCGTATTCGGTCAGGTCGTGCCGCGCGCGCTTGAGTTTGTTGTCGACTTCGTTGCGTGCCGCCGTGAGGATCTTCTGCGCTTCCGCTTCGGCCGCGGCGATCAGCTCGCGCTTCTGCCGCTCGCCTTCCGCCTCGGCACGCTCCCGGATCGCGCGCAGCTCGTCTTCGATTTGTGCGAGCCGCGTCTGAATGTCGGTTGCGAGTTGGTCGGCTTTCGCACGACGATCGCGCGCTTCGTCCGCTGCGCGGCGAATCTGTTCGCTTCGTGCCGCGAATGCGTTCTTGATCGGGCCGCCGATCAGCCATCCGAGGACGCCGAGGAACACGAGCATGTTCGCCAGCTTGAGGATCCACGCCGGGATTCCGAAGTAGGCCTTCGGCGCTTCGTGACCTTCCCCGTGCTCTTCGCCCGGATGCGCAACTTTGTGAGCGGCCTTCTCGCTGCCATGCGCGACATCGTTCGCGTTCTGCTGCGCGAAGAGCGGCGCGGCAACGACAAGAAGAATGAGGAGGAGCAGGAGCTTCCGCATCAGACCGCCCTCCCGAGAATTCGCTGCGCTGCTTCGCGAGCGAGCGATTCGGACTCGCTCACGATCTTCTCGCGGGCGGCCTGCACGTCGCGGCTGAGATGCTCGTCTGCGTCGGCGACGACGGCCTTCGCATCCGCATTCGTTTTGTCGATCATCGACTGACGCTGGGCCGCCGCCTCGCCGCGGTAGTGCTCGCGAACCTGCGCCGCATCGCGCTTTGCCGTGTGCAGACGCGATTCGATGTCGGCGGTTGCGGAGGTGAATCGGGCAAGCGCTTCTTCGTGGAGACGGTCTGCGGTCGTCGTTTCCGTCTCACGCGCTTCGAGCACGTCGTTGATCGGCTTGAGGAAGAACTTCCGCACGATCAGGTAATTCAAAAAGAAGATCACCATGATCGCGGGCAGAGACAGATCGGGCGTTAGATTGATTTGCATAGCTCACAGGAGTCAGACGACTTTGGCGGCGTGCGGCGGGCTCGGCAACAACGGTGCGCGCTGCCCCAAAGTTGCGGCTATATACCACAAGGAAACAACGCTGTCACGAGGGCGGTTGACCACTCCGCGTGGCGGACGAAACCTACAAACGGATCCTATCCCGGGCCGACGAGTTCTTCGACTCCGTGATGCAGTCGCAGCCCCAGAGCCTGCAGTGCGGCCGCGGCTGTTCCCTCTGTTGTTACGGCCTGTTCGAGATTGGCGCAGCGGATGTTGCGGTGATTGCGGATGGCCTGTCGAAGCTGAATCCCGCGCGTCGCGACATGATCATCCGGCGCGCGGTCGACATCGTCGCGTCGAGCCGCCATCCCAACCTGCGCGAGTGCTCGCCGATCGAGAAGGACGAGTTCTTCGAGCGCACAGCATCGACACCCTGTCCGAATCTCGACGACAGCGGCTTGTGCATGATCTACGAGCATCGCCCGCTCGTCTGCCGCACGTTCGGACTCCCGCTGCGCGACGGCGCGCGCTACATCGGCGACGTGTGCGAGCTGAACTTCGAAGAGGCGACGATCGACGAAAAGGAATCAGCCGCGTGGGATCTGCAGTGGGAGGACGCGCTCGGACCGGAAGACGAGTACACGATTCCGGAGGCGATCATCCTCGCGGCGCGCATGCGGAGCTGGCTACGCGTGTCATCCTGAGCTGCGGAGACGGCGAAGGACCCGTTGATCGCGCTCGAGTCACGGTTCTTCGCGCTCTGCGGCGCTCAGGATGACACCTTCAGATTCGCGACGTTGCCGCCCTTCGACTTCTCGCCCATCACGCAATTGCCCTGAAAAATCGCCCCTTCTTCGATGATGAGCGCCGGCGTGTCGATATCGCTGTAGACCTTTCCGTTGCGGTGAATCTCGACGCGCTGGTCGGCGACGATCTTTCCGATGACGGTGCCGCTGATGGCGACGCGGCCGACGTGAATGTCACCTTCGATCTGCGCGCTCTCGCCGACGATGAGCTCATTCTTCGATGTGATCCGGCCGTTGAACCGCCCGTCGATCCGCATCGTGTCCTCGAACTCGAGCTCTCCTTTGAATAGTGAGCCGCGATCGAGGAATCCGTTCAGTTCACCGCTCTTGCCCTTCGTCGTCATCGTTTTCTCCCCATCAGATCGTCAAACAAGCGGATCAGATCTTCTTCGCTGGCAAAGCGGATGTGAATCACGCCGCCGCGGCGCTTGCGGTTTATTTCTACTTTTGTTCGTAAAGTCTTTTGCAGTTTTTCCTCGGCGTCGCGCGTGAAGACGTCCTTCTCTTTTTCCTTCTTCTCGACCCTTTGCGGCGAGCTCTCCGAGGCGAGCATCTCCGTCTGGCGGACATTGAGGTTGCGCTTCACCACGCGGTCAGCGAGCGCCTCCTGCTTCTTCGGCGACTCCACCGCGAGAAGCGCGCGCGCGTGCCCCATCGACAGCTGTCCGGAGGCGAGCAGCTTTTTTACGGTATCCGGCAACTTCAATAGCCTCAAGAAGTTAGCGACGGTCGAGCGCTCTTTCCCGACCTGTTTCGAGATCTCTTCCTGTGTGAGACCGAACTCCTCGTGTAATTGATGGTAGGCAAGCGCTTCTTCGATCGGGTTCAGGTCCTCGCGCTGGATATTTTCGATAAGCGCGATCTGGAGCGCGTCGCCCTCGCCCATCATTTCTTTGACCACGACCGGAACCGTCGTCAGCCCGGCCTTCTGCGCGGCGCGGTAGCGGCGCTCGCCGGCGATCAGCTTGTAGCGATCGCCTGCGCGCGTCACGACGAGCGGCTGAACAATCCCGTGTTGTCTGACCGATCGCGCGAGCTCTTCGATCGACGCCTCGTTGAATGTCTTGCGAGGCTGGTACGGGTTCGGCGCGATCTGGTCCAGCGCGAGCTCCATCAGGCCGGCGCTCGGCACGGCTGGCGTTTGCGACGCTTCGGCCGGGCGCTGCGGGATGAGAGCGCCAAGGCCGCGGCCGAGGACTTTCTTATGATTCACCTCATCCACCTCAGATCACGTTCTCCGCGCGTTGGATGAATTCCTTCGCGAGGTTGATGTACGCCTCGCTGCCGCGCGAGCGAATGTCGTACAGGATAATCGGTTTACCGAACGAGGGCGCTTCGCCCAGGCGGACGTTGCGAGGGATGATCGTCTCGTAGACCTTGCCCTCGAAATGCGTCCGCACCTCTTCCGCGACCTGCTTCGCGAGGTTCATGCGATCGTCGTACATCGTCAGCACGATGCCTTCCATTTCGAGCCCGGGGTTGAGCAGATCGCGCACGCGCTCGACGGTGTTGACGAGCTGCGAGATCCCTTCGAGCGCGAAGTATTCACACTGCATGGGGACGAGCACGGAGTTCGCGGCAGTCAGTCCGTTGACGGTGAGAAGGCCGAGGGATGGCGGCGAATCGAGCAGGACGTAATCGAATTCGCCGTTGATGTCCTGCAGTGCACGGCGGAGGTGAAACTCGCGACCGATCGCATCGCTCAGCTCGAGCTCCGCTCCGACAAGATCGACGGCCGAAGGCGCAATAAAGAATGTAGGAAGCTCGGTCTCCCGGATCACTTCCCGAATCTTCATCCCCTCAGTGAGGACGTTGTACATCGACTTCTCTTCGTTCTTGCTGATGCCGACGCCGGAGGTGGCGTTGGCCTGCGGATCGAGGTCGACGACGAGCACTTTGCGCTCACAGGCCGCGAGCGAGGCTCCGAGGTTGATGGCGGTGGTGGTCTTGCCGACGCCACCTTTCTGATTCACGAGCGAGACGATCTTCGTCATTCTGCTGTTCCACGTGGAACGTTCAATGTGACGAGGAAGTTGGATTCGCCGCGCGGCAGCCGGAAGACTTCCCCTCTCTCGAATCCACCCAATTCCGGCACGTCCGGCGAGCCCTGGAACAGCGCCACGCGGGCGCCCCTCGCCAAATGCGGCCCGAGCGACGGTACCCACTCCTCGGGATTTCCGACTGCGCGTGAAATGACGAGGGAGAACTCCAATTCAGGTGGGAACCGCGCCAGAGCGCGCGCCAATCTATCACCGTAAACTCGCGCGTTCAATCCGCATTCACGCACGACATGCTTCAAAAATGCCCATTTTTTCTGGTCCGCTTCGACGAGATGAAACGTGGCGGCGGGCGAAGCGATCGCCATCGGAATCGCCGGAAGACCGCCGCCGGAACCGAAGTCGAGCACGTCGCCGGACGGTTTCAGGATCTCCGCGGCGGCCAGCGCTTCGGCGATGTGATCGTCGAGATGCTCCTTCGCTTCCGGCCCGATCAGGTTGATCTTCTCGTTCCAGGTGAGGAGAAGGCGTTGATAAACGCTAATCAGCGGATTCATCGAGCTTCAACGCCGCGACGGAGGTGCAAGCGGAGGATCGCGATGGCTGCCGGCGTGACGCCCGGAATGCGACCCGCCTGTCCGAGCGACGCCGGCCGCACGTGCGACAACTTCTCCGTCATCTCGCGCGAAAGCCCGGGCAGCGAGTAAGTCATCGTCGATGGAATCCGCAGCTCTTCGTCCGCCACGAGCTTCGCCGCCTCGCGCTGCTGGCGATCGATGTAGCCGGAGTAGCGAAGGTTGCTGACGACCCCTTCCCGCTCCTCCTCGCTGAGCTCCACAAATGCCTCGCTCACCTCCGGCAGCACCTCGGCCGCTGCGGCGATGAACGCGTCGACATCGAAATCGGGCCGCTGCATGAGCTTTGCGACCGTCGCTTTTTCGCTGAGCGCGATGCCCGCAGTTGCCAGCCAGGCGATTGTTTCGCGATCCGGAGTGAGGGCGGTTTGCGCGATGGTGCGTGCCCGGTGCATGCGCGCGATCCGTGCCTCGACGCGACGCTTCCGCTCGTCGTCGAGGATGCGGAGACGCTCGGCGATCGGCGTCAGCCGCTCGTAGACGGAGTCGCAGCCGAGAAGCAGCCGGTGCTCCGCGCGGCTGGTGAACATCCGATATGGCTCTTCCGTGCCGAGGGTGACGAGATCGTCGATCATGACGCCGGCGTAGGCTTCGTCACGGCGGAGGATCAGCGGAGCTTCACCGCGCACGAACTGCAGCGCGTTGATGCCGGCGATCAGACCCTGCGCAGCGGCTTCTTCGTATCCCGACGTACCGTTGATCTGACCGGCGAGGAAGAGACCGTCGACACCGCGCACCTGCAGCGTCGGATCGAGCTGCTCCGGGTTCACGAAGTCGTACTCGACTGCGTAGCCGTAGCGGGCGATCGTCGAGTGCTCGAAGCCGGGCAACGAACGGACGACGCCGTCCTGCACGTCTGGCGGCAACGAGGTCGAGATGCCGTTGAGGTAGAGCCAGGGGTGCTCGAGGCCTTCCGGCTCGACGAACACCTGGTGCCGTTCTTTGTCCGCGAATCGAACGACTTTGTCCTCGATCGACGGGCAGTAGCGCGGACCGGTGGCCTTGATCTGGCCCGAGTACATCGGCGCGCGATGAAGGTTCGCGCGGATCAGTTCGTGCGCGAAGGCCGAGGTGTACGTCAGATGACAGAGCACTTGGGGCTGCGGGAGCGTATCGGTGAGGATCGAGAACGGTCGCGGCTGCGCGTCACCGGGGGCTTCGTTCAGCTTCGAGAAGTCGACGGTATTGCGTGCGACGCGTGGAGGGGTTCCGGTCTTCAGGCGGCCGAGCTGGAGGCCGAACGCGCGGAGCGAATCTGATAGACCTTCCGCGGACGGCTCGCCGAAGCGGCCGCCGCGAGTCTTTGCTTCGCCCGAATGCATGAGCGCGTGGAGGAAGGTGCCGGTGGTGATGACCACGGCGTTCGATTCGAGGACGGTTCCGTCGCCGAGGGTTACACGCATGCCGCGCGAGACATCAGTCACCGAACCTTCGATGATCGTGAGGTTCGGCTCGTCTTCGAGGATCGATCGCACTGCGTTCGCGTAGAGGTCGCGATCGCATTGTGCGCGCGGTCCCTGCACCGCGGGTCCCTTGGAGCGGTTCAGCACTTTGAATTGGATGCCGGCGCGATCGGTCGCTTCGCCCATCAAGCCGCCGAGAGCGTCGATTTCCTTGACCAGGTTGCCCTTCGCCAAGCCGCCGATCGCCGGATTGCACGACATCCGACCGATCGCGTCGCGCAGCATTGTGATCATCGCGACGCGGGCTCCGCCGCGGGCGCAGACGCGCGCGGCCTCCGCACCTGCGTGGCCGCCGCCGATCACGATCACGTCGAAACGGGTCATGTTCCACGTGGAACAGACACGGCTGCGACTCTACTTCCCAATGCAGAATTTGTGGAATATTTCTGTAAATACGTCATCGTGTGTGATCGCGCCGGTGAGGAGTGCAAGTGCGTTCGACGCACGGTAGAGGTCGACGAGCACGAGTTGTTCATCGTGCTCATCCATCAATGAAGTCCGCGCTGCAATCAAAGCGGACTCGGCTTCCCCGACCGCAATCCGCTGCCGGTCGTTGACGAGCACGGCCGATGCTTCCGGTGCGGCGAACTCTTCGCGCACGATCGCATCGAGTTTCGCGAGCAGCTCATCAATGCCGGTATTTGCAGGGACACTGATTCCGATCTGCCCTGCCGGCGCGGCTGCGAGATCGATCTTCGTGTAGACGCGAACCGTCAACGTGTCGAACGACTCCGGCTCGACGGGCGCCGTCGCATCAATCAGATAAAGAATGATGTCGGCGCGCCGCGCCGCTTCGCGCGCTCGTTCGACGCCGATGCCTTCAACGACATCGTCCGACTCGCGCAAGCCCGCGGTGTCGGCGAGCGTCACCGGCAGTCCGCCGATCTCGATCGTCTCGCGCACGATGTCGCGCGTCGTGCCGGGGATCGGCGTCACGATCGCGCGCTCGCTGCCCACCAGGCGATTCAGCAGCGTCGACTTGCCCGCGTTCGGACGACCGAGGATCACGGCGTCGAGCCCGCGGGTGGTGGCCCGGCCGCGGCGGAACGTGTCGCCAAGTTCGCGCGTCGATGCCACCGCTTCATCGATCCGGCGCAGCGCATCGTCGCGCGTGATGAACTCGTACCCTTCTTCGCTGAAATCGAGCGCCGCTTCGAGTCGCGAGATTACGTGCAGCAGCGTTTCGCGAATCGACGATGCGGTTCGTGAGAGCGAGCCTTCGAGATTCGACAATGACAGCTTCGCCTGCAATGGCGTGCGCGCATTGATCAGATCCGCGACCGATTCCGCCTGCACGAGATCGAGCTTGCCGTTCAGCACCGCGCGCTCGGTGAACTCCCCCGGCTCCGCCATGCGCGCACCGAGATCGACCGCCGCTTCGATCACCCGCTGCACGAGAAGCGGATTGCCGTGCAGCGTCAGCTCCACGAGATCGTTACCGGTGAACGATCGCGGCGCGACGTAGCGAATCGCCACGCATTCGTCGAGCAGTTCGCCTTTGTGCTGAAGATGCACGAAGGCGGCGTGACGCTCATCCGGAAGTGTGCCGGAAAGCGATTGCAGAATTGCAGATGAAAGCGGACCGTCGATGCGGACGATCGCGAGCGCGCTGCGGCCGACCGGCGTCGCCGGAGCGACGATCGTGCCGGCCGGTACGCTGGTCACGACTCGGAAGCCGCGCGGCGGATGATTGCCACGCGCTTGAAGAATCCTTCGCCGCGCGATTCGGTGGTCACGTCGGCGTCATCGCGCAGCGTCATGTGCACGATGCGGCGCTCGATCGGACTCATCGCCGGCAGCAGGAACTCGCGGCCGTCCTCGCGCACGCGATCCGCGATCTCGTGCGCGCGCTGCTCGAGATCTTCGACGCGGCGGCCCTTGAAGTTCTCGCAATCGAGCTCGATGTCTTTCTCGACTCTGCGTCCGGTCAGCGACTTGTTCGCCAGTACCTGCACCGCATCGAGCAGCTCGCCGTTACGATCGATCATGCGCCGGCCGTCGGAGCCGTAGAGCCGCACGTGCACCTGCGTGTCGTTTTCCTCCGTGCGAACAGCGAGGTTCAGCTTTGCGAGAGAAAGTACTTGTTCGCACCAGGTCCGAACCGCACCCGCCGTCTCCGACTCGGGACCCTGCTCCGGAATCTCGATCGCATCCGCGAACTGCGCGAAATCGCCCGGCTGCAGCGAATCGCGATCGGCGTCTTCATCGTCGTACTCGCGGCGGCGGCGACGGCCTCCGCGTGCGGGGCGTGAATCGCGTGACGAACCGGCACGATTGCCGGAACGTCCGCCGCCAGCGCCGCGTGGTCCACGTTCGCGCCGCGGCGGCGCAGCGGGACCCGCTTCGGCGACGGCAGCAACCGGCTGCGGAGGCGGTTCCGTCGCGTTCTCGTTCACTTCCGCCTCGATGATGACGCGCTTCACGCCGCCGAGGAATCCACGTTTCTCGGTGAGCACGGCGTGACGCAGCTTGTACCGCTCCACGCCGAACGTTTCAGCGGCGTGGTTCAGCGCTTCTTCGACATTCTTTCCTTCGAATCGCTGCATCGGCTCCTCGTTACGAAGGCTGTTCGCTGGGATGATCTTTCCACCATTTATTCATGATCAACTGCTGAATGATGGAAAGGATATTTTGCACGAGCCAGTAAATCACGAGACCGCTCGGCAGCTCCTTGAAGAAGAAGCCGAAGAGGAGCGGCATGATCATGAACATGCGGCGCTGCGCAGGATCGACCGTGGTCGGCGTCAGCGTCTGCTGGACGAACATCGTGATGGTCATCAGGATCGGCGTGATGTAGTACGGATCCTTGGTCGACAGATCGTGGATCCACCAGATGAATGGCGCGCCGCGCAGCTCGATCGCGCGTGACAGCAGGCCGTAGAAGCCCCAGAAAATCGGGAGCTGCAGCACCATCGGAAGGCACCCGCCCATCGGGTTCACGCCCTCCGTCTGATACAGCTTCATTACGTCCATGTTCATCTTCTGGCGCTGCTCGGGATCCGACTTCGCCTTCTTGTACCGCGACTTGATCGCCTCGACCTTCGGCTGCAGTTTCTGCATCTTGCGCATCGAGACGATGCTCTTGTGCTGCAACGGGTAGAGCACGATTTTGATGAGGATCGTGAGGACGATGATCGCGAAGCCCCAGTTGTGGGTCCAGGTGTTGATCCATTTCAGGGCGGTGAGGAAGAAGCGCGCGATCACGCCGAACGTGCCGAATTGGAGGGTGCGCTCGAGGCCGTATTTATCGACGACGCCGGTGTCTTTCGGACCGAAGAATGCGCTGCCGGAGACGACACCGTCCGGAGTCGCGTTCAGCGCGGCGTAGAGCTCGTGGCGCTTCTCGTTCTTCGCGCCGGTTTCCTCGACGCGACTCAACACGGCGCCACTCGCCTTCTCCGGCTTGAGGACCGAAAGGAAGTAGTTGTCTTCGATGCCGATGAATTGCGTGTCGGCGCCGTACGTCGCGAACGGATCGGCCTTGTCGCGCTTGATCAGCTTGAGACTGTCGTCGCGCTGCACGACCGCATCGCCGGTGATCGTCAGCTGGCTTTGTCCTTCATCTGCTTCGAGTGTGCGAATGCCGGGGCCGATCGCGACGCGGTACGGCATCGCCGGATTCACGGCGACCGCGAAGTGGAACATGTACTCGGGACCGACGCGGAACGTCTTCGACGCCGCGACACCGTTGTTTGCGTACTTGTAATCAATGATGGTCGTCTGGCCGTCGCGCGACTCCGTCACCTGCCAGAGCGCGGCATTGAGGCGATCGGCGACCGGCCTGTTCTGCGCGACGATGGCGAACGGGTAATCGATGCGTCCCGCGGCACGCGCCTTCACCAGATCGACATGACCGCCGCTCTTCGTGCGATAGCCCTTCAACTGGAAGGAAGTCAGCTCGGCGCCGCGATTCGAGAAGACGACGATGAAGTCGGGCGTCTCGATCCGGGTGTTCTCTTCGGCACTCGCGCCGATGTTCGCAACGATGGTCGTAGCGGCAACCGCCGGTTGCGGCGCAACTGCGGGAGGCGCGGCGGGTGCCGTGGTGGTGTTCGACGTCGTAGTCGCGGCGCTCGTCGAAGTCGTGCCGGTCGTCGATGTTGCGGTGACCGGTGCTTTCTTCGGAACGAACTGTGGAAACAGCCTCGGCGCGATCAGAGAGTAGCCGTAAAGGATCGCGAACGAGAGCAGAACGGCGATGAAGATTCGTTTTTCCATTCGTCAGGGAACGGGGTCCCAACCTCCCGGATTGAACGGGTGGCAGTGGGAGAGCCGGCGCACGCCGAGCCATCCACCGCGGATCAATCCGTATTTTTCGATCGCCTGCATCATGTAGATCGAGCAGGTCGGCTCGAATCGGCACATCGGCGGCAGCAAAGGAGAGATGAATCGCTTGTAGAAGCGGAGCAGGAGGAGAGCGACCACACGCATTGGGGGAGACTCACTCCGCGGCGCTCATCACGACCCGGCGCAGGACTTTGGCGAGGTCTGCGCTGTAGTCGGGAAAGGTTGCGCCGGCCGCATTCGGCTTCACATTCACGACGACGTCGACCATGCGGGAGTCGAGGCCGAGCGGCTCGCGCTGCTGCCGGTAGACCTCGCGCGTCCAGCGTTTGAGACGGTTGCGGACGTTGGCTTTTCCGATTTTCTTCGTCGCGGTAATGCCGATCCGCGAATGCGGCAAGCCGTTGCCGGCGAAGAAGACGACCGCATATCGGGAAAAGATTTTTCGGCCCGTTTCGTAAACCCGAAGAAACTCGCGACGTTTCGCCAGCCTCTTCTCTTTTGGGAGGGCGGCGTCGGTCACGAGATGACTAGACCGCCAGGCGCTTGCGGCCTTTGCGGCGACGGCGCGAGAGCACCGCCTGACCGTCTTTCGTGCGCATGCGGACGAGGAAGCCGTGCGTGCGCTTGCGGCGGCGGTTGTTCGGCTGAAAAGTTCGCTTCATTTAAGTAACCCCTTGAAAAGACAGCGTCAAAGAAAGCGCTGAGTATAGTCACCGCCCTCAGGATGGTCAAATTCAGGGCGGAAAGCATGCGCGCAAACTGGTCGAAACTCGACCTTATTCCAGTGATGGACAGGCGGGTTTCGCTGTCGTACACTCGCAGGCCCATCAAAAGGGCAGAGATTTCCACAACTGTGGAAAACTTGTGGATTCTCAAAGAGATAGCTCCAGTCCCTCTCCCCCATGAACGTCTGGAATCAGCTCCTCAGCAAGATCGAGCAAACCATTGACCGGACGGACTATGAAACGTGGTTCGCTCCGACGCGGTTTCTCGCTCGACGTGGCGATACGATCGATATCGGCATTCCGACGCAGAAGCATGTCGATGCCGTCCGCGACCGGTTCGGCTCACAAATTCGCGAGCTCCTGAACGAGCTCTCGTCGCCCGAGCGCGTGCAGGTCCACTTCGTCATCGAAGCGGCGGATGACGACCTCCCGATGATCACGCAACAGCCTCCGCGCGACGAGATGCCGTCGTCGACGTTCAACCAGCGCTACAGTTTCTCGACATTCGTCGTCGGCAGCTCGAATCAGCTCGCGTACGCCGCGGCGCTCTCGATCGCCGAAAACCCGTCCGGTTCGTTCAATCCCCTCTTTATTTATGGCGGTGCCGGCCTCGGCAAGACCCATCTGATCCAGGCGGTCGGTCAAAAGGTCCGCGAAAAAGATCCACGGAAGAAGGTCGTCTACATGTCGGCCGAAACCTTCGTGACCGATCTCATCACGTCGATCCGCTACGACCGCATGAACGCGTTCCGCGAGCGCTACCGCACGCTCGACGCGCTCCTGCTCGACGACATCCAGTTCTTTGCCGGCAAGGAGCGCACGCAGGAAGAGTTCTTCCACACGTTCAACGCGCTGCACGAAGCGCAGAAGCAGATCGTGTTCACCTCGGACGCTCAGCCGAAAGACATCCCCACGCTTGAAGAGCGCCTCCGATCACGATTCGAATGGGGCCTGATCGCAGACATTCAGGCTCCCGATCTCGAGACGAAGGTGGCGATCCTTCGCAAGAAAGCGGAAGAACGGAAGATCGATCTTCCGCAGGACGTCGCGATCTTCATCGCGGAGCGCGTGCGCTCGAACATCCGCGAGCTCGAAGGACATCTGAACCGCGTCGCCGCGTACTCATCGCTCGCCGGTCATCCGATCACCGTCGATCTCGCGAAGGAAGCGCTGAAGGATCTGCTGTCGAAAGAGAACAAGCCGATCACCGGACAGGAGATCCAGAAAGTCGTCGCCGCGCATTACGGCATCAAGGTCGCGGATCTGAAGTCGAAATCGAACGCGCGGCCGATCGCGTACCCGCGCCAGGTCGCGATGTACATGTGCAAGCACCTCACCGATCTTTCGTATCCGGAGATCGGAAAGCTTTTCAACAACAAGCATCACTCGACCGTCATGTATTCGGTCGACAAGATCGATCAACTGATGCAGGACGATCCGCAGCTCGCGCGCACGATCGACATGCTCACGAAGCAGTTCCGGTAATCCTGCGGAAAGCAGAAACGAAAACCTGCGGATGAAAAACAGCGCGGCCTCGACATGGTCCGAAACTGCGGAAAATGCTGAGCTTTTCCGGTGTTTTTCCGCGTCGAAACCCGCAGGTTCGATACGAGTAGAACTGCTATACTTTCGAAACCTTTGCAGCAAGTCCGAGCGTTTTCCGCACGGTTCTACTGCTACTACCACAAAAGATAAATAGAGCTTAGGTTCTGAAGGAAGAAGGCAATGGAGCTGACAGTCGGAAAAGCTGATCTTCAGAAGGAGTTGCAGCTTTGCCAGGGGGTCGTCGAAAAGCGATCGACGATTCCAATTCTCTCGAACGTGCTGCTCAAAGCCGCCGACGGAAAGCTCCAGGTTGCAGCGACCGATCTCGACGTCACGATCCTCACTTCCTGCTCCGCGAAGATCACTACTCCCGGCGGCGTCACGCTCGAAGCGCGCCGCTTGTTCGACATCGTGCGCAGCCTTCCGGATGACGACGTTCACATCGCGCTCCAGGAAAACAACCAGATGCTGATCGAGTCGGGCACGGCGAAGTTCCGCCTCCTCGGTCTCCCCGCCGAGGATTACCCGACGCTGCCGACCGTGAACGTGACCGAGGGCTACACGATCCCACTCGATGAACTGAAGACGATGGTCGCGAAAGTGAAGTTCGCGATCACGCACGAAGAGACGCGTTTTCAGCTCAACGGCGCGCTGCTGAAAATGCAGCCGCAGAAGATGGAGATGGTCGCGACCGACGGCCATCGCATGGCGCTGATCAACTTCCCGTACGCCACCGGCGGCAACGGTCGCACGAAGGGCAATGACCTCACGATCCTCATTCCGCGCAAAGCGCTCGATGAGATCCTGCGGCTCGAAGCAGGCGAAGACGGCACGGTGAAGTTCGGCGTTTCGGACAACCAGCTCTTCTTCGATGCCGCCGATCGCCGCCTGATGGCGCGCATGATCGATGTCAACTTCCCGAACTACATGGAAGTCATCTCGCGCGATAACGATCGTCACGTGATGGTCGATCGCGAGCGGCTGCTGTCGACGATCAAACGCATCTCGCTCGTCGCGAACGAGCGTACGCGCGCGGTCCGCTTCGATTTCGCGCCGGGCAAGCTGACGGTGTCGTCGACGAATCCGGAGCTCGGCGATGCACGCGAGACCGTTCCCATCGACTACGCCGGCCAGCCGTTCTTCGTCGGACTCAATGCGGCGTACGTGATGGACTTCCTCAGCGCGACCGATACGCCGAGCGTTTCGCTCGACCTGAAGGACGAGAACAGCCAGTGCATCGGGCGTCCGGCATCGACGGCGGAAGATCTGCCGTACGACTACCTCTACGTCGTGATGCCGATGCGGCTGGCGTGATCCTTCGCTCGATCACCGCACAAAACTTCCGCAATCTCGAAGCCCCTGCGCGAATGGAGGATCTGCCGTTCCATCCGCTCGCGAACATCGTCGTCGGCCGCAACGGTCAGGGGAAGACGAATCTCCTCGAGGCGATCTACTTCCTCGCGACGACGAAGTCCTTTCGCACCTCGCGCATCTCGAGTCTGTTTCGTTTCGACACACCGAATCTCTTCGTGAGCGGTGTCGTCGAGCGTGAAGCGATCGAGCGCACGATGTCCGTCGGTCTCGAAGCGGAATCAAAGCGGCGCGTGCTCACCATCAACGCGGAGAAAGTACCGCTCGCGACGTATCTCAACGCACTCACCGTCTTCGCGTACTCGTCATCACGGCTCGACATCCTGCGCGGCGCACCCGAGGAGCGGCGGCGGTTTCTCGATCGCGGGATCGCCAGCATCAACCCCGCGTACCTCGAGCAGCTCACGCGTTACGGGCGCGCGCTGAAACAGCGCAACGCGCTTCTGCATGAAGTCGCAACCGGCAGCGCGGCGCAGTCGATGCTCGATCCGTGGGACGCCGAATTCGCAGCCGCCGCTGCGCCCGTGTGGAGCGCGCGTGGAGCGTACGTGCAGCAACTCGCAGACACGTTTCGCGAGATCGTCGCGATGCATCGCTACCGCGTCGGCAACGTCGCGCTCGCGTACAAGCCTGCGACCACGCAAGTGCCGCGCGTCGCGGAGATCCGCGCGCGCATGTCGTTGAGCGGTCCGCAACGCGACGTGCTCGATTTCGAGGTCGATGGCCGGCCGGCGAGCGAGGTCCTCAGCGGCGGCGAGCAGAAGATGATCGTGCTCTTCCTGAAGTTCGCAAAAATCGAGCTCTTCCGCCGCCGGACCGATGAGTCTCCGCTCTTCCTGCTCGATGACATCGATGCGGAACTGGACCTCGACATCCTGCAGGAACTGCTGCAAAAACTCCCACCAGAAACGCAGGTTTTTGCGACCTCAGCCAAGGAGCGCTTTCTGGACGTTTTGGAGACCGCTCCGCACCGCCGCTTACTCATTGAAAACGGACGAGTTACAGTCGCTCAAGATTTCGCCTGAGATGGGATTTTCATAGTAAAATTCAGCGTTTTCAATCCCGTCGTACAGCACGCCCGAAAAGTAACCTCACGATGGCCGACGATCACACAGAAACCCCTCCCAATTCGCCCGACGCAACCTACACCGCTGAAGACATCAAAGTCCTCAAAGGACTCGATGCCGTACGCAAACGCCCGGGCATGTACATCGGTGACACCGATGACATCACCGGTCTGCATCACATGGTGTACGAGGTCGTCGACAATGCGATCGACGAAGCCCTCGCCGGCTACGCGGATCGCGTGTCGGTGACGATCCATCTCGACAATTCGGTCACCGTCGAGGACAACGGCCGCGGCATTCCGGTCGACCTGCACAAAGAAGAAAATCGCTCCGCCGCCGAAGTCATCATGACCGAGCTCCATGCCGGCGGTAAGTTCGATAACAACTCGTACAAAGTGTCGGGCGGTCTGCACGGCGTCGGTGTTTCAGTCGTCAATTTCCTGTCCGAATGGCTCGAGCTCGAGATTCATCGCGACGGCAACATCTATCGCCAGCGATACGAGCGCGGCATTCCGGTCGCGCCGATCGAGCGCGGCGAGAAAACGACGAAACGCGGCACGCGCGTCGTGTTCAAAGCGGATCCGGCGATCTTCTCCGTCACCGAGATGAACTACGACACGCTCACGCAGCGCCTGCGCGAGCTGGCGTTCCTCAACTCCGGCGTGCACATCGAGATTCACGACGACCGCACCGAGAAGCATCACGAGTTCCGCTACGAAGGCGGCATCGTTTCGTTCGTGAAGGATCTGAACAAGAACAAGACGCCGCTGCACGACGACCCGATCTTCATCCGTGACGAGAACGACGGCGAAGGAATCGAGATCGCGTTGCAGTGGAACGAGGGCTACTCCGAAAACATCTTCTGCTTCACGAACACGATCAAGAACCTCGACGGCGGCACCCACCTCGTCGGTTTCAAAGGCGCGCTGACCCGGACGATGAACAAGTACGTCGAGGAAACCGGCGTGCTGCAGAAACTCAAGCTGACGCTCGAAGGCGACGACATCCGCGAAGGACTCGCCGCCGTCATCAGCGTCAAGGTCCGCGATCCGAAATTCTCCTCGCAGACGAAAGACAAGCTCGTCTCCTCGCACGTGAAAACGTGGGTCGAACAGGTCGTCGGAGAGCGTCTCGGCGAGTTCCTCGAAGAGAACCCGCGCGAGGTCAAACGGATCGTCGAGAAGGTCGTCGAGGCCGCGCGTGCACGCGAAGCGGCGCGCAAGGCTCGCGACCTGACGCGTCGCAAAGGCGCGCTCGATTCCGCGTCGCTGCCGGGCAAGCTCGCCGATTGCCAGGAGCGCGATCCGCGTTTCTGCGAGATCTACTTCGTCGAAGGTGATTCGGCCGGCGGCTCCGCGAAGCAAGGACGCGATCGCCGATTCCAGGCAGTGCTTCCGCTCAAGGGCAAGATCCTCAACGTCGAGCGCGCGCGTCTCGACAAGATGCTGTCCTCCGAGGAAATCCGCCTGATGATCACGGCCCTCGGTACCGGTATCGGCTCCGGCGATTTCGATGTCGCCAAACTCCGCTACCACAAGATCATCATCATGACCGACGCCGACGTCGACGGCTCGCACATCCGCACGCTGATCCTCACGTTCTTCTTCCGCTACATGCGCGAAGTGATCGATCGCGGGCATCTCTTCATCGCCCAGCCGCCGCTGTTCAAAGTCTCGCAAGGGAAGAAGGACACGTACCTCAAGGACGAGACCGAGAAGTCGCGCTTCCTGCTCAACCGCATCGCCGCGAGTGTGCGCGTCACGCCGCAGGCGGGCGGCGCGCTCGCAGGCGACACGCTCGTCACGATGCTGCAGCGGATGGAGGAGTACCGCTCGCACGCTCGCAAGCTGCAGTCACGCGGAATGCCTGGTGAAGCACTCGACGTGCTCTTTGCGGAAGGCTTCAGCGACCGCACCGCGCTGGCCGATCCGGACAAAGTCGACTCGCTCACGCGCGCGCTCACCGCGCACGGATTCGAGCACGTTCGTCCGATGACCGACGAAGTCACCGAAACGCCGATCGTGCAGTTCTCGGCGGGCGGCAACGGCACGGGACGCAAGGTCGTGATCAACAACGAGCTGCTGACGCAGTACGAGTTCCGCCAGATGGCGAAGGCGTACGAGCAGCTCTCCGCGTTCGGCCTGCCGCCATACGCGCTCGAGCACGACGGCGAATCGACGAACTTCGCCCGCGTCGACGATCTGATCTCCGAGATTTATCGCCGCGCTGAAAAAGGGCTCTCCATCCAGCGCTACAAAGGCCTCGGCGAAATGAACCCCGAGCAGCTGTGGGACACGACGATGAATCCCGAGACGCGGCGCCTGCTGCAGGTGACGATCGAGGACGCCGTCGGCGCCGAGGAGCTGTTCACCATCCTGATGGGCGATCAGGTCGAGCCACGCCGCGTATTCATTCAGGACAACGCACTCGAAGTGAAAAATTTGGATATCTAACCCAGGTGTCATCCTGAGCCGCGCAGACGGCGAGGGACCCGTCAGTCGAGCGGGCTGCCGTTTCAGGTCACGGACACGTTATAAAAATGGCCGATTCTGATTACACGCAATTCAACGATCAAAAACTGCCCGTAAACATCGAAGACGAGATGCGCAAGTCGTATCTCGACTACGCGATGTCGGTCATCATCGGCCGCGCGCTTCCCGATGTCCGCGACGGCCTCAAGCCCGTCCATCGCCGCATCCTCTACGGCATGTACGAGCAGGGGAACACCGCCGGCCGCGCGTACAAGAAGTCGGCGCGCATCGTCGGCGACGTGATGGGCAAGTACCACCCGCACGGCGATTCGGCGATCTACGACTCGGTCGTGCGCATGGCGCAGGAATTCTCCATGCGCTACATGCTGGTCGACGGGCAGGGGAACTTCGGCTCGCTCGACGGCGACAACCCCGCGGCGATGCGCTACACCGAGGTCCGTCTCACGCGGCTCGCCGAAGAGCTGATGCGGGACGACATCGACAAGGAAACGGTCGACTGGGTCCCGAACTACGACGGCACCGAGCGCGAGCCGTCGGTGCTGCCCGCGAAGTTCCCCAACCTGCTCGTGAACGGCTCTTCCGGCATTGCGGTCGGCATGGCCACGAACATCCCGCCGCACAACCTCGGCGAAGTGATCGACGCCGTGTTGATGATGATCGACAACCCGAAGTCGACGGTGAAGGAGCTGATGACCGTCATGCCCGGCCCCGATTTCCCGACGGCCGGCTTCATTCACGGCATCGACGGAATCCGCCAGGCGTACGAGACCGGCCGCGGCATCATCCAGGTCCGCGCCCGCGCGATCATCGAAGAATCGAAGAAGCAGGACAAGCAGCAGATCGTCGTGACGGAAGTTCCGTACATGACGAACAAGGCGCGCCTGCAGGAAAAAATCGCGGAGCTGGTGAAGGACAAGCGGATCGAAGGCATCACCGACATCCGCGACGAATCGGACCGCGAAGGCATTCGCGTCGTCATCGAGCTGAAGCGCGGCGAAATTGCCGAGGTCGTGCTGAACAACCTCTATTCGCAGACGCAGATGCAGACGACGTTCGGCATCATCTTCCTGGCGATCGTCAACAACAAGCCCGAGGTGATGGAGCTCCCCACGATGCTCCGTCACTTCGTCGAGCATCGGAAAGAGATCGTCGTCCGCCGCACGCGCTTCGAATTGCGCAAGGCGCAAGAGCGCGCTCATATCCTCGAGGGGCTGGTCAAAGCGCTCGATCGCCTCGACGAAGTGATCGCGTTGATCCGCTCCGCGAAGACGCCGCCGGAAGCGAAAGAAGGCCTCGTCTCGAAGTTCGAGTTCAGCGAAGTGCAGGCGCAGGCGATCCTCGAAATGCGGCTGCAGCGACTCACTGGACTCGAGCGCGACAAGATCGTGCAGGAGTACGAGGAAGTTCTCGCGCTCATCGCGAAACTGAAAGAGATCCTCGCGTCCGAGAAGCTCGTGCTCGACATCATTTCGACCGAGCTGCACGAGATCAAAGAGCAGTACGGCGACAAGCGCCGCACCGAGATCATCCCCGATGCCGGCGACATCACGATCGAGGACATGATCGCCGACGAAGACATGGTCATCACCGTGTCGCGCGGCGGCTACATCAAGCGCTCGCCGCTGTCGCTCTATCGTTCGCAGCGCCGCGGCGGCAAAGGCCGCATCGGCATGCAGACGAAGGAAGAGGACATCGTCGAGCACCTCTTCGTCGCGAGCGCGCATTCGTACGTGCTGGTGTTCACGGACAAAGGCCGGCTGTACTGGCTGAAGGTGCACCAGATTCCGGAAGTCGCGTCGAACGCGCGCGGCAAGGCGATCGTGAACCTGCTGCAGGTCGAGCAGGGCGAGAACGTCCGCGCGCTGCTGACGGTCAAGGACTTCACCGAAGCGAAGTACGTCGTGATGGCGACGCGCGCCGGCAAGATCAAGAAGACCGAGCTCGAGTCGTTCTCGAACGTGCGGGCAAGCGGCATCATTGCCATCGACATCAACGAAGGCGACGATCTCTACGCCGTGCGTCTGTCCGACGGCAACAGCGAAGTCTTCGTCGGCACGCACAACGGCCGCGCGATCCGCTTCCACGAATCGGATGTGCGTCCGATGGGACGCGGCGCGGCCGGCGTGAAAGCGATCACGCTGCGCGGCGACGATCACGTCGTCGAGATGGATGTGCTGCCGGCGTCGAACGAAGTCGCAGCACCGGAAGACGCGGTCGTCGAAGAAGCCGAGAGCGAGTCGGACGAGGAAGTGATCGACACCACCGACACGCGCGGCCAGATGCTCACCGTCACCGAAAAAGGTTTCGGCAAGCGGACCCCGGTCTCGATGTACCGCCTGCAGAGCCGCGGCGGCACGGGCGTGATCAACATCAAGATCACCGAGAAGAACGGCAAGGTCGCGGGCATCGCGCACGTCGTCGGCGACGAACAGATCCTGCTCATCACCGAGCAGGGGATGATCATTCGCACGAACGTCGCCGATCTCCGTCCGATGGGGCGCTCGACGCAGGGCGTGCGCGTGATCAATCTCGACGAGAACGATCGCGTCGTCGCCGCTGTCAAAGTCGTGTCTGAAGGTGAAGAGACTGAAAGCCTGACGCCGCCTGATTCGCCGACGCCCGATGAAGAGCCGGTGCAATAATCATCCGATGCTGAAAATGTCGCGCGAGCGGGTCAACCAGCTCGCGCGCGATCTTCTCGAAGTGCTGACGCGCGCGCAGTCGGTCGTCCTGCTCAAGGATCGCGAGGCCGTGCGTCAGGCGATCGCGCATGCGCTCGATGACGAGCTGCGTCGCGAGCAAGAGCGCGAGGAGAACGTCCGCCGCAAGGTCGCGACGATCAAGAAGCCGCCCGCGCCGGGATCAACAGAGTACGAGCAACTTTTCCGCAAATTGCTGGAAGAGGAGCACGTGCGCGAAGGGCTCGAATAAGCCGTAACGGCTAGTTCGGCTCTTCGTCCGGCTCACTCATCATGCGGCGCCAGCGCTGCGCCTTCATCCGTTCGAACACGCCGCCGCCGTTCCCCGCCGGAATCCAGCTGTTGCCGCCGCACTTCGGGCAGCGTCCCCGAAAGGCGATGTTCTTCCCGCAGTCCGGACAGATGATCACGAGCGAGTGCGACAGCTCGAGCTTCTGCTCTCCCTCGGTGTCCAGACTGTTCAGGAAAGATGCGAGGTTCGTGAACGTATCTTCGAGGGCCATGCTACTTCTCACGAACCCTCAAACTGCACACGCCATGCCGGTCAGATCCGCATCACGTCGAATTGCTCGTGATGCAGCGAGTCATCCGGCTTGAACACCAGATGGATGCCGAGGTTGCGCTCGGTTTCCTCGAAGATCGGATCGCCCGGTTGCATCGATGAATAGACCACCGGATTCACGCGCACGATCACGTCCTGGCCTTCGTGCAGATCGCGCAGCTTCATCAGCTCGCGCCAGATCTCGAGCGCGATCGTCGTGTTCGATTTGATCCGTCCCGAGCCCGCGCAGTACGGACACGCCTGCGTCAGCGAGCGCTCCAGCGATTGCCGCACACGTTTGCGCGTCATCTCGATCAGGCCGAACTCCGAGATCTGCAGGATCTTCGTCTTCGACCGATCCTTCTTGATCTCGTTCTCCAGCGTTTCGAAAAGGCGCGCGCGATTCTGCGGCTCCTCCATGTCGATGAAGTCGAGGACGATGATGCCGCCGAGGTCGCGGAGACGGATCTGGCGAACGATCTCTTTCGCTGCTTCGAGATTCGTGCGGAACACCGTCTCTTCGAGATTGCGCTTGCCGACGTATTTGCCCGTGTTCACGTCGATCGCGACGAGCGCTTCGGTCTGATTGATGACGATGTAGCCGCCCGACTTCAGCCAGACCTTCGACTTCAGCGCCTTGGCGATCTCCGGCTCGATCCCGAACTCGTCGAAGATCGGCTCTTCGCGGCGGAACAACCGGACGCGCGGCACGAGAATCGGCTGGATCTGATCGAGGAACTCGACGATGCGCTGGTACTGATCGACCGAATCGACCCATACGCTCTTGAACTCCGGCGAGAGCACGTCGCGGATGGTGCGCAGGACGAGATCGAGATCGTGATGAATCGCCGTCGGTGCCGACACTTTCTCCGCGCGGCGCCGGATCTGATCCCACAGATCGGTGAGGTACTTCAGATCGGCGCGGAACTCGTCTTCATTGCGTTCCTCGCCCGCGGTGCGCACGATGAATCCGCCGGTGCCGTGCGGCCGGATCGTTTCGAGCATGTCCTTCAAGCGCTGCCGCTCCGCTTCGTTTTCGATGCGGCGCGACACGCCGATGTGATTCACCGTCGGCATGTAGACGAGGAAGCGTCCGGGCAGCGTGATGTGGCTCGTGATACGCGCGCCTTTGCCGGCGATCGTGTCCTTCGACACCTGCACCACGATCTCCTGTCCCTCGCGCAGCAGATCCGAGATCGATGCCTCGGGACGCTGCGGAACTTCATCGAGGTGCAGCTCGTCGTTCGATTCGTCGAAGTCCTCGAGGTCTTCGATGACATCGGAAACGTACAGGAATGCGTCGCGTTCGAGCCCGAGGTCGACGAAGGCGGACTGCATGCCGGGGAGGACTTTGGTGACGCGGCCTTTGTAGATGTTGCCGACGATCGTTCGGTGCCGCGTCCGCTCGACCCACAGCTCGACGACCTGGCCTTCGTCGAGAACGGCGATGCGCGACTCGTGCTTCGTTGCGTTGATCACGATCTCGCGCGACATGTCTGCCGCGGATTGTAGTCTGTGCGCCTGTCCTACATGTGAGCGAGCCGCGCGATCTTCGTCTCAGCCTCCTGATGCAGCGTCGGCGGTGCGCCGAAGTAGGTCGTGACCGCCTTGCCGTTGCGGTCGAAGAGGAAGAGCGTCGGCAGTCCGCCGATGTCGCCGAACTGCCGGACGAGGTCCGGATTTCCCATCGCGAACGTCACCGGAACGTGCAATTCCTTCGTCAGTTGCCGCACTTTCGGCTCTTCCGATTCGACTGCCAGCGCGACGATCGCCACGTGCTTGCCGAACTTCTTCTTCACGTCGCCGAGCCACGCAAGCGTGCCGCGGCAGGGCGGGCACCATGTCGCCCAGAACTCGACGAGCACGACGCGTCCTTTCAAATCGGCCCGCGTCAACTTCTTTCCATCCAGATCCGTGATCGTGAACTCCGGCAATGCGGCGAGCGCATTTCCTTTCGATGGCGCCGCGACTTTGCGCGCGGACTCTTTCTTGCCGTCGATCAGCAGCGAGATCATGCGCGTGAGGTCGGAGCGCAGCCGCTCGTGCGCCGTCGCCGATTTCAGCGGCGCGTATCGCGAGCCCTCGGTCGGTTTGTCTTTGCCGTAGAAACCGAAATCGTTCGGCGTCGCGACGAGCACGTCATCGACGAACAGCGCCGGATAGCGCGTCACGCCGTAACGCTTCGCCAGTTTCGACTCGCCGTAGTTCTCCGTCACGAATCGCGCTTTTCCGTTGAACTCTTCGACTGCGCTCTGTGCCAGCAGACCTGCTGGATCGGAGATGTTTCACGTGAACGGCCAGCGGACGAGCGTGACGGTGACGGCCGGCGTCACGTTCTTCGGCGCGGCAGGTGCGGGTCCGATCGCCGCGAAGTAGCGCGGCAGCACTTCGTTCGCGATGACCGCGGCGTTCGCCGGATCCATGCGCGCCGCGTCGAGAAATTGTCGAGCGATCGTGTGATCGATCGAGCCGGTCATTCGCGCTTCGAATTCGTTCAGCTTCGCCGTGACATCCGACGTGGCTAGCGGCGGCAGCAGCGGCGCCGTCCGCAACACCGCCTGCAGATAGCGAAGCAGCGCGCCGTATCGAAGCCCGCTGGCATCGAGATCGCGCGCTTCCTTCAGCAACGCGCTCGCGCCGATGAACTCCGAATGTCGATCGATCGATGCGGGCGGACGATACGCTTTCAACAGCTCGTGCTGCAGCGACGCGATCTCAATCGCGATCGATCGAATCGGCGGCGCCTGTTGCGACGCCGGCGTCGACATCTGGCGGCACAACGCAGCGAGCTGCTTCTGCGCGAACGCATTGCCGACGTAGTAGAGCCCTGCAAACGGATCGGTGTTGCGCGAGTACTCGAGACTCGCGTTGTAGAACGCCTTCACCTGCGGCTGCGTCGCCTCGGCTTGCGCGCGAACGGCGGCCGGGTGCAGCGAAGCGAACGCATTCGCCGGTGTCGGACGCAAATCATCACGCAGCTCATGACCTGCACGCTTCCACTCCGCTTCGAACCGCGCCTGGTCGCTTCGCTCCGATTTCGGCCGCGCCATCACGAACTCCGCGGCCGCGAGCTGAACGCGTGCGGACGCCAGCCGTTGCAGCGCAAGCTCGCGATGTCCTTCCTTGAACGCGGCCTCGGCGCGCGCGAAGATCGGCGCGATTCCCTCGGTCATCTGCTTCTGCCGCTCGTCCGTCGTGTCCTTCACCGACTCGAGGTACGCGTGCCATTTCGCGATGTCGTCGGCGAGCGGATCGCGGGCCGCCGTCGTCGTGGCGAGGAGCATGACGAGCAGTGCTGTACGCATGTCGGAGTTGTACGCCTGCGCCGCCGTCACACGCGTCGCGCTTCGGTGAATAAACTCCAAACGCCCTCGGTTTTGCGGATTTGCACGCCTTGACGGGTCCCGACCGCAGTGCTATTTTTCGGCGCCTTTCGAGTGAGTACTCCGGCATAGCTCAGTTGGTAGAGCAACGGACTGTTAATCCGTGGGTCGTAGGTTCGAGTCCTACTGCCGGAGCCAGCTAACCCACCCCACCCGCCGTTCGTCACATCCTTTGTGACTTTTCATTTCGGCAGTAGTCTCATTCCACAAGGAATGCGAAAAATACCGCTGTTGGTCGCGGTCTTCGCGCTGGCCGCGCTGCGATGCGGCGCGCCGGCGAGTGGATCGCCGCGTCCCGCCGGGGGAAAGCTCACGCGCGGCGATCTCGTCGATGTCGTCACGCTGACCGGCGAGTTGCAGGCGAGCCGCGGCATCACCATCACCGTTCCGCGGATGGAGAACTGGCAGACGACGATCCGCTGGCTGATCGACGACGGCTCGCGCGTCAAGCGTGGCGACCGCGTCGTGGAGCTCGACAACACCGCCGTCAGCGCGACACTCGATCAGAAGCGCGCCGCGCTGCAATCCGCGGAGCACGAGCTCGCGGAGTCGCGTGCGCGCATGAACGCCGACCTCCTCGAAAAGCGCTTCGAGCTCGATCGCAAGCGCGCCGACATGGAGAAGGCACGGCTGAATACCGAAGTGCCGGCGAGCGTGATCTCCGCAAAGGAGCTGCGCGATCGCCAGCTCGCGTTCGAGCGCGCAACGAACGAGGCGGAGAAAGCGAAGACATCGCTCGATTCCGCGACGCGCGGCACCGCGGCGGACACCCGCAATCTCGAGCTCGCGGTCGAAGCGGCGAAGCGCGAGCTCGAATATGCGCAGCATTCGATCGATTCGCTCACGCTCACCGCGCCCGAGGATGGACTGGTGCTCGTCAGCGACGCGGCGTTCGAGCCGCGGCGGTTGCAGGTCGGCGATCGCGCATGGGTCAGCATGTCGCTCGCGCGCATCCCCGATCTCAGCAGCATGCAGGTCGTGGCGATGTTGTCGGACGTCGATGACGGTGCCGTACAAGCAGGCGATCGCGCGACGGTGGTCGTCGATGCATATCCAGCGCGCCGCTACGAAGGCAAAGTCGTTTCGATTGCGCCGGTCGCGCAGGAGCTCGCGCGACAGAGTCTGCGCCGCGGTTTCCGCACGATCATCAAGCTCGATCGGCTCGATGACACGCTCCTGCATCCCGGCTACTCCGTGCAGGTGTCGATCTCGCGCGTGCTGCGCCGCAACGCGCTGCTCGTGCCGCGCGAGCTGATCGACATGTCCGGCGCGAAGCCGAAAGTGGCGAGCCGCGAGGTGAAGCTCGGGCCGTGCAACAGCAAAGCTTGCGTGGAGGAAGAGCGATGAAGCGACGCGTTCTGATCGCCGCCGCGATCGTGCTCGCGATTCTCACCGTCGGCGCGGTTCGCTCGAAGATCGCGGCGAGTCACGCAGGCGAATGGGTGAAGGTCCGCAAAGACGATCTGATCCTCGGCGTCGACGTCACCGGCGAGCTCGAATCCTCGAGCTCCAGCTCCCTCGGACCGCCGATCGTTCCCGACGTGTGGGACTTCAAGATCTCGATGCTCGTGCCCGAAGGCACCGATGTGAAGCACGGACAGCCGGTGCTCGCATTCGATACGAGCGAGCTCAATCGCCGGCTCCAGGAATTTCGTGCCGAAGCCGATTCCGCCGCGAAGGAGATCGAGAAGACGCGCGCCGATCTGCAGGTCGCGCAGAAGGACGAGCAGCTCAAGCTCGATGATGCCGAGGCGAAGACGCGCAAGGCGGAGCTCAAGCTCGACGCGCCGCCGGATCTCGTCGGACGCAACGAGCGCAAGCAGACGGAGATCGAGCGCGAGTCACTGCGGAAAGAGATCCGCATCCGGCGTTCGAAGCTCGCGTCGATGAAGACCTCGACGCAGGAAAAGCTGCAGCTGCTCGAATCGAAGCTCGCCTCGGCGCGCACGCGTGTGGCGTCAATCGAGACCAGCATCGCGCGGCTGACCGCGGTTGCTCCGCGCGACGGCACGGTCGTCTACTGCGTCAACTGGCGCAACGAAAAGAAGAAGGTCGGCGACTCGACATGGGCCGGCGAGCGGGTGATCGAGATTCCGGATCTCGCACGCATGTCGGCGCGGGGCGAAGTCGATGAATCGGACGCAGGACGCGTGTTCGTCGGCCAGCGCGCCACGATCCGCCTCGACGCGCATCCCGACAACGAGTACCACGGCCGCGTCATGTCGGTCGGCCAAACCGTGCAACGCGCGCGAGGCTCGAAGAAGGCGCTGAAGGTGATGACGGTGTCGATCAAGCTCGATCGCAGCGATCCCGCGATGATGCGGCCCGGCATGCGATTCCAGGGAATGATCGAGACGAATCGCGTCGCCGGCGCGACGGTCGTGCCGGTCGAAGCACTGCAGATCGAGGGACAGTCGCTGACCGTCGTTCGCCGCACGCCGTTCGGCATGGAGACGAAGCTCGTAACGATCGGGCGGCGCAATGGTGAAGTCGCGGAAGTGCTGCGCGGCTTGAGTCCCGGCGATGAAGTCGTGCGGCAGCAGGCAACGAAGGAGTCGGCCGAATGAAGCGCCGCGCGTGGATCGCAGTCGTGCCGGTTGTCGCGCTCCTCGCGAGCGTGGTCATTGCGGCTCGCTCCTCGCCTGCGAGCATTCCGACCGTCGTCGTGCACAAACAGGATGTCGTGCGGCATGTCACCGCCGAGGGAACTGTGGAGGCGGAGCAGGCCACGGCGATCACCGCGCCGAACGACGCGCAACAGCCGATGAAGATCGGCTGGATCGCCGACGATCAGATCTTCGTGCATCAGGGCGATGTGCTGGTGCGCTTCGACCCGACCGATTTCGAGACCGCGCTGCTCAACGGCTCGATCGCGCAGCAGAAGGCGTCCAATCGCGCGACGCGCAACGATGTCGATCGCACCGCCGGCGCGCACAACCTCGAGCGCGACGCGTTGCAGGCGGAGCACGAGCTCGAAGTCGCGCAGGCGATTCATCTCGAAGATGCGGACATCTACTCGCGCTATCAACGCGTCGAGTCGGACATCGACAAGACGTTCGCGCAGCAGAAGCGCGATTACAGCCGCAGCGTGCGCACGATCAAAGACAATGTCGCCGGCGCGGACGCAGCGCTGATCGGCATCGACAAACGCAAGGCCGACTTCAGCGTCGCGCAGGCGCAGCGCGCGCTGAACGCACTCGTCGTCACCGCGCCGCACGACGGCGTGCTCGTGCTCAAGCGCGACTGGCGCGGCGATCTCCCCGCGGCCGGATCGACCGTGTGGCCCGGTACGCCAATCGCTGACATGCCGAAGACCGGCGCGATGAAAGCGGTCGTGTTCGTGCTCGAAGCGGATGCCGGCGGCGTGACGAAGGATGATCGCGCGACCGTGACGATCGAGTCCGCGCCCGGCACGCCGATTCCGGCAGTGGTTTCGTCGATGAGCAAAGTCGCGAAGCCGCGATTCCGTGACGTGCCGGTGCAGTACTTCGAAGTGCAACTGAAGCTGCAGCCGGGCCGTGGCATCACGCTCAAGCCCGGCGCACGTGCACGCGCGACGGTCACACTCGCCGCGCAGAACGATGTCATCGCCGTGCCGCGGCAGACCGTGTTTGCGAATGCGGGGGAGCAGGTCGTGTTCGTCCGCCGCAACGGACGCTTCGTGCCGCAGCGTGTGACCCTCGGCACGTCGACCGCGGGACGCATCATCGTGAACAACGGCTTGAAAGACGGCGACGAGATCGCCTTGCGGGATCCGCGATGAACCTGCGACGTCATCCCGAGCGTAGTCGAGGGATCCGGGTGGGTGGCGGCGCAATCGGCCCTGCCTTACGCCCGTCCAGGTCCCTCGACTACGCTCGGCATGGTGTTTGGCGTCGGCGCGGTGATCGCCTTGCGGGATCCGCGATGAACCTGCAACGTCATCCCGAGCGTAGTCGAGGGACCCGGGTGGGCGGCGGCGCGATCGGCCCTGCCTTACGCCCACCCAGGTCCCTCGACTACGCTCGGGAT
Organism: Thermoanaerobaculia bacterium; assembly: GCA_035255945.1. Taxonomy (GTDB): domain Bacteria; phylum Acidobacteriota; class Thermoanaerobaculia; order Gp7-AA8; family Gp7-AA8; genus JAJPHC01. Next base: position 71,436 of record DATEZA010000319.1, read on the forward strand.
GACGTCATATCGGCCTTTACGGGCGCCGTCATCAGCCTCGGCAAACACAAGCTGCGCACCTCGCTGACGATGCTCGGCATGGTGTTCGGCGTCGGCGCGGTGATCGCCTTGCGGGATCCGCGATGAACCTGCAACGTCATCCCGAGCGTAGTCGAGGGACCCGGGTGGGTGGCGGCGCGATC